>DATCQV010000066.1:0-16990 GCA_036569325.1 Mucilaginibacter sp. | reverse complement strand
AGAGCAATTCGACCGTGTATTTTCTATCAATACCAAAGGAACTTATTTCACCATGCAGCAGGCTGCCAAACATATTGAAGATAACGGCCGCATCATTTACATCGCTTCCTCAACCACTTCGTTCCCTGTACCCGGAATGGCAGTTTACGGCGGCAGCAAAACCACCCCACGCTACCTGGTTGATATCCTTTCAAAAGAAATTGGTCACCGTGGCGTTACTGTGAACAGTATCATTCCATTTGCTGTAGATCATTCAGGCATCTTCGCCGAAGCGGGCAGCTACCCTGCATTGAGGAAGCAATTGTTAGACAGCAACCCGATGGGCCGCCTGGCCGAAGTGGAAGACGTAGCCAACGTAGCCGAGTTCTTCGCCAGCGACCTGTCATCATTCGTAAACGGTCAGCATTTGTTGGTGAATGGCGGCGCGACAAATTAATTCATACCAAACTCTCCAAAAAGCAGGCTCATGGAAATGGCGCCTGCTTTTTTATTTAATGCGGAGGTACCTGAAGGCAACCCATCCGCCATATTAAAGGTAATACAGGTAACTGCCGGCTGCTATCGATGCCAGCGCTATTGATATGGGCAAAACTGCGATAATTATTGGGGCTGGTCCGGCCGGCTTAACAGCCGCTTATGAATTGGTGACCAAAACCGATATCACGCCCATTATCATAGAAAAATCGAACGATGTTGGCGGGCTCTCTAAAACCATCGTTCATAACGGCAACCGCATGGATATTGGCGGGCACCGCTTCTTTTCCAAATCGGACAAGGTGATGAGCTGGTGGCAAAATATCCTGCCGCTGCAAGGTTCGGCCTCGGCAGGCGGGTTCACAGCAGACATCTCCTACCAAAACAAAAAAGAAACGGTAACACTTGCGGCCAACGGCCCCGATCCGGATAAAACTGACCAGGTGATGCTCGTCAGGAAACGCCTGTCGCGCATTTTCTTTCTCGGGAAATTCTTCGATTATCCCATTGCGCTTAATAATAAGACGATTGCCAACCTAGGTTTTGTCCGCATAGTGAAAATCGGTTTCAGCTATTTGCGGGTGAGGCTGTTTAAGGTAAAGAACATCCGATCGCTGGAGGATTTTTTTATCAGCCGTTTCGGGAAGGAGCTTTACAAGACTTTTTTTAAGGACTATACTGAGAAGGTTTGGGGGCTGCCCTGTAACGAGATCGACGCAGGCTGGGGTGCACAGCGGGTAAAGGATCTTTCGGTTTCGCGGGCATTGCTTCATGCGCTGAAGCAGGGCTTTAAGAAAGATCAAACCATCGCCCAAAAAAATACCGATACCAGCCTGATAGAGCAATTTCTTTACCCCAAATACGGGCCGGGACAAATGTGGGAAACCGTTGCCGGGATAGTGGAAGAAAAAGGTGGCATAATTATTAAAAACAGTGATGTTACCGGTATAGGCATTTCGAATGGTTCGGTTTGCGGACTAACTTATACCGATAACAGTACCGGCGCCAAAAGCGTGCTTACCGGCGATTATTTTTTCTCTACCATGGCGGTTAAAGACCTCATCATCGCCATGGGCAATGATGTACCCGAGCCCGTACGGAATATAGCCACGAACCTGCAATACCGCGATTTTATAACTGTTGGCTTGTTGTTGAATAAGCTGAAGATAACTAACGGACCCGATACCGGCGGCCACGTTGCCGACAACTGGATCTATGTGCAGGAAAAAGATGTAAAGGTGGGTCGGTTGCAGATCTTTAATAACTGGTCGCCCTACATGGTGGCCGATGGCGATAAAGTTTGGATAGGCCTGGAATATTTTTGCAACGAAGGTGATGAGCTATGGTGCATGTCTGATGACGCGTTTATCCAATTTGCGATCGAAGAGCTTCACCGCATCAATATCATCGACAGGGCCGATGTGGTGGATCAAACCATTGTCCGCATGCAGAAAACCTACCCTGCCTATTTCGGCGCGTATGCGCAGTTTAATGTGGTAAGTGATTTTACCAATCAGTTAGAGAATTTGTTCCTGATAGGCCGCAACGGTATGCACAAATACAACAACCAGGATCATTCCATGCTCACGGCAATGGCCGCAGTTGAGAATATTGTTAACGGTGAAAAATCAAAAGCCAATATCTGGGAGATCAACACCGGGCAGGATTTTCATGAGGTGAAGAAAGCGGTGGTGTAAATCGGCGGGGATAACGGGAACGAGTGCCAGGTTACGCACTTGCGATCTTTTTCTACCAATATTTGGCCCGATGGGACCAATAAGCATAGAGGATAAATATTATTAATTAAAGATACAATGGTGTCTCTGGCACTGTAGGCGCCCAATATTGGTAGACCCATGGCCGCCCATTTTTCCGCGCCGTAGGTGCGTAACCTAACACGACAGACATGCCATCACGGATTCTCAAACGCGTGGCAATTCATTATCTCCTCCTCACCCTGTACACATCGTAATTCTCGCCCTTTATCAGCGCCTTATCAAACGTTGCTAATTTCTCAAACCGGTAAACAGCATTTGAACGCAATAGATATTCCCGGTTGGTTATCAGAATAAATTGATTAACGTTCTTTAAATAATTAGATGATACAACTTCCTCTGCAAAAAGCTTCCGGGGCGAGGGAAGATAAGTTTTCTTCCAAACAACAAAACTACCCGGCTGATCAATATCGAGGTAATAAACTTTCCGGCCCAGGTAAGCGCTGAGCGATGGTCCGGCGGTGTAACCGTCAACCACCAGGGGGAGCTTATCAAAATTGTGTTCTTTTATAAAACTTACCGTGTTCTTTGCTTCCGAAAATGGCTTTCTGCAATCGGCAACGTACATAAAAATCCCGGCAAAAAGCTGCATGCCGAGAATGGTATAGATAAACGCCGGCGGCATCCACTGCTTTATCGGCCCGCGATCTTCAGCCGGAAATATGGCCACGCCGTCATAATATGCCAGCCATATAGCCGCTATAAAAAAAATAAAAAACAGGCCGAAATACCGGCTGCCCGCCAGGCCCGTCATAGCGAAGAACGCCGTAAGCATGACAACCGGCAACAGGTAAAACAATAACGCTTTCCTGCTTTTAAAAACAAACCATATAGTAATAGCAAAAAGGACCACTGCCAGCAATATATCAAACCAAACCGGGAAATGCTGTATATACTGAATATCCCAAAAATACCGCTGACGAACAGGCGGTACGTTGATAAATCCCCTGGCAAAACCGATCATACCGAACGCGAGTCGTCGTGGCTCGAGCCATGATAATCCTTTAGCCACACTCACCACATTATCAGGCGGGACGCGCAGGGTCTGCATTACCGCGCTTATCGCTCCAAAAAGAAAAAAGACGGTAAATATGGCGAAGCGCGGGTAAAGATCTTTCCGTTTAACAACAAACAATAACAGGTACGCAAATATTCCCGTTGCGGCGAAAACATAGAAAAGGTGCGTGAAGCACATTAACACTACCACCACGCCAATGCGGACCAGGTTCTTTTCCGGCTCGGCCAGCAGGATACAGCAGATAAAGAGCAGCAAGATCCCCAGTGCGTAATTCCGGCTGATGATGCTGTAAACAAACAGGAAATAACAACCAAAAAGCATCAGCGCTTTCACTGTGAGGTTAAACGGCGCATATCTTAAAAACACAAAAGCCGCGCTGATGATGACCAGCGAATGAAACAACTGCATGGCAATGGGCCGGGCGGAAATGTAATGCGTGAGATAGAACAGTACCGAGTTCCACAAAGTTACATGTCCCTCGTAGAGCATGTTGCTGAATACATCGCTGATGGAATTGCTGTCGCGGGCAATGGTCAGTTGCTGGGCTTCTTCTAAAAAGATCTCGTGGTGAAAAATGCCCAATAAAAGCACCGTGCTGTAAGCCAGCAGTAATGGTAACACATATTTAAGCGGCGTGGGCTGTAATTTCATCTTAATATATTGGTGCGCTGGCTTATCAAAAATAAACAATTGTTGACTGGCGCGGAACCATTTTGGCCAAAGCCAGTATGTAGTTATCCACTATCCGTTGGCTAAAGCCAATGGTAATAATTATAAATCCTCCCAATTATCTTCCATTGCCGCCCCTTTAAAGGGACGGAGAATAAAGCACAAAGGTTGGCTTTAGTTGAAACTAATTATGTATGATTCACAATCGCACTTTCTTTAAAAAGCATTATCTTGGTCAGCAGATCCCCTCTTGTAAACCTGCTACATTCATGAAAAAAGTAATTTTTGCGTCAATAGCCTGCCTGTTGTTTGTGTATGCCGCTGTGGCTCAAAAGAAAGCCGTTAACCATAAGCTGCAGCCGGGCAATGATATCGCGCCGGTAGGCATTGTCAAAAATATCAGCGATTCCGTTTTGCTCGATATCGTTCAGCGGCAAACATTCCGTTATTTCTGGAATTTTGCGCATCCGGTGAGCGGACTGGCCCGCGAGCGCGATAACACCGTTCGTGCTAATTATTACTGGGATTATATTAACGAGGCTGATGACGAACCCAATTTAAGCAAGGGTACCTTCGGCCCCGAAGCCTGTGCTATTGGTGGTACAGGGATGGGAGTACTATCAACAGTAGTAGCTGTTAACCGGGGCTGGATTGGCCGGGATACAGCATTAAAACGACTGATTAAGATAGTCGATTTTTTAATTAAGGCCGATTGCTACCACGGCATTTACCCGCATTTTATGAATGGCGCTACCGGCAAAACTATCCCTTTCGGTCGGTTGGATGATGGCGCCGATATTGTGGAAACCTCTTACCTGATGATGGGCTTATTGACCGCCAAAGCTTACTTCAACGGCAAAACCCTGCCCGAGCGCTATTTTCAGAAACGCGTACAACAAATGTGGGACGCTGCCGACTGGAACTGGCATAGCGCAGGTGGCAACAAGGAGCTTTACTGGCACTGGAGCCCGGATAATGATTTTGATATGAACTTCCCGGTTTTTGGGTACGACGAAGCGCTCATTACTTATATTATCTCGGCCTCGTCGCCTAATCACCCGATATCTAAGGAACTTTATGAAAACAGCTGGGTAAAAAAATCGAGCTGGAAGAATGGCAACTCTTATTTTGGTATCAAATTGCCGCTGGGGAATTTCGATATGGGCGGTCCGCTGTTTTTTGAGCAGTACACTTATATGGGTATCGATCCGCGAGGCTTGACGGACGATAATGGCATCGACTATGCCGAGCAAACCAAAAACCATACCCTCATTAACCGCGCCTATTGCATCGAAAATCCTAAACATTATAAAGGCTACGGCGAGAACTGCTGGGGCCTTACCGCCGGCGACAGCTGGAAAGGATATGTAGCTCATTGTCCGCAGGATGATCGGGGTGTGATTCAGCCTACTGCCGCGCTTTCGTCATTTCCTTACACGCCGCAGTATTCCATGCAGGCACTCAAACATTTTTATTACGACCTGGGCGATAGGATCTGGGGGCCATACGGCTTTGCCGATGGCTTCAGCGAATCGCACAACTGGTACGCCAAAACCCACCTCTCTATCGACCAGGGGCCAATCGTCGTAATGATAGAGAACTATCGCAGCGGGCTGATCTGGAAACTGTTTATGAGTAATCCGGATATTCAGAACGGGTTGAAACGGTTAGGATTTAAGAGCAATAAGTGGGGGAATTGATGTGTGGATTTTTGATGTGCGGATTGTTACGTTTATTTTTATGGAACAAGCAACCAACGCAAATAAAAATTTTGCCGTTGCGAGGTATGAAGCAATGACAAGTGGGGAAAATAAAGATCAATTAAAGATATATGGAATTGCAAGTCATTCAATCGGAGGAAGAATACCACATTATGCTTAATTGGGTTGATGAACAATTTGATAAAAAGGTTCTTCCGGATAGCGTACAAGGTAAACAATTGCAAATCGCATTGCTACTTATAACGCAATATGAAGATCACCATTATCAAATTCAATAACAAAGCTATCTACTCCAGCACCTCATAAATCACCACCGGTTTAGATTTATTTTTAAGCGTTACCTCGCCGATGCGTTCACATTTGAATGATTCTTTGGTTTTGTGGTAAACCTCTTCGGTGATGATGATCTGGCCGGCTTTGGCTGCTGATTGCAAACGCTGGGCTACGTTTACGGTATCACCGATAACGGTATAATCCAGTCGTTTCAGGGAGGCTGAGCCGATGTTGCCCGATACCATTTCACCTGAATTGATGCCGATGGATACACCTGGCCGGTACGAGGTATCACCAATGGTTACCGGTTCCATTTTGTCCAGTTGCTCGCGTACGACCAGCGCTACATCTATGGCTTTATCGAGGTGATAATCGCCACGGAAAACGGCCATCACGGCATCGCCCATAAATTTATCTACGTGGCCGCCCTGGGCCAGGATCTCTTTTACAATATTATCGAACAGACTATTGAGCAGATTTACCACCTCGTTAGCCGGGGCTCGCTCAGTGAGGGCTGTGAAGCCGCAAACATCGATGAACATAGCTGTGGCGTCGATCTGCTCGTTCTTCATCAGGCTGCTCTCAAACTCCTTGTGGGTCATAAAGTTCAGCACGTTCTCATCCACATACATCTTCAGGATGTTGTTTTCTTTGATGGCTTTCAGCGTGTCCTGCAGCTGGTGTACGTAACTGATGGTCTTTTCCATTGTCAGTTCCAGATCCTCAAAATCAACCGGCTTGCATACAAAATCGAACGCGCCGCGGTTCATGGCGGTACGGATATTCTGCATATCGCCGTATGCCGATACCACTACCGCCTTAACGGTTGGGTTAGCTTCGGGCAGGCGGCTCAAAAGGGTAAGCCCATCCATTACGGGCATATTAATATCACTCAGGATCACGTCCAGATCGGGGTGTTCCTTTACACGTTCCAGCGCCTCCTCGCCGTTCTGCGCAAAAACAAATTCATAAACATTCTCGCGGATCTTGCGGCGAAACTTTTGTTTTACCAATAACTCTAAATCGGCTTCGTCGTCAACTACCAGTATCTTGGCCATTATTCATTAAAGGTTTTAAGTTTTTCTTTCAGTAAATTAAAATCGAGGGGCTTTGTTAAAAAATCGTTAGCGCCGTTTTCCATTGCCTGGCGGTGATTTTCCTCATCGCCATAAGCGGTGATCATCATCACAACCGGCGGCGGTGGGGCATTGAAATCATGCCTGATATGGGTGAGCAGTTCCAGGCCGCTCATGCCCGGCATATTAATATCCGACAGAATGAGCACCACTTCCGATGCAGCGTTGTGTAAATAATAAAGCGCTTCCTCGCCTGAGTGCGCGAACGTGAAATCGAACTCCTGGTTCTTTATTTCCTTCCTGAAACGCTGTAAAAAAAGCGGCTGTACGTCTTCCTCGTCGTCTACTACCAGTACTTTCATAATGCGGTTAAAAATAGCGATTAGTTTAAATTACAATGGCAACGAAATGGTAAATTCGGTAAACTCACCCTCTTTGCTGTCGATGTCTATCTTCCCCTGGTGACCTTTAACCACAATATCGTAGCTTAATGAAAGGCCCAGCCCCGTACCTTCGCCGGTTGGCTTGGTGGTAAAGAATGGCTGCATGATCTTCTCCTTGATATCGTCGGGAATGCCAGTGCCATTGTCCCTTACCTTTATTTCCAGGCATTTACCCTTTATCGTGGTGCTCACTGTAACGGTGGGCTTAAAATCAGGCCCTTCGATCTTTTGCCTTTGCTGAACGGCATAGAAGGCATTATTGAACAGGTTAAGCAGCACACGGCCCACATCCTGCGGCACCATGTTCACCATCGGCAGGTTTTCGCCAAAGTGGGTTTCGAGGTTAGCATTGAACGATTTATCCTTCGCCCTTAAACCGTGATAGCTCAGGCGCAGGTATTCGTCGGCCAGTTTATTAATGTCGGCCGGTTCTTTGGTGGTGCTGCTGGCGCGGCTGTGCTGCAGCATCCCTTTCACAATACCATCGGCGCGTTTGCCGTGATGCCTTATTTTTTCAAGATTTTGTTTGATATCGTTTGCTATCGAGATGGCTTCTTCGGTGTCGCCTTTTTCCAGCTCTTCTGCCATTTCTTCTATCAATTCCATGCTCACCTCGCTGAAGTTATTTACGAAGTTGAGCGGGTTCTGAATTTCGTGGGCAATACCGGCGGTCAGCTCACCCAGCGATGCCATTTTTTCCGACTGGATCAGCTGATCCTGCGTGGCTTTCAGTTCTTCCACTATCTCCTGCAGGTTTTCTTTTTGTTTGATCAGTTCGGCGGTACGTTCATTCACCAGCCCTTCCAGTTCCGCCTTACGCTCGGCGGCTATGCGCAGCTCTTCCTCCTGCTTGTTCGAGTTTGCCCATTTACCAAAGATCCATACAAAGGTGGCCAGCGTTATCCCCTGAAACCATTGCTCATACCTGTCGTAAAATTTCGGCGCAACCATCGTAGCCAGTCCGTTCACAAAGCCCATAGCTACCAATGGGAAATTGGCTTTTATATAGTTTTTCTGGCCCTGGAAATCGCGTTCCCTGTCTACATAAAGCAGCAGCGCCAGCAAAATAACGGCGCCCAGTATGTCTGTCGCAGCATCTTCAAGGGTAAAGGCTAACGAAAAATAAGCCACTATAATTACCCAACTCGCCGTGCCCAATATCGACCGCCATTTTGGATAAATGGCCGTCATTTTATAACGCTTAATAAGGCGCCGGATCAATAAGTAACCTGCCAGGAAGTAGAAAAAAGCCATGTGCTTAAATTAAGTAATTCAAAAACCTAAGTTAATTATTAAAATGTCATCTATTTAATTATTATCGTTTGGCTGCATCTTTCACCGGCAGCCAAACCGCAAACTCGGTGTACTCGCCTGCCTCGCTGTCTACATTTATTTTCCCGTTATGGCCTTTCACAATAATATCATAAGATAAGGACAAACCCAGGCCGGTTCCCTGCCCGGTTGGTTTGGTGGTGAAGAAGGGCTGCATGATCTTTTCACGGATATCTTCCGGGATGCCGGTACCATTATCCTTCACCCGGATGTAAACACCCTGCCCGCCCGTAGGATTAGTGAATAAACTTGTGGATACTTCAACGGTGGGAATATAATCGCGCCCCGCCTTCTTTTGCCTTTGGCGTACGGCGTAAAACGCATTGTTAAACAGGTTGATCAGCATCCGGCTGATATCCTGCGGTACGATACTGATCTTGGGCAATTCCAGATCGAAGTGAGTTACCATATCCGCATTAAACAATTTATCCTTTGCGCGCATACCGTGGTACGACAGGCGCAAGGCATCATCCGCCAGTGCGTTCAGGTCGGTTAACTCCTTGGTACCGCTGCCCGCGCGACTGTGCTGCAACATCCCCTTAACAATGCCATCGGCGCGGCCGCCATGAAAGCGGATCTTTTCGAGGTTTTGTTTGATGTCTGATGCGATTGCTTTTGCCTCATCCTTATCTCCTTTGGTTAGCTCGACCTCCATTTCGTCCACCAGCTCCATGCTTACCTCGCTGAAGTTATTCACAAAGTTGAGCGGGTTCTGGATCTCGTGGGCAATGCCCGCGGTCAGCTCGCCCAGCGATGCCATCTTTTCTGACTGGATCAGCTGATTCTGCGTGGCCTCCAACTCATCAAGCGTTTCCTGCACCTGGTCTTTTTGCTCCTGCAGCAGCTCATTGGCTTGCTTACGCCTGCGGTTATTTCGCCATAAAATAATGGCCAGTATCAGCAGGAAAACAACCACGCCACCCAGCGCATAATAACGGATGGTGGTTTCATAAGCAGCCTGCTTAGCTTCGGCATCGCGGCGTACCTGTTCCTCCCTGAAAGCTACCGAATGTGCCTGCTCGGCCTTTGATAAGTTTTGCAGGCTATCGCGCAGCCCGTAATATTCGAGCGTATATTTCAACGCGCTGTCGGCCCTGCGACCGGTGAACGCCAATGCAAGCAAATGCGTTGGCGCTATCTTCATTTCGAGCGACCCTGTTTTGGTTAAATTATAAGCCTGACGGGCATAGTACAACGCCGAATCCGACCGGTTCACTATGCGGTAATAGTTGGCAATTGCAATAATAGCTCCGTTAACAGAATAGTTATCGCCTGCATTGCGGGCCATCGCCGCAGCGCTCCTGATATACCTTAGCCTGTCCTTATCATCGGCATAAGCGGCCAGCAAAATCAGCGCACTTGGCGTTTGGTTCAATACACGGTTTTCTACGCACCATTTAAAACTCTGCGCGGCGTAATATTTTCCTGAATCTGTAAGGTCGGGCTTGTAGTAGCGGTACATGCTGCTCATGGCCCCTAACGCGTACGACACATAGGTAGCATCATGCCCGGCTTTGGAATACTGTAAGGCCTTTGTGATATATAGCTTAGCGGCATTAAATTCCCGCGGGCAGGATGCCAAATTTTCATAAACAATACCGATAGCCTGTGGGTTCTTCGTCCTCTCTGCGATCTTCAGCGCTGCGAAACAGGTTTTAATGCCCGCAGCATTATCGCCATTGGCAGCCTGGTTATAGCCAATTTCGGCCATGATGGCCGCCTCGGTTACCGGGTCGTTATTTTTTCGTGCCCAGTCTAATATTTTGTAATGATACCTGAGGCCCGACATAGCTACATCGCGCCCGTAATCGATGATCTGGTACATCAGTTTTATCCTTGCAGCCGCTGGTTTGGCAGCAGGCAGTAACTTAAATAAACTGTCTTTATTTGCAGCGAAGATAATTTTGGTGGAATCGGTAAGCGCCACCTTTATCAGGCTGTCGATATTCAGTTTTTGTTCCGCCGGTTTTTGGGCGATGGCATGGGCACCTATCAACAACAGCAGCGGCAAAACAAGGCAGATCTTTTTCATGGTCAGTTTGGCGGGCGATATCCGGTTAGGGCTTAAACGCAATATTTTGTTCAATTAAGCAAATATCCCCATTAATAACAAATGTAGGTTAAGCAAGCCAAATAAAACATTAATATATTAGTCGCCAAAATTAAACGCGCCTCGTCCAACTCTTCTGCTTTGGAGAAGGGCTTTTAAATGAAGGCTAAAGGTCCTCTTCTCCGGAAAGGATATAGGTGAGACGAGCAAAATGCTCAAAAAAAGACTTATTCATTTTACGTTATTTATAAACTATGAGGCTGAAGGATGCCGGTGATCATATTATTAAAAAGTTAACAGACGGGCTTCCCACGCACTTAAGCTATCATAACGTATCCCATACGCTCGATGTGTATGAGGCAGCAAAACGCTTAGGTGCAGGCGAAGGCCTTACAGATGATGAAATAACGCTGCTGCTTACCGCCGCCTATTACCACGACAGCGGTTTCCTCATCAAAATGAACGGCCACGAAGAAGAGTCATGCCGCATAGCCCGTGAAACTTTGCCAGCCTTTGATTATACAGAGGAGCAGATCGATGCAATATGTGTAATGATCATGGCTACCCGCCTGCCGCAATCACCACAAAATCACCTTAGCCAGATCTTAGCCGATGCCGACCTCGATTACCTGGGCCGTGATGATTTTTTTGAGATAGGCGATAAATTGTTCCGGGAGCTCTCGTTTTACGGCGATGATATGGGCAGGGCAGAATGGGACAGAAAACAGATCGCCTTTTTGGAAAATCATCAATATTTCACCAAAACAGCCATTAATTTGCGGCAAGCTAAAAAGGATGCTAACTTAGGGCGGATAAAACACAGGTAAATTTATAGATGAAAAACTTACAATTGCCTCATTGGGTTACCGATACCATTTACGTGTTGTCCGGCATTTTATTTTGCGGGTTTGCTTTGCGGAGTTTCCTGGTTCCCAATAGTTTCTTTGATGGGGGGGTAACCGGTATTTCGCTGCTGGTGCATGAACTGTATCACCTCAATATTGCCTATGTGATCATCATCGCCAATATTCCTTTCATCATTATGGGTGCGTTCCAGGTGAACAAAACCTTCGCTATACGCACTTTTATTGCCATAATAGGCTTGGGCTTGTGCCTGCTTTACATGCCTTACCCGCAAATTACATCCGATAAGCTGCTGGTGTCCATCTTTGGCGGCGTATTTATGGGGATAGGCGTTGGGTTAGCTATCCGCGGCGGCTGCGCACTGGATGGGATCGAGGTACTGGCCCTTTATACAGGCAAGCGCATCAGCTTTACCATCAGCGAGATCATCCTCGGTATCAACATCATCATCTTCCTTATCGCGGCTATCAAATTAGGATTACCAACTTCGCTCTATTCAATACTTACTTATTATACCGCCTCAAAAACCATCAGTTTTGTGATAGAAGGCCTGGAGGAATACACTGGCGTAACCATTATTTCGGGCGAAAGCGAAACCATCAAAAAGCAACTGGTAATGACATTGGGCCGCGGTATTACTATCTACAAAGGCGAGCGTGGTTATTTGAAAGATAGTTTCGATGTACACCAACCGGTTGACATTATTTTCACCGTGGTTACGCGTTTGGAAGTGCGCCGCCTCCGCAACCTGGTGCACGAGATCGACCCAAAAGCATTTGTATTTACCAGTACCATTAAAGAAGCTGCCGGCGGTGTATTGAAGAAACGGGCGAGACACTAACAGTGCCCTGCGCCGGGTTATTAACATAAGTTTAATAAAATTGGCTGTTTAAAATTGCATTGCTGCGGTAGCTTTGCGGCAGTTTATCATGCAACCTGTTAAACCGCTAAAAACCAACAGGCTCAGATCTATAATAGAGATGCTGATCAATGCCTGGCAAGCATCGCGTAAGCGTATCAGCACGGTATTCTCCAAACAAGCCTTCCAAAAATTTACCGAACAGATCTATAATCCCGTGCAAAGCGACGAGTTAAAAGCGTTCTCGGCAGCGTTTGGGATATTCGTTGGCATTATTCCGGTTTGGGGTTTTCAAACGTTAATTGCCATATCTCTGGCGGTGGTGTTTAAGCTCAACAAAGCATTGGTGGTTATTTTTTCACAGGTGAGCTTTCCGCCATTGCTGCCGCTTGTGTTGTGGTTGAGTTACCGGGTGGGGAGTTGTTACGTTACAGGGCCGTCTGAAACATCGCTCAATAATATCAACCAGCATTTCGGGCAATATATTTATGGTAGTCTTACCCTTGCCGTGGGTAGTGCTGTGGTGGCCTGGGTGATGACGTTCTTTTCGTTGAAGTGCATCCGGTTGGTGAAGCAATACAGGTTGGGTATATCGAAGATAGCGGGCTAAACTGCGTGGTATGTTACGCTCCTATGGAGCGAAAAATCTAAATTAATGCTTTTTCTACCAATATTTGGCTCCGATGGGACCGATTAGCGATGGGTGAATGTTTATAGTGCCGCTCTGATCGCATAACCGGCATTCGTGAAATTCGCCACAATTCGTGAAATTCTGATTTTAACTCTTTTCTGTTAATTTTTGTTAAACTTATTGTGGTTCACCTGCCCGGGTGATAATTATAACAGATAAACTTTTACCTTTAAGCTAAGGTTTCTTATTTTCGCAAAATAAGTTAGGTGGAGGACGGCCGGCTGTTGGGGTTTCTATCTCAAGTCTCACATCTCAAGTCTCACATCTCAAATCTATTCAAAAGCATGGAAGAATTTGAAGCAAGCGCATCGGCCCAAAAAACCAAAACGATATATATTTCTACCGTTTTTGGCATCGCCATGGTATTACTTATGATAGGCCTGCTGGGTTTGATATTGGTTGAGGCCAATAACCTGAGCCGCTACGTTAAGGAAAACATCGTGCTGAATATCTACGTGGATGACGCCGCGCACGAGACCGATATCCTGCAGCTTCAGAAACAGATCGAGGGTATTAAAATGGTAAAGCAAACCCAGTATGTTACAAAGGAACTTGCCGCTCAAAACCTGAAGAAAGATCTGGGTGAGGATTTTGTGAAATTCCTGGGATATAACCCGTTGTCGCCCTCACTGGACGTTTATCTGAAAGCCGAGTACGCCAACAATAATGATATTGAAAAATTCAAGGCCGACCTGATGAAAAATCCGCTTATAAAAGAAGTGAAGTATCAGAAATCGCTGGTCGACCAGATGAATGAGAACATCGGCAGCATCAGCCTCATTATTTTGATATTTGCCGGCATATTTGTGGTACTATCGGTTGCGCTGATCAACAACACCATCAGGCTGGCCATTTACTCGCAGCGTTTCCTGATCAAATCGATGCAGCTTGTAGGTGCTACCAAAGGGTTTATCCGCAAACCATTCATGCTTTATGGTATATGGCACGGCCTTTTAGGCGGACTGATCGCTATTTTGATACTGATCGGCTTGTTGTCTGTTGCCTATAAACAGATCCCTGATTTAATTATCCTCCGAAATTATACAGAATTCGGGTTGATATTTGTTGCGGTAATAGGCATCGGGATCTTTATCTCGGGCTTCAGCACCTTTTTGGCAGTGAACAAGTTTTTACGTTTAAAAATATATAACCTGTACAGGTAAGAGGGAAGTGAAAGCTAAAAGGCGAAAGCTGAAAGGTAGCTGTATCACTCACTAATTCATTAAATCAATAATTCAAATAACTAATATAAAGATGGCACAAAAACAAGTTAAGCCGACCAGTCCCGTTAAAACTACTGCTTCGGTTAAACCGGCTTTTAAACCGACAACTGATACTAAACCAGCTCAATTTTTGTTTGATAAAGGGAACTATCGCCTGTTAATCATCAGCATTGCAGTTGTAGCTTTAGGCTTTTTGCTGATGTCGGGCACTACTGATATTTACAGCACTACCAAAATTGTGATCGCGCCGCTGGTGGTATTGGGTGGTTTTGCGCTGGGTTTTTTCGCAATTTTTAAAAAGCCTTCGGTTAAGGTTGACTAATAGAATGGTTGATTGAGTTGATTAAGAGAGTGGTTGATTAAGTTAACAGTAATCGGCCAGGTTCCACTTAATAATCAATCTAACCCAATCAACTTAGTGCAACTTATTCAACCCAATCAACTACCCCAACAACCATGAACATTATCCATGTTATTATCCTTGCCGTAATTGAAGGGATAACTGAATTTTTGCCGATATCGTCAACCGGCCACATGATCCTCGCGTCATCGGCCATGGATATCGCTTCCGATCCGTTTGTGAAATTGTTCACTATCGCCGTTCAGTTAGGAGCCATCCTTTCGGTAGTGGTATTGTATTACAAGCGCTTTTTTAAATCATTCAATTTTTATGTAAAGTTGTTTATCGCATTTTTGCCGGCAGCATTCTTCGGTTTGTTATTCAGCAAAAGGATAGACGCTTTATTAGAAAGCGCCCTCACCGTTGGCATTACTATGTTTGCCGGCGGCGTTATCCTGCTTTTTGTAGACAAATGGTTTAACAAGCCAACCGTACACGAGGAAAAAGATATCAGTTATTTGACCGGGTTGAAGATCGGCTTCTTTCAATGTTTAGCCATGATTCCCGGTACATCTCGGTCTGCCGCATCGATTGTAGGCGGCATGTCGCAAAAGCTTTCGCGCACCGCGGCGGCCGAGTTCTCATTCTTCTTAGCCGTACCGACTATGTTTGCAGCAACAGCTAAAAAACTGTGGGATTTCCACAAAGAAGGCCACGTATTTACCGGCGAAGAAATAAAGTTTTTGGCGATAGGAAATATCATCGCATTCGTAATAGCTATGCTGGCCATTAAGACCTTTATCACCTTTTTAGAGAAAAGAGGCTTTAAATTGTTCGGCTGGTACCGTATTATCCTGGGCGCAATTATCATTGGATTAATATTAAGCGGACACAGATTAGATACGGTATAATTTTTTATCCCTCGTAAAAGAAAAGGCATCCTGACGAAATTCAGAATGCCTTTTCTTTTACGAGGAACCCAACATAATGCGCCTCTTCAGTTCCTTTCGTATATCTCAATATAACAAATGATCGTATGGATACCTCGACGTATGTAACGCCCTCACTTCTTCATACAACAATGAGCGGAATTCCTCTACATTTTCTTTTTGGGTTGCCGATATAAAGATAGCGGGAGCATTGTTTTTGGCCATCCAGCTATTTTTGAAATCGTGCAGGGTAATAGGCTCGGTATGTTCTTCAATGCCGTGTTCCAGAGGCTTAAACGCATCGATCTTATTGAAAACGGTGATCACTCTTTTATCTATCGCGCCGATGTCTTTCAGCGTTTCATTGACGGTCTTGATCTGGTCTTCAAAGTTGTGGTGCGAAATATCCACCACATGTACCAGGATATCGGCTTCACGAACTTCATCTAAGGTCGATTTAAAACATTCAACCAGATCGTGTGGCAGCTTGCGGATAAAGCCTACCGTATCCGATAGCAGGAACGGTACATTTTCAATTACCACTTTACGCACCGTTGTATCGAGTGTAGCGAACAGCTTATTCTCGGCAAATACCTCCGATTTGGAGATCATATTCATAATGGTCGACTTACCCACGTTGGTATAACCCACCAGCGCCACGCGAATCATCTGTTGTCGGTTCTTGCGCTGGGTTTCGTTCTGCTTAGCGATCTGTTTCAGTTTATCTTTCAGCAGCGAGATCTTGTTCAGGATCAAACGCCTGTCCGTCTCTATCTGCGACTCACCCGGACCACGCATTCCAATACCACCCTTTTGACGCTCCAGGTGAGTCCACAAACGGGTCAGGCGGGGCAGTAAATATTGCAATTGCGCCAGCTCTACCTGTGTTTTGGCTTGCGCGGTTTGTGCGCGGTTGGCAAAAATATCCAGTATCAGGTTATTGCGGTCGAGGATCTTTACCTGCAGTTCGTTCTCTATGTTGCGAAGTTGTGATGGCGTCAGTTCATCATCGAACACCACCATATCCATTTCTTCTGCTTTGACGAAAGCCTTGATATCTTCCAGTTTACCCGAACCAACAAACGTAGCTCTGTCGGGCCGCTGCAACTTCTGCGTAAACGTTTGTACAGTTTCTGCACCGGCGGTAGCCACTAAAAATTCAAGTTCGTCTAAGTACTCTTTGGCCTGTTCATCGGTTTCACCTTGCGTAATCACCCCCACCAGAACAGCACGTTCCTGCTTCACAGCAGTAT
>DATCQV010000065.1:0-6154 GCA_036569325.1 Mucilaginibacter sp. | reverse complement strand
GCTTATTGGATTTTTCTAAATATTTCCTTGAACTATAAAAGTTTTATATATTAGTAAAATATACCGACAGTATTTTGTTGAGTTAACCCCTAACTAATGAAGAAAACGCTTACGCTGATTGTCTGTTTATTGCTATTGCATGCCCTGAAGGCGGCCCCGGTAAGTCACCCGGCCCTTGCGCCCGCCATATTGCCGAACTACGGAGATACGGTTATCGTTCCGGCGGTTAATCAGCCGGGTCCGTTAAGCTACCAGGCCAATATTTACAAACGCCGCCTGGACTCCATCAAAAAAGATATCCAGCTTGATTATAACGAGTATGTACAAAGTTACATAGAGATCTACAGCCGCAACCGCGAAGAAATGGGCCGTGTGGTAGGCCTCACCAAATATTACTTCCCCATTTACGAAAAGGCTTTCCACGACGCCGGCATTCCCGACGAAATAAAATATTTATCGATAGTTGAGTCAAAGCTCGATCCGTATGCGGTATCGCGCGTGGGGGCAACCGGCCTCTGGCAATTTATGTATACTACCGGCAAATTGTACGGCCTGAAAATGGACGATTACGTAGATGACCGCCGTGACCCTATCCAGGCCAGCTATGCCGCTGCTGCCTATTTAAAAGATGCTTACCAGGAATTTGGCGACTGGCTGGTTGCTATAGCTTCATACAATTGCGGTAAAAGCAATGTGGAGCGTGCCATTGAAAAGGCAGGCGGCGCAACCGATTTCTGGTCTATCCGCCAATACCTGCCGAGCGAGACAAGGGGATATGTACCCGCCTTCATCGCGGTAGCTTACCTGATGAACTATTACGATAAGCAGGGCATTGTTCCGCAGATGTGCAATATCAGTTTGAAGACAGACACCGTTTTAGTAAACAAATATCTGCCGTTAAGCACGGTAGCACAATCGTTAGATGTTGATCTGCATACGCTTACTATTTTAAACCCGTCATACAAAAGGCAGATCGTAAACGGTACGGCAAATGCTCCCCGCCGCATGATCATTCCGCAGGTGGATAAAACAAAATATGCCGCTTTATATGATGCCCTGAACAATAATAATGTGGCCGTGGCCACCGCGCCAAAACCGGTTTACGCCGCTTACCAGGATGACAAGGCCGACAAAATGCCGGCCTTCCACAAAGTACGCAAAGGTGAAACGCTGAGAGAGATAGCCGATAACTTCGGCATAGAAGTACAGGACCTGAAAGCCTGGAATCATCTGCACGGCAGCAAAGCACCTGTAGGTCAAAAACTAAAAGTAAAAGAGCCGAACGATGTGCCCGAAGAAGCGCCCGTAAAATCGCATAAAGTGTACGTAACCTATAAAGTAAAACACGGCGATACACTCAACAGCATTGCCGATAAATTCGATGCATCGGCTGAAAAGATCAAAGAACTCAATGGCCTCAAAAAAGGCAAACTGCAACCTGGCATGACTTTGAAAGTTGCCAAAGGATAGTGGGATTTTAGATTTTAGGATTACGATTTCAGATTTATTTTGATTTGGGACGTTGGATTTTCGATTTCGGAATTGTTGAAGAAAAAATTAAGAGCCTTTCCTGCATGGAGGGGCTTTTGTTTTTTAACTGATTTCAAAGGCACGGGCCTGCGCAATTTCCCGCCTTGGGGCGGGAGGAGGGTGGGGTTTAGCGAACTATCCCATATAATATTTCCCATTTACACATCGCTGATCGCACTCCCGTTAATGCATGGCGCAGAAAACCCACCCTACCTGCCCCGAGGCGGGAATCGTACGAGGGCTTGCTTTTAAAACCGCTCCTTTAGGGGCGTAATCTTGGTAGAAATGATAATAATGTAATCATGCGTGCCGTAGCTGCGCCACCTTTAGGACAGGCCTCGCAGGCGCCATCGAACTCATCAAATCCGAAATCGAGCATCTGAAATCCGAAATAAGCACCGCCCCTTTAGGGGCGTAATGTTGGTAGAAATGATAATAATATAACCTTGCGTGCCGTAGGTACGCCACCTTTAGCACAGGCCTCGCCAACAATATCAAACGCACCAAATCCGAAATCGAACATCCGAATTCCGAAATCAATAGCTACTTTTGTGCACTGACCAGTAACTGAAAATAATGAGCAAACCGACCCGTAACCAGGACGCGCTGAATTATCATTCAAAAGGCCGTCCCGGTAAGATACAGGTAGTTCCTACCAAACCCACCAATTCGCAGCGCGACCTTACCATGGCTTATTCGCCCGGTGTGGCCGAACCCTGCCTGCGCATAGCCGATAACGTTGACGATGTATATAAATATACCGCCAAAGGTAACCTTGTCGCCGTAATCAGCAACGGAACCGCCGTGCTTGGCCTGGGCAATATCGGTCCGGAGGCCAGCAAGCCGGTGATGGAGGGGAAGGGCCTGCTTTTTAAGATCTATGCCGATATCGATGTGTTCGACTTAGAAGTGAACGCCAAAACGGTTGATGAATTTGTAAACATTGTTAAAGCCCTCGAGCCAACTTTCGGTGGCATCAACCTCGAGGATATCTCGGCCCCAACCTGCTTCGAAATTGAGCGCAGGCTGAAAGCCGAAATGAAGATCCCGGTAATGCACGACGATCAGCACGGCACTGCCATTATCTCCGGCGCCGCATTGCTGAACGCCTGCGAGATCCAGGGCAAAAAGCTCGACAAAATAAAGATGGTAGTTAGCGGTGCCGGTGCTGCCGCGGTTTCCTGTACAAAAATGTACCTGGCGCTTGGCGTTAAAAAAGAGAACATCCTGATGTTCGATGTCAACGGCCTCATCACCCCTGACCGCACCGACCTCGACGAGATCAGGCTGGCATTTGCCACCACCCGTAAAGATGTAAAAACCCTTGCCGAAGGCATGAAGGGTGCCGACGTATTTGTAGGGCTTTCGGCTGGCAACATTGTTAGTCCGGATATGCTGAAATCGATGGCGAAGAACCCCATTGTTTTCGCAATGGCCAACCCGGAGCCGGAGATCTCGTACGACCTGGCTATCAGTGCCCGTAAAGACATCATCATGGCTACGGGCCGTTCCGATTTTCCTAACCAGGTAAATAACGTGCTGGGTTTCCCTTACATTTTCCGCGGTGCGCTTGATGTAAGGGCGACTGCCATCAACGAGGAAATGAAGATCGCCGCCGTGCGCTCAATAGCAGCAATGGCCAAGAAAACCATCCCTGAAACGGTTAACCTGGCTTATAATACCAAGAACCTGAAATTTGGCCGGGATTATATCATTCCCAAACCGATGGACCCGCGCTTGATTACCGAGGTATCGTCTGCAGTGGCGCGGGCGGCGATGGAGTCCGGCGTGGCGCGGCAGGCCATTACCGATTGGGACGGATATATTGAAGAACTGCGCACCCGCATAGGTATCAACGACAAACTGCTGCGCAACCTCACTAATAAAGCCCGTCAAAATCCGAAACGCATTGTTTTCGCCGAGGCTGATACTTATAAGATCTTACGCGCTGCGCAGATAGTTAAAGAAGAAGGCATTGCCACGCCGATACTGCTGGGCAATATTGCCCGCATCAGGCAGATCATGAAGGATAACGACATTGAGCTGGGCGATGTGCACATTATCGATCCAGCTGAAAATTGCGAGCGCCTGGAAGAATATGCCGAATACCTGTACAATAAACGCCAGCGCAAGGGCGTAACGGTTTATGAATCGAAAAAACTGATGCACGACCGTAACTACTACGGTGCCTGCATGGTGCAGTTCGGCGAGGCGGATGCGCTGATCTCCGGCCTTACTAAAGACTATGTGACCACCATTAAACCCGCCCTGCAGATTATCGGGACAGGCGAAGGTGTAAGCCGGGTAGCCGGTATGTATATGATGATCACAAAAAAAGGGCCTGTGTTCTTCGGCGATACTACGGTTAACGTAAATCCATCGGTGCAGGACCTGGTTGATATCACCACGCTGATAGAACGCTCTGTCCGCAAATTCAATATCGACCCAAGGGTGGCTTTGCTCTCTTACTCAAATTTTGGATCGAACCTCGGTCCGATTCCCGACAAGGTAAGTCAGGCCGTGCGTATATTACATGAGCAGCATCCCGAAATGATAGTAGACGGTGATATGCAGGCCAACTTTGCGCTGAATACCAGCCTGCTTAGCGATAACTTTCCGTTCTCAACATTAAAAGGCCGGCCGGCCAATACGCTGATATTCCCCAACCTCGAATCGGGCAACATCGCCTATAAACTGTTACAGGAAATAGGTGGTGCCGAAGCTGTGGGGCCAATCTTGTTAGGCTTGAAAAAACCGGTACACGTGCTTCAGTTAGGCAGCTCCGTTCGGGAAATTGTGAATATGATCACCATAGCCGTTGTGGATGCCCAGGAGAAAAGCGAAGGAGCCTGAGGATGTGCGGATTTTGAATATGCGGATAAAAAACGGTGTATAAACGATAGAAGACTTACGAAATTTTCAAAACTTCGTAAGTCTGTTTCCGCGTGTTCCCCAAAGGCGAGGCTGTGGGCGGGGTCCACCTTTCACCTTTCACCTTTCACCTCAAAATATTCACAAATCATATAAATTGGGGATATTTTTATTTCTTAAAGTATAAAAATCGTGTTACCTTTCGCCATTGAACCTTTCACGGGGACCTGATAAATTATGTACGCTTATATTGATGGTAAATTAGCTTTTAAAAGTGCGGCTTATGTGGTGATTGATGCTGGAGGAGTTGGCTATCACATCAATATTTCCCTTAACACTTATTCAAAACTTGGCGATGGCGAACGCTGTAAGCTGCATACGTGGCTGCACGTTAAGGAAGACGCGCACACGCTTTACGGCTTTTTCGACGATGGTGAACGCCGCCTGTTTCTGCACCTGATCTCCATATCGGGCATAGGGCCCAATACCGCGCGGATGATGCTTTCGTCCATCACACCGGAAGAGATCCAGCAGGCCATTGTTTCAGGTAATGTGGGTCTTATTCAGAAGATTAAGGGGATTGGCCCCAAGTCGGCGCAGCGCGTTATCCTGGAGCTTCAGGACAAATTGAAAAAAGAGGGACCGGAGACATTGTCGACCGTAAAAGCCGATAAAACCGTACGCGAAGAAGCCTTGTCTGCATTGGTTATGCTGGGTTTTGCCCGTAATGCTGCCGAGAAAGTGGTTGACCTTGAGGTAAGTAGAAATAATAACGATTTAACAGTTGAACAACTTATTAAATCTGCGCTAAAAAGTTTATAATTACGTAATTATTAAGACCGAGCCTTGATTAGAATCTTTACCAAAAAGGTTGTGCTGTGTGTGTTGCTGACTACCGCTTTTTGCGGAAGCGGCCGTGTATTCGCGCAGCAGCAGCCTTCAAGGAGCGATTCTGTAAAAGTTAAGATCCCTTCGAAGATCACCGAGTCGAAAAACTACCGCCAGCGCGAAGGCTCATTCCTGTACGACCCGATAAACCTGGTGCGTACCATCGAGTACGATCCCATCACCAATCGCTATATACTTTATGAACGCGTGGGGAACCTGCTTTACAGGCCGCCGCAGTATTTAACATTCGAAGAGTATTTAAAGCTGAAGGAAAAAGAGAACCTGCGCACCAATTTTAAGCAGTTGGCCGATAACTATGCATATCAATCGCAGCAGCCGGGCTTTATCCCCCAGATCAAGGTGAGGAGCCAGACCTTCGACCAGATCTTCGGCGGCAATACCATTGATATCCGTCCGCAGGGATCGGCGGAGGCGATATTGACCGGGCAGATCAATAAGAACGAAAACCCGCTGTACAATACCAAGCAGCGTACGCAGTTCAACTTCAACTTTGATCAGAAGATCCAGCTGAATGTGACCGGTAACATAGGTGATAAGTTAAAGATCACCACCAATTACAATACCGACGCGCAGTTCCAGTTCGAAAACCAGATCAAGCTTGATTATACCGGCAAACCCGACGAAATTATCCAGAAGATTGAAGCCGGTACCGTAAGCATGCCGCTGAACACTACGCTGATTACAGGCAGCCAGGCCTTGTTCGGGGTAAAGACGAAGTTGAAATTCGGCAAGCTGGATGTGACTACCATCATGTCGCAGCAGCGCTCGCAGTCAAAAACAATTACCATTACCAACGGCTCGCAGCAGGGCCAGTTTAAATTTACACCTGCCGATTATGAGGCAA
>DATCQV010000064.1:0-4312 GCA_036569325.1 Mucilaginibacter sp. | reverse complement strand
CAATAAATCAATAAGATAATTCACTTTGTCATTCTAATTTCTATTTTTGGGGAATTAATATTATCCCTTTTTTGAAAATTTAAATGAACAATTGGTTTAAGCGGAACGGAATTCACTTCCTGGTGGGAGTGATTTTTTTTGTGATATGTTTTATTTATTTCGCCCCGGCTTTCCAGGGTAAAGTATTGGGCCAGATGGATGTAACCGGCGCCCAATCAACCCAAAAGGAAATTAACGACTACAGGGAAAAAGGGATCACTATTTTATGGACCAACCAGATCTTCGGCGGGATGCCTGCCTTCCAGATCTGGGCTCCGTATCCGGATAATATTACTACGCAGATCGTTTCGGCCTTGAAGGCCGTGTTCCCTAACCCGGTTGATACGGTACTTATCCTGCTGTTCGGCGCTTACTTTTTGTTCAATGTATTAAAGCTGAACCCCTGGCTTGCTGCTGCCGGCGCCATAGCATTTACGTTCTCATCATACAATATTATATTGCTGGTTGCCGGCCACTCTAACCAGGCCTTCGCTATTGCTTTTTTTGCGCCTTTGCTGGGCAGTATTTTCATGACGTTGCGGGGTAAATACCTCACGGGCGGTGCGCTGACGGCTTTGTTCCTTGCTATGGAGATCAGGGCCAACCACATCCAGATGACCTATTACCTGATGCTGGCTTTGCTGATCCTGCTGGGTATTGAGCTATATCATGCCATCAAAGGAAAAACCACCGCATCGTTCGTTAAGGCATTGGGTTACCTTGGCGCTGCTTTGGTGCTTGCGCTGGCTATCAACGCCTCGTTACTGTGGAGCACCGGCGAGTATGCCAAATACAGCTATCGCGGTCAGTCGAACCTCACCAAAAACGCTAAAGAACCTTCAAGCGGCCTTGATAAAGATTATGCTTACGAATGGAGCCAGGGTGTTGCCGAGTGTTTTACCTTTTTGGTACCTAATGCATATAGCTTCGGTTCTGGTCCGGAAACGCTTGATGCAAATTCTGAAACCGCTAAGATCTTCTTGAAACAAAATGCAACCGAGCAGCAGGCTGTTGCAACCGCTGCGCAGATAACCAACGGTATCCCGGGCTTGCAGTTGTATTGGGGCGCCAAGCCGGGTACTGCCGGTCCGTTCTATTTCGGCGCGGTAGTTTGCTTCCTGTTCCTCTTTGGCTTGCTGGTTGTTAAAAGCCGCGTTAAATGGTGGCTGCTGGGCACTGTGGTGCTCACCATGTTTTTGTCGTTCGGGGGGAATTTTCCTTTTGTTTCGGATCTGTTCTTTAAATATTTCCCATTGTATAACAAATTCCGCGCGGTAGAGTCGATATTGGCGGTCACCAGCTTGTGCTTCCCGATACTGGCATTCTTAGCGGTAAAAGAAATTGTTGATGCGGAAGATAAAACTTACCTGTTCAAGAAACTGAAACTGGCCTTTTATATTACCGGCGGTTTGCTGCTGATATTGATAGCTGTGCCGACCATTTTCCTGAGCTTTAAAGGCGCCGATTTCCAGCAAGGCATCACTTACCTGACGCAGGCCATGAAAGGCGACAGTGCAACCGCAACCACGGTGGCTAACGCCGTGGTAAGCGACAGGCAGAGCCTGGAACGCAGCGATGCTATCCGTTCATTGATCTTTGTTGCATTGACATTTGGCCTGTTGTGGGCATTTATCAAACAAAAAGCAAAACTGATGATGTTTTCAATTGGCTTGCTGGTACTGATCACCGTTGACCTTTGTTTGGTTGACAAACGTTATTTGAAAGACAGCAACTTTGCCGATAAACTGGACAACCAGGTAAAGCCGCGTGAAGTAGATTCATTCATCATGCGTGACCCTGACCCGGATTACCGCGTGTTTGATTTAACGCAAACTATCAAATTCGACAGGTTTAGTCCGTTCTTCCATAAGTCGATCGGGGGGTATTCGGCTGCGCGTTTAAAACGTTACGACGAACTGATCGATAACCAGTTTACCGCTGCAGCTCCAAACCATGACGTATTGGATATGCTGAATACCAAATACTTCATTACGGCCGACGAGCAGCAGACGCTGAAAATGCAGGCTAATCCTACGGCATGCGGTCATGCGTGGTTTGTAAAGAGCATCAAATACGCGAAGAACGCGGACGAGGAAATGCAGGCCATCAGCAGCTTCTCGCCAAAAGACGAAGCGATTGTTGACCAGCAATACCGTAAGCTGATAGACGAAAAGCAGCCTTTAGGTGCTGATACCAGCGGTACCATCAAACTGGTAAGCTACAACCCGGATCACCTGACCTACCAAAGCGGTTCGACAGCGCCGCAGGTGGCCGTGTTCTCTGAAATTTATTATGAAAAAGGCTGGACTATGCTGATAGACGGCGCTGAAAAACCGTTCTTCCGTGCCGACTACGTACTGCGTGCAGCGCAGATCCCGGTTGGCAACCATAAGATAGAATTCATCTTCCACCCGGCATCATACTACACCGGCGAGAAGATCTCGCTGGCTGGTTCCATCCTGTTGATACTGGCTTTAGGCGGCGCTGCTGCTTCGGGCATTAAAAAAGGCAGGGAAAATGCCGAACCCGCCGCAAAAAAACCGGAACCGGCCAAACCGGCAACCGGTAAAAAGAAATAAGCAGTTTTTATTAATTGCTGTTGGAAAGCGATGGGTTGAGGCTCATCGCTTTTTTTGTTTGGGGAAGTGAACGACGACGATAGATTGTGTACATGGCCGCTGAGAGAAGTTTGGGCGCTGACGAAATTAGCTGTAAATTTACATTATGAGTAATCTTTTAGAGCGGATCACCATTGATTCAAACATCTGTCACGGCAAGGCTTGTGTTCGCCACATGCGCTGGCCTGTAGAGGTTATTATAGACATGATAGCTTCGAGCATGACCTTTGATGAAATTCTCGCCGATCAACCCGAACTGGAGCGGGATGATATTCTTGCTTCGTTAGCTTACGCGAAGATCACGCTTTCGGGAAAATCGTTGTTAGAGGTGCATTAATGAACTTTTTTGCTTGATGTTCATTTACCTATCAGCTTATCAAAATTTCTTGATAAACAAGATAATTGCACTGCTATCCATGTAAACCAAATAATGCAAAAATGGAATATCAATGATAGCGAGATTTGCAGCTATGCCGATGAAAATGATTTTATTGTAGTTACCAAAGACGCTGATTTTAAAAACTCGTATTTCATCAATAAAACTCCCAAAAAAGTAATACGAATTGTCCTGGGAAATATTTCTAATCAAGAGTTGCTCGCGCTTTTTTCTAAATATCTTCCTTTTATATTGCCTCTTTCAGCGAAGGCTAATCTCTACGTTGAATTGGACAGAGAGCAAATTCTGATAATCGAATAACTTAAACCGCAACACAAAGCAGCAGAAGAGTCTTTTTCTTTATGTCATTTCGAGCGAAAATGGGTAAATCGTACGGAGACACAGAGTATTGTGTCGCTACAACGGGTTTTTCTTCGTAGCAAATTCAGAATTTCCCCTGTAAAGACACAATACTTTGTGTCTCTGTACCTCGAAAGGACAAGGTGGGCAGAGGGTGATTGGCGTGGAAAGGCAGCGGCGGTAGAAAGATTAGTGAATGTTAATCATTCGTTCTTCTGTTCTTCAACCAATACCACCCTAAATTAAAGGCAATAACACCATGATTAAAAACGGTGGGTATCAACCCGTAATATTTCCGCATAATATCAAAGCGCTCTTTAAGGCTTTGGCGGTGTTTGGTTTTTGACATGCCGCCTACCAAATATCTGGCGACATACTGATGAACGTTAATAATGGTTTTTGCCTTTTTTGCGGCGCGGATGATCCAGTCTATATCGGCGCTGAGCTGGTATTGGCGGTCGTATGGTTCGGTGAGGGACCGGCGGATGTAAATAGCCTGGTGACTGATACTCATACCGTATCTGAAGCCGCGCCAGGTAAACTTTTCGGGCGCTTTGTGCCGCCGCTGGCCGAGGCTCTCACGCTCATCGTTCACCATTTCGGTTTCGCCGTAATAGATGTCTGCATCGGCAACGGTAGCGAAAACCTGCACAACGGTTTCGGGAGAGTAGAATTCATCACCAGAGTTCATGAAGATCACATAATCGCCGGTGGCAGCGGCAAGCCCCTTGTTCATGGCATCGTAAATACCTTCATCCTTTTCGCTGATGAGTTTGGCGATGCCCGATCGGTGTTTTTCGATAACCTGCAATGTGCCGTCCGTTGATTTACCATCGACCACAATATATTCGATATGCGGATAGGTTTGGTTTAAAACGGAAAGCATAGTACGCTCAATGTCCCTTACATTATTGTAAAC
>DATCQV010000063.1:0-3635 GCA_036569325.1 Mucilaginibacter sp. | reverse complement strand
CGCCATCGGTCCCTATCCAGTACCCGCCTTTGTCTTCGGCAAACGAGGTAACGATGTTATTGCTCAATCCATTTGAATATGGGTATTTGTAATAGTGTTCGAAGGATACCAGGTTGGTGTCATAATATTTCAGGCCCGATTCATAAGTGCCTATCCACAAAATGCCGCGATCGCTGTAGAGCGAACTGATAGAATTATTTTCTGATGCGGAAGGCTTGTCGCTTAGGTAACGGGTAAAAGAATTGTCGCGCCCGTCGTAAAGATCGAGACCGTCTTCCGTTCCTATCCAAACCTGGTGCGCATTGTTAACAGCCAGCGTAAATACATTGTTATTGGCTAATGTTGCCGCGTTTCCCTGCTGATGTTTAAAGTTTGTAAAAACGCGCGTAACAGGGTCTAATATGCTCAGCCCATCGGCCGTACCTACAAATATCTTCCCGTCCGGAGCTTTTAGTACAGTATTAATATGATTGTCGACCAGGCTATTTGGTCCACCCTGTTTATAAAATTTGCTGACGCCGGTTTCAAAGTTAAAAACGCGCAAACCGCCATTGGTCCCTATCCACAGGTTGCCGTTATCGTCTTCGGTAAGTGTATTGATCTGGTTCTCGGTTATGTCATCGCGGCCGGGCTTGTAGAAAAAATGCCGGGCTTTTTTTGTTTTGGTATCGAAAAGGTTTAGGCCCGAATAGGTGCCTACCCAAAGCCTGCCTTTTTTATCCTCGAAAATAGAGTTGACAATGGGATAAGTTATAGAGGTGGTATCGCCTTTTACCTGGCTGTATGTTTCGAACGATTCGGTATTTGGATCGTACTTGCTTAAGCCCATGCTGCCTATCCAGAGGTTGCCATGGCTATCTGTTAACAGGGTGGTTACATCGTTGGAGGGAAGGGAGTGTTTGTCGCCCTGGCGATGGCGGTACACGGTGAATTTGTAGCCATCATAACGGTTCAGGCCGTCGTCGGTGGCAAACCACATAAAACCGGTACGATCTTTTACTATATATTTTACGTCGTTTTGAGACAGTCCGTCCTGCAGGGTAATTGATGAAAAGTTCACCACCTTATTTTGCGCCGATGCTATGTTACCAAGCAGGGGAGTTATTCCCAACAATAAAAACAACTTCAGAACAAAGCACTTCAAGTTATAATGCATTTATTATATTTCTTTACCAGGCTTAATTGGTTAGCGGTACTGGAATGTAGTCAAGAAGGAAGCACAAATAATATACCAGCCTGTTACAGCACTTTATACGTTATTTTTTTATAAAGGTTATGTAAGGACAAGAAAACCAAAATGATAAATGAGTGCGGCTTTGCCGGGGAGCCACTAAACCGGCCTCTTTAGGCAAATTAAAGGGGTACTATCCTGCTGCTACGGCTTCAGGCGTTTGGATCTGATTTAATGATAAGGGTACCAGTTTGCGCGTTTTCAGGAAAGTGATGGTTACGATGGCCAGCGTCATGGTACCGCCGAAAATAACTGATGGAACAGTGCCCAGCAGGTTTGCCGCCGTGCCCGATTCAAATGCGCCGATCTCGTTCGATGAACCGATGAACATTGAATTTACGGCTGAAACGCGGCCGCGCATGTGGTCGGGCGTTAAGAGCTGCATAATGGTGCCGCGGATGATCACACTGATGCTATCAAAAGCGCCCTCGGTAAAAAGGAATACCAGCGACAGATAAAAACTGCGCGACAAGCCAAAGCATATAATAGAAAGACCAAAACCGGTAACGGCAATTAACAGATTGCGCCATGGTTTACCCATCGGCGAAAAACGTGCCATAGCCAGCATGGTTAACACTGCACCCAGCGATGAGGTTGCACGCATAATGCCCAGCCCTTCAGAACCTACTTTCAGAATATCATTGGCGAACACCGGCAACAAGGCCACCGCGCCACCGAAAAATACGGAAAAGAGATCGAGGCTCATGGCCCAGATGAGCATTTTGCTATTGAAAACAAAGGTTAATCCTTCCTTCAGGCTGATCCAGATATTTTCTTTAGGAACAAATACAGGCGGATACGATCTCAGGCGGTAAATCAATATAACAGACAGTACGAGGAAACCGATAATTACGGCGAATGCGGCAGTGATGCCGTAAAATCCATAGATCAAACCTCCCGCAGCGGGGCCAAGAATAGATGCGATCTGCCAGCTGGAACTGCTCCAGGTACTGCCGTTAGGATAGAGTTCTTTGGGAATACTGTGCGCATATATGGTAAACGTTGCAGGGCCGTAAAAAGCGCGCGCCAGTCCGTTTAAAAATATCATCACATAAATAATGGGCACTATCCAGCCTTTGTGCAGGTAAGGCGCCATGCTGTTCATGGTGACCAGGAACATTACTACCGATGCAAAGAACACCAGGCCCGATATGGTGAGCAGCATTTTCCGTTTTTCGGATTTATCGGCCACATAACCGCCGTACATGGCGATGCCGATTGCCGGGATGGCCTCACACAAGCCTACAAGCCCTAATGCAAATGCACTTTTGGTGATCTGGTAAATATAAAAGCCGATAACAACGGCCTGCATTTGATAAGCGAATGTGAAGAAAAACCGCATGCCGAGGTATGAGCGGAAATCTTTATAGCGCAGGGCGGCAAAAGAATCTTGTTTGGGTGTACTGTCGGTTTCGTCGGCCACTAAGCAGGGTGTTTTGTGCAGTAAAACTACAATTTACGGGTTTAATAATTAAGGTACATACATCATATTTTTGCAATATTATACCTCTCTATCTCCAATTTCCTTTTTTATCTCCTCTATCAACTGCTGTTCAGTCGGGAGATACAATTGGTATCGACTTGCAAGAATATTTCTATTATTCTCTGGTAGGGTGAATTTTACAACAGCATCATTTTTCCGGGCACATAGTAAAATACCGATGGTAGAATTTTCGGTTGACAGTTTTTCTACACGATCATAATAATTCACATACATCTGCATCTGGCCAACGTCTTCGTGCGTCAGTTTTTGTGTTTTTAATTCTATTAGCACAAAACATTGTAGTAGCCGATTGTAGAAAACCAAATCGATATAAAAATCATCTCCTTCCAAATGAATTCTTTTTTGCCTCGCAACAAAAGAAAAGCCATTTCCCAGCTCTAATAGAAAATCATGCAAATGAGTGATGATAGCTGCTTCAAGGTCTTTTTCATAATAGGCGGCTTCGCGTTTTAAACCTAAAAACTCCAAATACATTGGGTCTTTAATGATTTGTTTTGCATCGGAGGGCTGCATTTCTCCTTTTGCTACTGCAAGTACTGATTCCTTGTCATTGCTTAAAATTAATCTTTCAAACAGACTGCTGTCAATTTGCCGTTCCAATTGCCGAGCTGACCAATTGTTTTTTGCCGTTTCAGCTATGTAGAATTCTCTTTTATCGTGATTGTCTAAACTCAGTAATAGTTTATAGACTCCAGTTTAATTGTGTCCGCAGTGTGGACACAATTGGAAACATGCGATAAAACTGCCGATACCAGTTAAGCTGCCTGTAAGAAAAGCCGCTGCCAAACTCTGGCTGTAACTGTTCTGAAAGAGATCTGATTAAATGTGTTCCATAGTCGGCCCGGTCTTTGCCCTTTTGTTCTTCTTCAAAAATCCTGCGACCAATGTTCCAGTACATCA
>DATCQV010000062.1:0-112227 GCA_036569325.1 Mucilaginibacter sp. | reverse complement strand
CTATTAATACTAAAACCACCACAACACCGCCGTACAATGCACCCTTTACAACCGGCGACATGCCTTTAGCATTCGACAAGTATTGGTCATTACGCTGTAGTTGCGGTGAAAGGCGGATGGAGGATGCAAAAGCTTTATACTCTGCTTTAGCGATGTCAGCTCTTTGCGCCGGATAAACATACTCAAAAGTGTAAGTAACATCCTGCGTATAAAGCAGCGTGAAGTTAATACGCTGTATATTTCCGTTACCATCGTCGCTTCTCAGGGTAAAGACCTTTGCCTTCAATGCACCAATGGTGGTATCCCTAATGTGCTGCGCACTACTCCCGGCTCCCGACTGGCCTTCTATACTTGTAATGTATTTTTTTAGTACGGTATTCAGGTCTGTTTCTTTTTTAAGCGGGGCATTATTCTTTTCATTCGGAGCAACAATTACAGTCATAAAACCATACAAAGCATTAGCCGAGTATATGTGCTGACCTAATGTATCCTTCTTCTGAAAACCTTCTGGCAACGAAACTGTAACCAGGCTATCTATCTTAACAGGCTTAAGAGCTGTTTGGCTGAACGCCGTTATAACGTATAATATAAGGGCGAAACTCAATAATATCTTTTTCATACTATATTAAACTACCAAAATGCAATTTAGTTTTATTTACGCGCTTACGTTTGCCCACGTTGTGATACAATCGTGACATATTATACTATATTTCAGATAGTTATGACATATATAGAAATACTAACCAAAACTTAAAAAATTGCCGCTTAAACCTTTAAAATAAGCATTTATCAATAGGCTTAAAACAAAAAGAGCACCATTTACAGTGCTCTCTAAAATTTAAAAATGCCAATAGCAGTTTATAATTTTTCCATCTCCTCTTTTACAAATTCAGCCAGTTGCTTTACGTAGCCTGCGCTGAAATCAAACCTGATTCCGGCGGTTTCGTAAATTTCTTTAATGGTTTTGGTGTAGCCAAGTTTCAATGCCTCAAGATATTGCTGCAAGCCTTTTTCCGGGTTCTCCTTATAGTTTTTCCATACAGCAATAGCGCCAAGCTGCGCCATGCCGTACTCGATATAATAAAACGGCACCTCAAAAATATGCAGCTGTTTTTGCCACAAATTCTTTTCCGATTCCTCGTACCCGCCCCAAGCAACAAAACCGGCGCCGAACGATTCATAGATCCTTACCCAGGCTTCTGTACGCTCGGCATCGGTGTGATTTGGATTGGTATAGATCCAATGCTGAAACTGATCGACCACGGCAACCCATGGCAATGTTTTCAGCACATCAAAAAGCTGATCGCGCTTGGCGCGTTTCAGGTCTTCTGCGTTGTCAAAATAAACATCCCAGTTATCCATCGAGATCAACTCCATCGACATCGAGGCCAATTCCGCAACTTCGCTCGGGCAATGTTTAAAGTCATTCAGTTCCAGATCGGCAGTTAAGAAGGTGTGTACCGCGTGACCGCCCTCGTGCACCATGGTGGTCAGGTCTCTGAACGTATTGGCAGAATTCATGAAAATAAACGGCGCGCCTGTTTCTGACAATGGATAGTTGTACCCGCCCGGTGCCTTACCTTTGCGGCTTTCTACATCAAAGAGGTTATTATCTTTCATGATCTCCAACCGCTCTCCCAAATAACGGTTAATGTTGCTGAAACATTGGATCGATTTTTCTATCAGTTCCTCCCCGCTGTTAAATGGTTTCAACGCAGGCTTGCCCGATACGTCAACATCCGTATCCCAGGGTTTTAGTGTTTCCAATCCTAACGCTTCTTTGCGTTTTTCAGCCTGCTCGCGTAAAATGGGGACTATCTCCCGCTCAATAGCCTCGTGAAATGCGTAGCAATCCTGTGGCGTATAATCAAACCGGCCAAGCGCCTGGAACATGTAGTCCCTGAAATTTTCGAATCCGGCATTCAATGCTACTTTATGGCGTAACGCGCGTAAATGATCAAATAGTTTATCAAGCTGATCTTTGTCCTGAAGTCTCCTTTCGGTTATCTTTTCCCAGGCTTCCTGCCGTTTAGCACGGTTTGTATCCTTTAAAAATACCGATGCTTGTTCCAGCGTAAATTCCTTATCTCCAATATGAACCGACATTGAACCGGTTATAGACTGATATTTTTGCTGTTCAACCTGTATTTCAGTTTGAATAGAAATATTTTCTTCCCTGAACAACTCCAGCGATTTCTTCACCCCGCGCAGATAAATAAAATATTTATCGTGATCAAGTTTGTCCATCCATTCGCTGCTAACCAGCTTCTTGTTAAGTTCATTGCTGTAAGGAGCAATTTTAGGTTCGATTTCCGTAGCAAAGTATTGAAATTTCTGCAGCAGTTCTTCGCTGTTGGTGTCACAGGTCATGCGGATATAACGCCATGCAAAATCTTCTTCCAAAGCAGCCTCAACCTCGCTCCTGTCATGCAGCCATTTTTCAAGATCGGCAACTGAATTTATTGAGCGGTCGCGCAATTCTATGTAAAGCGGTTCCAGGCTTTCCCATTTGATGTCGAAACCTTCAGGTATATATGTTCTCTTCTTTTTGTGGATCATAGTTATCTATTTTGCAGATATGCAAATGTGCAGATGTGCAAATGATAATCAAAGAGAATAGTAAAGAAAAGTCCACCAGCCAGGGCTGCGCAGGCTTTTCTTTACCGTCATTTTATTTTAGATATACTTTTCCCGGAATTATTTGGTCGGACTGCTGGATATTTTCAGACTACCTTTAAATTATCTAATCCAAAGCCTGTCCAGCAAGAAGAATACCGCGAACACCACACTTGCTATACCATTAGTGGTCATAAACGCAAAGTTAACGCGGCTCAAATCGTTTGGCTTCACCAGTAAATGCTGGTAAATAAGCATTACGCAGAAGAATACGATGCCGATGTAATAAGGGATCCCTACGTGCGTAAAAAACACCGGCATAATTACAAACGCCGCCGAAAGGACATGTAAGAAAGTCGACAATCGTAAAGCGTTCACTTTCCCCAACCAGGCGGGAATCGAATGCAGGTTTTCATTCCGGTCAAAATCCTCGTCCTGCAAAGCGTAAATAATATCAAAGCCACTTACCCAGCATAAAACCGCGAATGAAAAAAATAGCGGCGCAAGCGCAAACTGCCCGGTTATCACCAGGTAAGCGCCAATCGGAGCCAGCGATAAACCCAGGCCCAATACCAAATGGCAAAGTGCCGTAAACCTTTTGGTAGCACTATAACCCAGTACAATCAATAATGCCACCGGCGAAAGGTAAAAACAAAGGCCATTGATAAACCACGTAGTAATTATAAAAAGGGCGCAATTAATTAGCGTAAAAGTCAAAGCGGCGGCGGGGCTTATTCTGCCTGCCGGAATATCGCGTTGTTTGGTACGTGGGTTTTTTGAATCGATGTTCCTGTCCAGGTAGCGGTTGAACGCCATAGCCGAATTCCGCGCAAACACCATACACAAGATCATCATTACCAGTTTCACCCAATCAAACGGGTGCGTGGTTGTTGTAACCGCCAGGAAAAAACCGATGAAAGCGAAAGGCATAGCAAAAATGGTATGCGCAAAAGTTACCAGCGAAAGGTATTTTTTCATTGAATCAATAATAACAGGACCAATTTAGAGACGCAATACTTGCGTCTCTACGCCCGTTCAAAATTAGCAAAATTTATTGCCATTTAGCTCTTTCGTACTGTACAGGCCATTTAATATCGGCGCCCAGTTCATGTGCCGCACGCAGCGGGAAGTGCGGATCACGCAAAAACTCCCGCGCCATGATCACCATATCGGCTTGTCCTTGCTGAATGATCTCATCAGCCTGTTTGGCTTCGGTAATCAAACCAACTGCACCGGTAAACATTCCTGTCTCCCTTTTCACCTTTTCTGCAAACTCTACCTGATAGCCGGGCTTCAATGGAATTTTCGCTATCACATTACCTCCCGACGAGCAGTCCATCAGATCTACGCCTTTACCGATCAATATTTTGGCAAGGGCAACAGAGTCGTCTATGGTCCAGCCGCCTTCTGTCCATTCACTTGCAGAGAGCCGTACAAACAGCAGATTTTCTTCCGGCCATGTTTCTTTTACGGCTTCAATAATCTCCAGCAAAAGCCTGATCCGGTTTTCAAACGAGCCGCCATATTCGTCAGTCCGGTGATTGCTCAAGGGCGACAAAAATTCATTGATCAGGTAACCATGTGCGCCATGCAGTTCTATTACTTTAAAACCCGCAGCCAAAGCACGGGCCGCCGCTGCTTTAAAATCAGCTTTGATCTTTTCTATGCCGGCTTTATCCAGTTCAACCGGCGCTTCTTCCGATGGTGAAAACGGAATTGCATTTGGTGCCAGTGCTTTCCAGCCATTCGGCTGATCAGATAGAATCTGTGCATTTCCTTTCCAAGGCACCTCATGACTGGCTTTCCTGCCGGCATGTGCCAGCTGAACACCAGCTATGGCACCGTGCGCATGAATAAAATCGGTTATTTCTTTAAGTTTCCCGATATGCTCATCCTTATAGATACCCAGATCGCCATAAGAAATGCGCCCCTCGGGTGATACCGCCGTAGCTTCTGTAATGACCAACGCCGCACCACCAACGGCACGACTGCCCAAATGCACCAGGTGCCAGTTATTGGCAAAGCCGTCTTCGCTGCTGTATTCGCACATGGGTGATACCACCAGCCGGTTCTTAAATTCAATATTCTTTATTTTTAGAGGAGAGAATAGATGCGACATAATTTCTTTTTTCGGTAAAGATGCAGAACACATAGTTACAATCAAGAAATCCCGGCGATTTTTGACCCAATTATGATCGCCGGTTGAAATGAAAATAGAAACTATTGTAGATTTGAATTTAAAACAGCTTTTAGAAATATGACTATTGATCAGGAACGCTACGAAAAGAAATTATCCCGGCAGATCAATACATTTTCATCCAGGCTGATGAGCAATGCCAAATGGCTTAAATTGTTTAAGGTGCTATGCGATCAGCCAGAATTAGCAGTAGAAGGCTATGCAATCGACATATTCAATCTTAAACCATGGTGGATCGACCTGTCTTCGACGGAAAAGTTCGATCAGAATTTTAATTCAACGGGGATAAAAGATGTTTTACCTGGAGGCCCCTTAAAATTTAAAGAGATCCGATGGATAGAATTTCACTTGGTCCGGTCAAAAAGCAATATACTTAAAAACAGGAATGGAGAACGCGTAGTTTCCGATCAAAACTTAAATAAGATAAAGGGAATATTCTCATCACTCGGTGAGTTTGAAATTGAAGAGAGCGAGGATATGATTAAGCTATACGGCTACAAATGATTTTAACGCAACTGCTTAAATCTCTATATTAAATCCGAAATCGAAAATTCGGCATCCGAAATCCTTCTATATCCCCAATACCTGTTTCAACTTCACATATCCTGTCTTACTCACCGGCACCTTAGCGCCCGATTTCAGAATAGCCAAATGCGCATCTTTTTCATAGGGATCGATACGGGTAATTTGCTGAATAGCTATAATATAGGAACGATGCACCCGCACAAACTGCCTTGGATCCAGCGTTTTTTCGAAGAAGTTCATCGTCTTATTTTTCAGAAAGGAGCCTTCAGCGGTATAGACACTTACATAATCGTCGTCCGCAGCAAGGTAGATCACATCCTGTACCGGGATAATTTTAACCTTGGTACCGGTTTTAACAACAATACGCTCATGCTGTGCCGGAGAATTGGATGCTGTCTCCAGCAATTCCTCAGTATGTTTTTTAACTACCGGGGCTTCGGCGGCGGTTGCCAGGTACTTCTCAATGGCCTTATTGAAGCGGTCTTTATTGAAAGGTTTCAGCAGGTAATCAACGGCGTGCGCTTCAAAGGCTTTAATGGCGTATTCATCAAACGCAGTTGTAAAGATTACTGCAGGTGGCTGTTCAACCAATTCAAGCATTTCAAACCCGTTTATTTTGGGCATCTGCACATCAAGGAAGATCAGATCGGGCTGATATTGCTGGATAGCCTTCAGGCCTTCAAACCCATCGTTACATTCCTGCATCACTTCAATCTGCGGAAAGCCTTGCAAATACTCTAATACAACCATCCGGGCCAAAGGCTCGTCGTCAATAATTAAGGCACGTTTCATATTTATAACTGCGGTACTTTAATAATAGTTGTAAATATATTATCATTTGCATGAGTTTCCATCAAATCATTACGTGCAAAAAGCAAATATAATCGGCGCTGTACCCCTCTCAAGCCAAAACCGGTGCCTTTTCTCGGTCTCGATGTTTGCGGGTCATAAGGGTTTTGCACCATCAAAATCAGGTAATTACCTTCCATTTCAGCACGGATGCTTACCACCACTTCGCCTATAGTATCGTACAACCCAAATTTTATCGCATTTTCAACAATAGGTTGCAGCAACATCGATGGCAATACCGCTTCACCCGAACTCTTATCGCAGCTAATTTCCGTTTGCAGGCGGTGACCGAAACGTACCTTTTCAATATCAAGGTAAAGGTTCAAATGTGCCAGTTCCTCTGTCAATGGTACCTGTTGCTGATCGTCCTTCTTCAACGTTCCGCGTAAAAAGTCCGATAATTGGTGTATCATGCGCCTCGCCTCATCAGGCTTAAAACCGATCAGCGCATTGATGGAGTTGAGACTATTGAATAGGAAGTGCGGTTGCAACTGCTGCCTTAAATTATACAATTCCGCATCGCGGGCCAATTGTTCTGCCTCCGTTTTACGTTTCTCATTTTCCTTCTGATCCAGCTGCGAATAATAGATCATACTGATCATCGCCATCCACCCTATCGCCAAAAAATTAGTAAAGAAACGAACGGCTAATGAGTTAATCAAAAACTTGGTATAAACCTGCCCGGTTGCCAGAAACGGCAAGATCCAGCGACCGCCAAATGTAGTTATCGCTGCAAGCGCCGCTATCCAGATCAGGATGTTCAGGTAATTGCCCTTTTCGGGCTGATAGTAACGAAGGTTATTATTAATGAGCCAGCAGGCGGCTGCAAGCAAAATGGAATAAACGACACCATCGGTAAAAGCAATATACCATATCGGCACGAAGCTGTGCACCACATAACCCTGCACGGCAGCCCACAGCAGCCCGCAAAATACAAATGCGGCATAAAGCTTAGGTGTTGAAATATGTGTCGTTAAGGCCATTCTTTTAGTCCGGAAAGTCGGTAAAGCCCGACAGTTCGGTAGGTTGTTTTTCTTATTGTTGCTTCAGCGTTTTCAGTACAATTTATTATTTCTGGAATTGCCATCGTCCAGTGTTTCCCGACTTTCGGACTACAATTAATAACTACGGATATCTACACCCGCGAATATTGAGACCCCTTTAAGTACAAGTACTTTTTCGCTGCCCGCAGTTGCGGTGCTTTTTAATCTTTTATCTTCAATACCTGCAAAAACAGCGGCGATATCAGGAACTACCTGCCAATGCGGCGGAACGATCATTTTAACACCGCCGAAGATCTGGGTGATATCTATAATTACCCTTCCGCTAATATCGGCCTGGGTAAAATCAAGTTCGGCGCCGCCAAATATGTTAACGATCTCGCCCCCCTTAAAATTCTTTGAAAGAACAGTTTTTTTCACCGAGCCAAATACCGAAACGGTATCCAGGTAATCATCACCGGTTGGTGCAAATGGTGTAGGGTTAACCGGCGGAACATTAGGTTGAGCATAATCTACCACAGGCTCGTCGGGATTAGGCTTAAATCCATCGGTGCTCCATTGCTCTTTCGCGCTCTTTTTCCAGTGCTCTTTATCAAAATGATGATGGCGTCTCAATATCATCCATAAACCAAAGGCAATTATTCCTAAAGGCCATACAACCCGGTCGGCATTATGAATGTTATCGTCCAATAAAAATAAGATACCTAAAACTATCAGCAGGAAAGACGACGGTTTATGAAAATTGGATTTTGCACCTATAAAAAGTCCCCAGCCAATCAGCCACATCGGCCAACTGAACAGCCAGTTAGGCACAAAAAAGAAATCCAGTTGCTTTACCAGCAGCAGCATGCCCACGGCCAGTAAAATAATCCCAGCCAGGGCTTTGCCATTACGGGGATTTTTAGGTTGTACTATATCGTTGTCCATTATATTATTCGCATTTTAATCTTAGCCAAAACTAAGGTAACATTATATGTATGCCAAACAAAAGTTGGCGGTATATTCAAACAAGTCGGTAAGATAATATAAACTGTCGGTGAAAAAGTTGGAAAATATATTTATTAAGAATGGCGAACATAATATTAGGCAGGTTCAACTATGAAACTCCCCTACTTTAAGCTGACCGCAACGCTCCAATCAGCGCCGCTTGCCACGTGATATTTTCTGGCAAAATTATCCATATTTAAAGCAAACGAAAGCTGCAGCAGGCTATTGATATAAACCAGCGGTTTACCCTCGGCAACCGTTCCGAATGTTTGTGCATAAGGCATGTCACCTTCATATACCTGTTTGTTTTTATCGTAAATAATCACATGCACCACGTCGCCAAATTTGGGGTTCAGTTGGTTGAATAAAGTATTAGGAATATTAGTCCAGACGTTACCATATTGTACATCCAATACGGGTATGTCGCCTTTAATAGCTTTGCCGCTCAGTGTCGCCTGCTGATAAGGAATGCTAACCACTTTTTTGGGTAACTCCTTGCCAACCTGTTCAAAGCTGATCACCCCCGCAGCCAGCCTTGCCCCCGTAAACGAATAAACATCGCGACCATGAAAAGTATATGATTTTTGCGAATCCTTCCGGCGGTTCACGGCCTCGTTAATCTCGCGCAGTCCTGCAATTCCTAATGATTGCGCTACCAGCGTCAGCGTACCATTATCCGGCGTAACAATAAAATGTCCAGATTTGGTTTTCAGCACTACGGATTTTCTTGCTGTTCCCACCCCCGGATCAACAACCGACACGAAAACCGTTCCCGCAGGCCAGTACCGCACCGTCTGTTCAAGCCGGTAAGCTGCCTCCCAAATGTTATAGGCAGGGATCTCGTGCGTCAGATCGAATAGTTTCAGGTCAGGCGATACGCCCATAGCCACACCCTTCATTTCTGATACGGCGCCATCCTTCAGCCCAAAGTCCGACTGGTAGACAACTATTTTATTTTGTGCCGATAATTTGGCAAAGAAGAGGATTAAGAGACCAGTGATAACGAGTAACTTTCTTTTCATAGTCAAAGCGGTTAGCCACACAAATTAACATATTTTAATCGCCATCACAAACGCACATAAACAAAGAAAGCCACCCCGCATGACTGGGGCAGCCTTCAACCGCTATGAAAAACACTGTCGTTATATTTCTTTAAATGTGTTTTCTTTATACGGTGCCGGTTCCTGGTGTTTGCTGTGTTTCATTACCATCCATGCGCCAATACCCATAATGGCAACCGGCCAAACTACCTCGTCGGCGTTGTTCACGTTGTCGGTAATTAAACAGGCTGTACCAATCACCACCAGCCATAGCCAGATATTCTTTTTAAAATCATACTTACCGCCTAAATAAAGACCGTAAGCAATAATGAACATTGGCCAGCTTAACAGCCAATCCGGAATGAAGAACAGGTTCAATTGATCGATAAGTAATAAACCACCTATAATGACAATGATGATTCCGGCCATCGTTTTACCATTAATTTTGCTGGGGTTATTTATGATAGTTTCCATCGCTTTAAATTTTAATTGTTGACTAAAATTACTGCGATATTAAAGGCACATCAACACAATGTTGGCGAGGTGTTAACAGATGTCGGTAAGAGCAAATAAATTGTCGGTGAAATGAGGAGGGAAAAATGGAGGATAGATTTGCAAGATCCCTCCGATTCTGCAAATCTATCCATGCAGTATCAGTTTAAACTTCCGGTTCCTGCTGGCTCAAACAATGGAAGCTTCCAAGCCCCCATATAATGTCGGTCGAATCAATGCCAACCACCTTCCTATCTGGGAAGCACTGCTGTAAAATATCGAGCGCCTTGTCGTCCTTATCGCAACGGTAGGTAGGCACTACAACGGCCGAATTGGCAATATAAAAATTAGCGTAGGAGGCCGGCAAGCGCTGATCGTCATAAATTACCTCATCAGGCATCGGTAGTTCAATCACATTCAATTGCTTGCCGTTAAGCAAACGCATTTTATTTAGTTCGCCGAGGTTTTCCTGCAGCAAATGATAGTTGTCGTCGTTCTTATTTTCTTCAATTACGGTAACAACGGTATCTTCATTCACGAAGCGGGTAATATCATCAATGTGGCCGTCGGTATCATCGCCAACGATTCCATCGCCAACCCATAAAATCTGCTCAACGCCATAATAATTTTGAAGATACTCCTCGATCTGGTGCTGGTTTAAATGCGGATTCCGGTTAGGATTCAGCAAACAAGCCGTAGAAGTCAGCAATGTACCTTTTCCGTTAAAATCAACGGAGCCGCCTTCCATCACAATTCCCGGATGATAAACCTGCAAGCCAAAACGCTCACCAATTTTTGTAGGGATCACATCATCAAGATCGAAAGGCGGATACTTGCCTCCCCAGGCATTATAGCCCCAGTCAACAATCGCTTTTTGTTTCGTATCGGGATTGATCACAAACGCCGGACCATGGTCCCTGCACCAGGCATCATTAGTCTCAAACTCAAAAAACTCAATCTGTTTCAGATCGACGCCCGCAGCTATCAATTGCTTTTTGGCGAAAGCAGTCATTTGCTCATCCTTAACGTTTATCCTAACTAACTCGCCTTTAGTAACCTCTTTAATAAACTCGCAGTATTTCGGATAGATCAGATCGATCTTCCCCGGCCACGAAGCTTCCTTATGAGGCCAGCTTAACCACGTTGCAGTATGTTTTGCCCATTCTGCCGGGAAATGGAGTCCGTTTTGTTCAGGAGTACTCATAATTGATTGAATATTTTCCGCGCGTCATTGCGAGGTACGAAGCAATCTCTGCACTGGACATTCCCTGATGCAAAATTCAGAGATTGCTTCCTACCTCGCAATGATGCTTAGTGATTAGTCTTCGTCCAAAAATCTTTTAGTGATGGGCTGATAGGAATCAATTCTGCGATCGCGCATAAAAGGCCAGTGACTTCTGTAGTAATCTGATTTATCTAAATCCAATTCCTGAACCACTACCTCTTCATTATCAGCCGACAATTGCTGTATCAAAGCGCCGAACGGATTAGCGAAAAACGATCCTCCCCAGAATTTAACACCGGCTTCTTCACCTACACGATTCACGCTTACCACATGCACGCCGTTAGCCACTGCGTGTGAGCGTTGAATGGTTTGCCATGCATTATATTGCTCAACATTGGTCGCCTCGTCTTGTGTGGTAGCCCAGCCGATAGCGGTTGGATAGAATAAGATCTCCGCACCCATCATTGATGTAATGCGGGCAGCTTCCGGATACCATTGATCCCAGCAGATCAATACGCCGATAGTAGCAAATTTCGTTTTAAATACTTTATATCCAAGGTCGCCGGGAGTGAAATAAAATTTCTCGTAAAAGCCAGGATCATCCGGAATATGCATTTTGCGGTATTTACCTAAATACTTACCATCTGCGTCTAAAACAGCGGTGGTGTTATGGTAAATTCCCTGTGCACGCTTTTCAAACAGTGAAGCTATAATAACTACGCCTAACTCCTTTGCAACTTCAGAAAGTGCATCGCTCGACGGACCGGGGATTGGTTCGGCAAGTTTAAAGTTGTCATAGTCTTCTACATCGCAAAAGTAAAGCGAGGTAAAAAGTTCCTGCAGGCAAACAATCTGAGCGCCTTTCTGAGCCGCTTCCCTAACCTTAACAATAGCCTTATCTAAGTTCTCTTGTTTATTGGCCGTACAGGTCATTTGTACAATGCCTACTTTTACTTTCTTCATTGCTTTAAATTTTGCGCAAAAATACGATTTTTTTAAAGGCCATTGGTCTCAGAATTGTAATCGGAGTTTAAGTTTATATTAAATAAACGGCCCGGGAAGAAAATCAAAAATCGTGATAAATACTTCTGAAGGTGCTGCGTAGCCCGAAAGTTATTTGTACGGTTTTCCGGCTGCTTACATCGGTAGTTTCATTGCGCAACAAGCCGCCCAGTTCAAAGCGCAGGTTATATTTTGGATTGATGAGATAAGAGGCCGTTCCTTCTGCAAAATAAAAATGTGTTTGCACACCTTGCCCTATTTGGGTTGTTGCAACACTTGCCGAAGTCGAGGTATAAGTCAGGTCCTTGCCGTAATTGGTACCCGGGGTATTCAATCCATATTTGGCATAGTTAACCTGCCCCATAAAATCAAACTTGCCAACCGAATAGTTCAATATCCCTATAAACTCCCTGAAATTTGCACCAAGCGGATCGCCAAGCGGCTCACTATAGTCGGTATAATTCGTAATAACCTGCGGGCTTGTATAAGTATAAGGTTTAACAGCATTGTATTCCACCAGGTAATTAAGATCCTTAACGCCAAACAGATCAGCACCGCGAATACCCAATTGCACGCCGTTAGTATTATCCAGGTTGTCAGTCGAAAAGAAATTGCTGGCTTTAAAGTCGTCTATAAGCAATTGTCCATAAACAGCAGTCTTATCAAAAATTTTGTATTTGGCGGTAAAGCCTACCAGCACATTATCAGGCTGTGACGATGGACCGAGCGAACTCGCAAAGAACAGCGGATTAATATAATTCGCATCAAAACCATGATACTTACCGTTGTCATCAGCTTCCTGCGCAATCAAAGCGTTGAAAAAACCAAGCGACAAACGATTAGTTACGTTCCAGTCGAGGTAATGAAATGCAGCCCATTTCCTACGGTTACTGCCAAATGTATCAAACTTCGGCGTATTCAGATCTTCCAGTTGTGCCCACATCATCATATACTGAACCTTACCCAGGTTTGCAGTAAGGCGCAAAAGCGGGTAGTTGGCCGCAAAATCAGACAGCAATAACGACCGGTAACCATCGCCGATAAATGTTTTATCGGTCCCAAGCGTAATATTTAATTGTTTAATAGGCGTATAAGAAACGAGCGCCGTCACGTACGACCAATCCTGGCTGTTTTTTGCCTGACCATTATAATTTCGGTTATAAGCCTGCCCCGGTATAAAAGCATACCTGTTAATTATATCATTGTAATAGCCGGCAAACTTGGCAGAGTTTTCAAAGCCGCTGCTGTAAAAAGAAAATTTGTCGCCAATAGTACCGCCCAGTTGAAAACCACGGGTATTCATGTTGGTGGTTATCTTATCATTAAAATCGCGGCCTACCTGCAGGTCGGGCAAATAATCGGCGTAAAATGTATATTCTTTAGTTTTTACGTCAAATACGTGCTCGTTGAATATTTTACGCACTATCCATGTATGCCTGCTGCTGTCAACCCCGCGATTCATTATAGCATTATAGGTGGTTCTAAGACTGCTGTCGATCAAAAAAGGCTTCAACGAGGTATGTAGCGAGTTGTTGATAGAATAAACGCTCGAATTAAATTTTTGATCTAATTGGTAAGAATACGGCAGATAAACAGATTGTGCCCTGCTCAAACTCACTGAAACCGTTACGATTATAAGCAGTAGTATTGTTTTCCTCATAGGTAAGCAGCCAATGTTTTGAATGGCAACAAAATAACTATTAATTGTGGTGAAATAAAAATTTGAACTAAAACTTTGATAGTTTTGATTGGCCTTAATTATTGATATGAATGAGTATATTGCGTATTTGATCATCTATCTTGTCTTCGCATTCTTTTCGTTCCTGTTTTATAAGTTTGCCGTCAATGCAAAATCCATTTGGGCATTCCTGATCGTCATAGGCTACTTCGTGATCATTTATTGGGTGTTCGATTTTTTCAATGACCTCCACCATTACCTGCGAAACAGAGGTTTTTATATTGATTTTGGGCATGCATCGCTCGGGCTGTTGATAATGATGTTCTTTTGCTACATCAATGCGGCTATCGTTATTTTCTTAACACTCTACAGGCGACAAAAAAGAAAAGCAGTCCGTAATCACAGCTAAAATAACTCTTAATACATCTGTAAAAATTATAAGCTATATTTTATCATATTTGCAGCTTTTAGGCGGACGCGATCATCCAAAATGTTAAAAGTTGTTAAGAGCGTTCCCTTTTTAGTGAAAAAGTGTTAAAAATCCTGATATTTACCCTGCATTAAACCATTATTTGTAATCCATGCAATACAAAAAAATAAATAATCTTTTAGGCTGGCTTTGTTTCGTCATCGCATCGCTCACGTACATCCTAACACTCGAGCCCTCGGTTAGCTTCTGGGATTGCGGCGAGTTTATCTCCTGCGCATATCGCTTACAGGTAGCACACCAGCCAGGCTATCCGATGTTTGCAATGTTGGGTAAAATGTTCTCACTGCTATCCTTCGGCAATACAGCTAAGGTACCTTACTTCATGAACATGGGTTCGGCCCTGGCCAGCGGTGCAACCATTATGTTCCTTTTCTGGACCATCACCGCTATCGCAAAAAAAATGCTGGCACCAAAAGCTGGCGAAGCAGATGACGATAACCGCACCACGTTAATCATGGGTGCTGGTTTAGTTGGCGCATTAGCGTTTACTTACACCGATACTTTCTGGTTTTCGGCTGTTGAGACCATCGTGTTTGCACTTTCATCCTTTTGTACTGCTGTGGTTTTCTGGGCTATCCTGAAATGGGATGCACATGCCGATGAACCCGGTGCTGACAAATGGCTTATTTTTATTGCTTATGTAATCGGTTTATCTATTGGTATTCACCTGTTAAACCTTTTAACAATACCGGCTATTGCTATGGTTTATTATTTCCGTCGCGGCAAAAATGTTACTGTTGGCGGGGCTATCGGTACATTCCTGATTGGCGTATTGATACTGGTATTCGTTCAATACGGCATTAGGGGATACACTATTAAAATAGCAGCTTATTTCGATCTGTTCTTCGTTAATACATTCGGTACAGGTTTCTGGAGCGGTGCGGGTTTTTTCTTTCTGCTTATCGTTGCCATACTGATCATCGGCATCAGGTATAGCATCAAACATAACAAGCCGTTAATGAATCTTGCTTTCTTATGTATTGCATTCGTTTATTTCGGTTATAGCTCATTTGCATATATTCCTATCCGTGCAACTGCAAACCCCGATCTGAACAACTCCCATCCGGATAACGCATTTACTCTTTATGGTTATTTGAACCGTATCCAGTACGGCGAAAATCCGTTGATTTACGGTCAATATTTCGATGCCAAGATCATCGATCAAACAGAAGGCAGCACGCTTTACCGCAAAGGCAAAACCCGCTACGAGAATGCCGGTAAAAAACAAAACTACGTTTACGACCATACTACCTTTCTGCCGCGCATGTACAGCAGCGAAGGGCAAGACCCGCAGTTCTACCGCGAATGGCTGCAAATGGCCGACGGCGCTGCCCCTACCATGTCCGATAATCTAAAATGGCTCTTTAGCTGGCAGATCTATCAAATGTACGTCCGCTACTTCATGTGGAACTTTGTAGGCCGCTATAACGATGCCGACGGCCAACAAAATATGACTGCGATAGACGGTAACTGGACCAGCGGCATTTTAGATGGCGGCAAACACCTGCCAAAATCTGTTGTGGGCGGCGGTAAGCCAATCCCTAACCAGGGCTTACAGTTAGGCTATACCTATACCCCTCTTTTTGCACTTCCATTACTTATTGGTTTAATAGGTGCAGCTTACCACTTCCAGCGTAAAAAACGCGATGCGCTGGTTGTATTACTACTGTTCTTCTTTACCGGTATCGCCATTGTGCTTTACGTAAATCAGCCAAGCATTCAGCCGCGTGAGCGTGACTACTCTTACGTGGGTTCATTTTATGCTTTCGCTATCTGGATAGGGTTAGGTGTTATCGCGCTTGCCGAATTTATGCGTGCAAAACTGAGTCCGAAGGTCGCCGCCCTTACCGCAACCGGCGTTTGCTTATTGGCTTGCCCGGTTGTAATGGCAAAACAGGAATGGAAAGCCCACGACCGTTCAACCAAAATGACACCACACGATATGGCATACAATTACCTCATATCCTGTCCGCCAAACGCCATCCTGTTTACTTATGGCGATAATGACACTTACTCGCTGTGGTACGATCAGGAAGTTGAAGGCATCCGTCCGGATGTGCGTATCGTTAACCTCAGCTTATTCACCGGCGACTGGTATATTCGCCAGATGCAGGGTAAAATGAATCAATCTGAGCCGTTGCCCATCACTATGCCCTACGATAAATACAAAGAAGGCGTACGTGACGTGATCTATTTCGACGACAAAAAGATCCCGGGCTCGGTTGAAGTAAAAGAATTGTTCGATTTTATTTCTTCTGACGATAAAGCGGCACAGGTTCAATACCAGGACGGTAGCTGGGGTAACTACCTGCCAACTAAAAACTTTAAGATCACTATCAACCCTGATGATGTTATCAAAAATGGCGTTGTAAGCCCTGATCAAAAAGACAAACTGGCAACCACAATGGAATGGAAATATACTTCCAACTATGTTACCAAAGAAAATCTGGCTATGCTCGATATTTTGGCACACAACAACTGGAAACGTCCTATCTGCTTTACTACTACTATCGGTAATGAGAACCTGATAGGCCTGCAGCCATATCTTTATAAAGAGGGCTTCACCTACCACCTCATTCCGTTTAAGCCGGATACTGCAACACACGATCAGTTAGGCAAAACCAACAGCCTGGTAATGTACAACAACATGATGACCAAATTTAAATATGGCAATTTCAAAACTGCTAAATATTTAGATCACGAGTCCACCACCATGTTCTACCCTGTTATGGTAACCACCTTCCTCGATCTGGCTGATGGTTTGATAAAAGATAACCACCCCGATCTGGCATTAAAGGCCCTGCATAAATTCGACGAGGTTATGCCTGATATTAACCCTGGCCTTGAAGTCGCCGATCGTAAGATCTTTATGGCACAAACTGCCTACAGCCTTCACGATGTAGTATTAGGCAACAAATTCCTGACCAGTGTTGATGATTATCTGGTAGACCAGTTAGATTATAATTATAACTTATTAAAAGGCAATTCAGGTAATCTGAGCTTACGCGATGTACAATATGGCGTATCGTTCATCAACGCAATGGTTGGCATAACCAGCGAAAATCATCAGACCGCGCTGAATGCAAAATTCAATGCGCAGTTAAAAGATTACACCAACAAATTTGCGCCGGTTCTGCAAAGACAGCAGCCGCAGCACTAAGCGAATAATTAATGTAAACAAAAGAAGCCGGTTCATTTTGAACCGGTTCTTTTGTTTTGGAATATTTGTTACTCAACTCTTGTATAATAGGCTGTTTCTTGGTGAATGAAGGGTGCTGGCGAAATAGAATAAGTATGCAAGATTAAATGCATCGCATCTGTTTGTTTAATGATAGCCGTTTGAGATTCCGGTCCAGTTGTGCCATTTGTGGGATGCTGAAAGCCCGATTTAAAGGTAAGCGTCAAGGTGGAGTCCGCAATGCTGTAAGTATATTGCGTAACAGTTGTAACCAGTGTACCGCCTTCAAGCACCACACTTTTTCCACTCACGTTATAATTTCCGCTTACCGAAACAGTAGCCGATTTATCCCGGTTAAATTGAATGTAATCGGCATCGGTGAATGAAATTTTGTTAAACACGGTATCATTATCGATTGCCATACCGCTCGATTGACGGATATCCAGTTTTGTCTCCTGCCATTTACCCACTATTCCAGTGTCCGGCGTTTTCACGCCATCCTTTTTGCACGATCCTAAAAAGGCAATAAAACTGCCGATGATAACTATGGGATATATTCTTTTCATCTTACAAGATTAATAGGTTATAATAATATTACGCCGGCAAATGGTATTTCGCTACAACTTTCCGTTTAACAGTAATTTAAATAACAAAGACGGGTATCGCTACCCGTCTTGTCCTCATTTATTAATCAATCAACCTAATTAATACGGTTTAAAAAATTACGATCGTTATTCCTGTTTCTGAACTCAATCTGCAAGCATTTATTATGCTTCGTCGTCAATACTTTTGTTGCTGCTCTCCAGGTGCTTCAATATCTTGGCCTCAACATAAAATATGATCTCTTCAGCAATATTTTTAGCCTGATCACCAACACGCTCCAGTTTACGGATGATAGAAAGCATATAAAGCGACTCCGGGATTGCGTTGATATCAGCACGGATCACATCGCTGATAGCTCCCGGCGCATTCTCGTTGATAAGGTCGAGTACATCATCTCTCTTAAATATGCTGCGTGCCAGTGATGTATCCTCTTTCTCGAAAGCAGTACGTGTATCGATCAGGATATTCACAGCTTCTTCATACATTCTAAGCAGCGAAATACTTTCCATTGCCTTCGGATCGAAGTTTACCGTCGATTCAACTACATACAAGGCTATGCCGGCGGCAATATCGCCAATACGCTCAAGGTTTGTGTTTATTTTAAGCGCAGCCAGCAGAAAACGAAGATCTACGGCTACCGGACAATGTAACGCAAATATATTTTCACAATCCCTGTCAATCTTCAGTTCAAAAGAGTTAACCCGTTTTTCCTTTACCAAAACCTCGCGGGCCAGATCTTTGTCATACTGGATCATTGCCTCTTTAGCCTTATTCAATTGTGATTGAACTAATATCCACATGCTGATCAGCTCTTTTTTTACCGCAGCAATTTCGTTTTCTAATGGTGTCATAATTTCCTTTTAAAAATTGTTGTAAGGTTGTAAGGTTGTAAAGTTGAGAGGTTTGGCAAAGCTGCTGATAATAAACGGAACATTAAAACCTTTCAACATTTCAACTTTCCAACAAAAATTAACTAAACCTTCCTGTAATATAATTCTGTGTACGGGCGTCTGATGGTGCCGTAAACATCTGCTTCGTATCATCATACTCAACAAGTTCGCCCATATAGAAAAACGCCGTTTTATCGCTTACACGTGCAGCCTGCTGCATATTGTGTGTTACGATAATAAGCGTGTAGTTTTCCTTAAGCTCATGAAACAGCTGCTCAACGCTCGAAGTAGATATCGGGTCAAGTGCCGAAGTTGGCTCGTCAAACAGAATCACCTCAGGCTCCATAGCGATAGCACGTGCTATACACAAACGCTGTTGCTGACCACCCGAAAGGAAAGTACCTTTTTTGTGCAGCGAATCTTTAACCTCGTTCCATAAAGCCGACGAGGTAAGCGATTTTTCAACAATATTGTCAAAATCAGCCTTTGGCATTTTGATGCCGTTAAGCTTGTAACCGGCAATCACGTTATCATAAATGCTCAGGTTTGGGAAAGGATTTGGGCGTTGAAACACCATACCGATCTTGTACCTTACATAAATAGGATTCATGTTATACACCTCATCGTCATATAACTTCATTGAACCTTTTGCGGTAGCGCCGGGAATAAGCTCATGCATGCGGTTTATACAACGTAAAAAAGTTGTTTTACCGCATCCTGATGGGCCCATAACGGCTATAACCTGGTTTTTTTCAATCTCGATGGAAACGTCCTTTACCACATGATTGTCGCCAAACCAGGCGTTAAATTTCGATGAGCTTACAATTGTATGTTCCATTTTCTTGTAATCAGTTTTGTAGTTATATTTAAGGTTAATACAAATAATAGCAGGATGAACGATGCACCCCAGGCAAGGTTATGCCAGTCGTCGTACGGGCTGGTTGCGTAGGTAAATATCAGGTGAGGTAAGCTCTCCATTGGTTTTACAACGTTTGCCGATAGGTAAGAGTTACCTAAAGCAGTAAACAGCAAAGGCGCTGTCTCTCCAATAATACGCGCAATTGAAAGCATAATACCAGATAATATGCCCGCAAAGCCGCAAGGTACAATCACCTTCAAAATTACACGGTGATAAGGTACACCTAATGAAAGGGCAGCTTCTTTTAGTGAATCGGGTAACAAACGCAAAGTCTGCTCTGTCGAACGAATTACAATCGGCAGCATCATAATAGCAAGTGCAATACTACCCGCAATAGCCGAAAAGCCAATTGGCTTAACCACCCAGAAGTAAATAACAATACCTACCACAATTGATGGTACCCCCTGCAAAATATCAACGCATAAACCGCTGTAATAAGCCAACCTGGTACCGGGGTTTTCGCTAAGGTATATACCACCAAGCATACCCACCGGTATAGCAACTATCGATGCCATTAAAACCATTATTAAACTACCTACAAGCGCGTTGGCAATACCACCGCCAGGTTCGCCAACCGGCGCAGGTACGTTCACAAGGAAATGCCAGTTTACCTGTGTTACGCCCTGCTTAATAATGTAAAGCAATACTATAATAAGCGGTATGGTAACAACAAATGCAAAAAACACAATCACCCCTTTAAAAATAATACTCTTGGTATTTCTAAATCCTATACGTGATTCCATAACTATTAGTGATTAGTGAATTTCGTGATTATTCGTTTACCGATCAGGTTAATTACAACTGTTACCAGGAACAGCACCAAACCAAGCTCGATCAGAGCCGATAAATAAACGCTGTGATCCGCTTCGGCAAACTCATTGGCAATAACAGAGGCCATGGTATTACCCGGACCAAAGAACATATCCTTGAATTTATCGGCAATGGCGCTGGTGTTACCTATCAATACGGTTACCGCCATAGTTTCACCAAGCGCGCGGCCTAACGAAAGCAAAACACCGGCAAACAAACCCGAACGGGTAAAAGGTAAAATAACACTGCGGATAACCTCAAAACGTGTTGCACCCAATGCATAAGCACCTTCTTTTAACGGCGAAGGCACCATACGGATAAGCGTAGTACCCAACGATGCTGCGTAAGGAATGATCATTACTGCAAGTACCAGCGATGCCGAAAAAATGCCGACACCATAAGGTGCTACACCAATCTTCATCTCTAATGTCCGCACAGCCGGCACGAGTACAAACAAAGCCCAGAAACCGTAAATGATGGATGGAACAGCCGCGATAAGTTCGATAGTGTTTTTTAAGAAGTTCGACAGCCAGCCTTTCGGGTTATACTCGCCCAGATAAATAGCGATAGCGTATGAGAACGGCACCGAAATAATAAGCGCTGTGAACGATGTAAGTAAAGTACCTATTAAAAATGGATAAGCCCCGTAAATGTTATTAACCGGGTCCCAGGTTTTACCCCATAAATATTTTATACCGAGCGATTTGATCGATGGCATTGATTCCACAATAAGCGTAATTAATACACCCACTACAATCAAAACCAGAATCCCGCTCATGGTGCGCAATAACCCCCTGAATGCGGATTCCCACTTCATCTGGACGTATGACAGGTCCAGCCGTTTATTTTTCATTAGCTTCATTTTTTCCTTACCTGCGGTTGCATCCTCAGGTGGCAGGGAGATAGAATCGCTCATGCTTTTTTCCTCTACGTAAATATGCTGTTTCTTATTTAACCACCAATTAAAGTGTAATGGGTATACAACACAATTACCAGCTCCATATTTATTGGAGGCTGGTAATTGGTATATTTTCGATTTTTTTCAGGCTGCCGGTTGCCCGGCAGCCTTACTGTTAAAATCTATCAATAAATTTATAAAATTGCTTTACCACCGTAAGTAGCTGATTTCAATATCTTTTCTGCTACTTTAACAGCCGATTTTGAAAGCGGAGCATAATTCAAAGGCTCGCAATTTTTCTGACCTTCGTGGATGTTATACCACATTAACTGTAAAAGTTGTTTAGCACGGGCCGCAGAACGATCGCCGTATTTCTGCTCTTTGTAAATTAAGGCCCAGGTAAAGCTGCTGATAGGATAACCTTTAGGGTTATCAGTGTTGGTTAATGATACCACTGCATCAGCTGGCAACTCAACATTAGATGCTAAAGTTGTAGTAGCTAACGAAGGAGTGATGTATTTACCTGATTTGTTCTGCACGTTTGCAAACAACATTTTGTTTTGCAAAGCGTAGATCAATTCAACGTAGCCAATAGCACCTGGAGTTTGTTTTACTAAACCGGCAACGCCTTCGCTACCTTTGCCACCTAAACCAGCTGGCCAGTTAACAGCAGCTGCTTTACCAACTTTAGAAGCCCAATCAGGGTTAACCTTAGTTAAGAAGTCGGTGAAGATGTATGAAGTACCGCTACCTTCTGAACGGTGAACAACTACGATCGGAAGATCTGGTAATTTAACGCCTTTGTTTGCGTCAGCAATTTCAGGAGAGTTCCATTTGGTAACTTTACCTAAGTAAATGTCAGCAATATCTTTACCTGATAAGTTCAAAGCAACGTTAACACCGGGAACATTGTAAGTAATTACAACCGCGCCCGAAGCCATAGGGATATGCAATGCAGGCTCGCCCATTTTTTTCGACTGGTCAGCATTCAATGGAGCATCAGAACCACCGAAATCAACAGTTTTGTTTGTCAACTGCAAGATACCGCCACCCGAACCAATCGACTGGTAGTTAACCTTAATACTGGTTTTTGCGCTGTAGTCGGCAAAAATCTTTGAGAACAGGGGGTACACGAATGTACTGCCTGCGCCCAACAGGGTGTTGTCCTGTGCCGAAGCTGATAGTGATATCGCACTTGCAGCAATAGCTACTGCGGCTATCTTTAAACTTTTAATTACTTTCATTTTGTTTATTTGTTTTGAGTTTTAGTTCCGTTGTTATTATTTACCGAAAACGTAGTAAACAGTGAATCTTGCAACCAGGTTATGATCAGGAGCAACGTAACCCGCAGTTGTAGCATTTCTGTTGTCTTTGTAATCAACTAACCAGATATTTGGCTCGAAGTGAACACCTTTAGCTGGCTGGTAATCTAAACCTAAAGTGTAGAATTGCTCTTTAACAGTTGGGTTGTATGAACCGTAGTTAGTATTAACTGTGTAAGAAGCGGTTGGGTCGAATTTGGTATCAGGCTGGTAAGCATCGAAACGAGCAAAGTAGTTCAAAGTTTTGCTGATAGCACCTCTTGCCCAGATTGATAAACCTTGAGCTGTTGCATCTTCAGCAACACCTGCTTTGTTAACACCGTAACCAAATTTCTGAGTGTAAGCTTCTACACCAACAGTAAGTGGTTTAGTTTGATATGAAGCGAAGATTTTGAACATGTTGTGCTCCTGACCAGGTACCGCGAAAGTAGCTGGTGCAGTGCGTGCATAGTCAGCGTAAACGTCTACATATAATTTTTTGTCAAGAAATTTACCCCAGATATCACCATAGAAAATTTTGTAGAAACCGGTGTTAGGGTTTGAAGCCGATAATAAGCTTGAAGTACTGTTGTTACCTACCATCAACACATAACCAAAGTTTTTGGTTGCCGGGTCAAATGTACCTTGTAAAGCAGCACCAAGATCGTAAGAGTTGTTTTTGTGGATATCGGTGATGGTTTTCTCGATTGAGCGGTAAGACCAGGTTGCTTCTGATAATGAAACAGGACCGTTAGTTCCAGGCTCGTTAAGAGCGAAACCAGGAGTAGCCATTTCACCGATTACTAAGTCGGTACCATTCCAAAGATCCCTAACCCTTAAGTTTGCGTTTTTGATCCAGAATGCCATTTTGCCGTCAACAAGGTTGTCACCGTTTTGGATAGAGGTTGAACCGTTTACGCCTGTATTAGCGTTAGGCTCAGAAGCTAACAATAACTCAACTTTGAATTTTTTGTTGATTTCGTAGTCATAACCTAAATAAATACGGCGAAATTGAAAAGCATTCCTGTATTGTGGAACACCGTTGTACATATTTTCACCGCCACGGTTGGTTTTGTCAGCGTGTGCATTGTAGTAAAGATCGCCAAAAACGTAACCCCAAATTCTTCTTTGTGGTTTCCATGAAGTGTCTTCAGCAGCTTTTACTGTTTTTGCTTCAGCTTTGGTATCTGCAGTAGCTTTTACTTCAGGTTTTACTTCAGCTGTTACAGTTGCAGGAGCATTTGTAGTGGTTGCAGAGGGAACTGCAGAATCAGCCAGTTGAGTTTGTGCTTTAACAGTAAAGCCAACCAGGGTTAAGGTTGATAATAATGCTGTACTAAAAAGTCGTGTAAACATTTTTTTCATAATCAATAAGGATTAAATAAATTTTGCCTCAAAAGTGGGGCAGCAGCATTATCTTAATGTTAACAAAGCATTAATATTTGATGATATTATTTAAATGTTAATTTAACTTTTAAATCACGTTAAAATGCCGGATTTGGAGGCTTTTTAAATATTAACTAATTTTTAATCATCTAAATATCAGCAAATTGCACCCATTCAGCCTTTAGAAAATTTCATAACATTTATTTAACATTGATAAGCTTCTTGTTTAATACCCGATTAATATAGTAGCGCTATTTTTGCGTTTTACAGGTAACGTAACCAATTTATGAGGGTGCTTTTTCAGGATTTTTTATCAAACAGGGGGTTATTTTTCGGCCAGCTCGATCTCGCTGCGAAAAATGTACTTAACATGTCCAATTTATTGGTGAGTATAGTTAATACAGATGGATTCGAAGAACGCGAGATCCTTTTTAAACAGGTAAACAAAATGGAACACACAGGCGACGATATTACCCATCGCATTTACCTTGCCTTAAACAAAATTGTATTTACACCGCTGAACCGTAACGATATCCATGCACTTGCCGCAGCAATTAATGATATTGCCGATCTGATAAAAGAAGTAAGTAACCGGATAAATCTATATCTGATAACTGATTTTACAGCGCCTATAAAAGAACTTGCCGAGTTGATTCAAAAATCGGGTTCAGAGATACAGTCTGCCGTAAGCCGTATCAAGGTTCACAATTTAACAGATACCGTTATGTCATCCTGCCGCCAGGTAAAAGAATACGAGCGGCAAGCCGACAGAGTGTATTACACCGCAGTATCAGATCTCTTTCTGAATGACAGGGATCCTATCAATTTGATTAAATACCGTGAAATCTTATTGTCGCTGGAAACAACGGTGAACAAATGCAAAAGCACAGCCGAAGTTTTGGAGGTAATTCTGATAAATCGCTAAGCACATTGCTCCGGGGTTAATATTCTTATAGTATTAGCCGGCCTTCTGCTCTCCCATTAAACCGTTTTCCTTCAGCTCTTTCAGTTCAAGTTCGTATGCACGCATACGGGCATGCAGGATATCGAGTTCAGTCCGCATCATCTGTATCTCGGTAATCAGCTTCGCCGATTCAGGTTTGTTTATCATCTTTTCACCGGTGCCCAGTATCAGCCACTCCGGCGAGTATTTCAGTTGAAAGCATAATTTACGGATAAGATAATAGCTAACGTCCTGCTTTTTGTTTATCACTTTACTGATAAAGCCCTGATCAACGCCAATTGCGCCGGCCAGTGCCAGTTGTCCGCCATGCTCTTTTACAATAACCTTTATCCGTTTTACGATCGCTTCGTCCGACATTTGATTGCAATAATAAACAAAGTAGTGGAATAGTCAATAGTTAGTTTAAAAGAATGGAATAAACTAAAAAGCCGTAAAAATTGTATCTGCCTTTAGCATTTACAATTCTTACGGCCCAAAACTAAAACTATAATTAAACCAATTAAATTAACTTGCCAGCACAAAGTCGCCGCTGTGTTGCTGAACCACATCCACCAGTTCATCCAGCTTAGCGTTATAGGTCTCTATCGAAATATACCCGTTATTGTATCTTGCCGAAAGCACTTTCAGTTCCTGAACTTTTGATAAGCGCAGGCTTTCGCTTTTATTATTGTAAATAGTAGCCATTGTTGATGCGGCAGCCATATTTTGCGGCGCATCATCGTAACGCAATGCTGCTTTTAACGATGCTATTTTTTGCTCGGTCGATTTTAGCAAAAACATAGGAGGAATACTCCTGCTCTCTCTTAAAACCGCATTAACTTTTACTGCCTGCTTTTTATCAAATTTGAGGATCAACACTATGATACTTACCCCTGCAACCAAAAAGAAAAAAAATACGTCCATCGTTTTATTATTTACAATAATTTTCAATTGACCTATTTTTACGGCGGTGGCAGCTAAGTAGTTACGTTAAATTGAAGAAATTTTTTAAAAGAGGATAAATAATAAATAAATACTGATTTTCAGGTGATTAATGACTTGAAATGAGGTGGCATACACTATAGATCCGGATCGGCTCTACAATATCTTTTCGTAGCACAAAAAACGCATGCCCGGCCTGAAGCCAAGCCCTATTTCACCGGCAAACTGGTATCCCATTTTTGGAAAAAGCTTTTGAGTAGCCTGGTTATTAGTATTGGTATCCACACGTAATATATTAATACCGCGATCATTGGCCACCCGTTCCGCCTGTAGCATTAAACCGGCGGCTACACCCCTACCCTGGTATCGCGGACTAACAGCCAGCCGGTGAGTGACTATCGCAGTTTTACGAATATCCCAGCCAACCTGGACATATTCTGGTTCCTGATCGGTAGTGATAGCACTGATACCCGCTATATCACTTTCTATTTCCGCAATCCAAAGCTGACTGTGAGCAATATCTTTGTCAAAAACCCCGGCATTAGGATAAGTATTGTCCCATTGAAAATTTCCGGCAGCATTCATCAGCGGAACAACTTCATCGATCAACTTCATTATCTCCGGAATATCGGATAAAACAGCAAGGCGGATAAGCATATAATTAACAGACCCTATATATAAGTGTTAGTGATTATGTTTCTTATGGATATCCTTTACCAGGCAAAGTTTTTTGATTTCTTCTTTCTTGATAACGAACGGAGCATACTTTAAACGGTTACCTATCATCTCCGTCACATTATCAGAATGGGCAATTACCTCGTCATCATTATCACCGGCAAGCAGGCGTTTGTACATCCGGTAGTCGCCCCACTCTATATAATACACTTCACCCGGCAGGATCTTTTTATCGTGAATGATCTTTAACGCCACCCAACAGCCATTTTCCAGATAAGGGTACATCGAATGCCCCCAAACAGGCAGCGCAAAGTCACAATCCTCTATCCCCGGGAAATTCATGTGTCCAACCGGCCGGGAATCATTGATATCATTATAAACTTCCACGCCCGATGCCGTAGCTGTAATTTCGTACATTGGGATTCCCTCAAACGTCTTTTGATCTGGCTTATTTTCAGAATATTCCGTATTTTTCTTACCAACTAAGAAATCACTGTATTTTTCCTTAAAAATCTTTAATTTCTCTGGGTCAATATTCTGCCGGCTCTTAATTATTTCCGTTATCGAACTTGGCGAATTAAAACCAAGCGCCTCCGCCAATTCGCTATTATTAAAAAAAGCTTTCCCTCGTAGTTGATTATAGAGGATAATAAACTCGAGCGTTTCAGGCCTCACATTCTTAATTTTATTGGGCTTTATTTCATCATCCATATTGCAGAAAAAATAAATAAAGATTTTTCTTGATTTAATTAAAGATATTTCTTTATATTTGTAATGTAATTATTTACTAAGGTAACACATTTATTATAAAATCCTAATGCTATGATTAAAGAATATACAGAATATGCTATCCTGAATCTTTCGGGATAACAATGCGGATCGTACAGCATAAACCTAAGCAATTTCAAAAACCCATCGTTACTTTATTACTATGTACCTCGCCTATTCAGCCATCAATAATAATAACACACCATCAGGCAATGTAGGTGCCGATGTCGCCGAAACTGAAGTCTCGCTTCGTTATAAGGCATACCTGAACACCTGCGAGAAATTTCGCAAGGAAATTGCCGCTATCCAAAATTACCTTCCGGATTGGACACCGGAATTCACTTATTAAACCGATTAAAAGTAAAACAATGATAAATATTTCACAAAAACTCACAGACAAACTCTGGTGGCTCATTATCTCTGTCGATTATGACTACAGCCGCATCACCATTGCCGACCATGACCTGACCGACGATGTGTTAACCCTGTGGTTAGAAGACAAGCAGGATTTCAAAAACACACTCGATGAATGCCTGCAAATTGATATCCCGGCAAAGCAGTTTGCCAAATTAATTAAAAACGAAAACCTGAACAGCTACGAAGGTTCGAAAATACACCCTACAAAAAACTTTGTATACAAAGCTCGTATCGAGATCAACGCTCCTATCCGCTGGTACCAGGAAGATGCAACCCTGAATGAACAACAATGGGCGCGCGAGGTAACACTTAAAACGCTCCTTACCCAATTGATCGAAACCCAGACAAAGGCCGAAGATATGTTCTTTTAATTTTAATAATATGCCAATTAGCATTTATTTCATAATTTAAGGACAACTCATTAAGTACCTAAGTTTAAAAGGAATGAATTTGATAAAAAAACCGCAGCATTGGCACGCAATATTGCTACTTGCGTCCTTACTTTTAGCGATGTTGATAATTATCAGGCATTATAATAGCGGCTGAATCACACTGTCTTTAATTGGTACTTGCTCAATAAGCCTTCAAGTCCGTGTGTAGAGAAGCTGGCCTTTTTGATAAAATTGATCTCGGGGTCTATATCGTAATTATAAGCTGTTACAAAATTAGCTTGAGTAATATCGGTGGAATTAAAAACTGTACCGTTAAGATCGCACTCGTTGAACACAGCGCCCGACAGGTTGGCCTGGGTAAAAGTTACTTCTTTAAGAGAGCACTTGCTGAATTTCGTCTTCGGCATTTTCTTCAGCATGAATGATGAGTAATCAAGTGTGCAAACATCAAATTCTACAGTGAAAAGAAAATCTATACATTCACTGAAGTTGACGCCGAGGATCTTTGAGTTCCTGAAAACAACGCTGCTTAATGTGCACTTGGCCAGTTTAGCAACAGAGAGATTGCAGCCATCAAAAACAACGTCGATAAATTTATTACCTGAAAGATCGCTGTTCGAGAAATCGCACTTTTTAAATATGCAGCCATTGAATTCACGACCGTTTATCATCGCTCCGGTGTGATTTTCCGCCTCGAAGATCGCGTCGTCGTAAATAGGCTTATTCATCGTGGTTCAATGGTTTTGTTAATTGACATCAATAGCTAATTAACAATTATTCTTCCAACTCGTCAATAAACAGCAGCAGATCCTGATGAAAAGTATCACGTTTAAATTCGGTGCCGTTGTAATAAACAACATTAACCAGCTCATCGCTTTCTGTCAGTGCGCCGGTCTTCATGTCTTCGTTTACAAAATAGCCTTCAACAGCCATTTTAGGGCCATCAGCTACCATTACAACAACATCACCTAAAATAAATTTCTTCTCCATGTTATTTAAATATTACGGATGTTCAATTTTAACCAGTTCTCTCGCCTGTTCTACCAGTTCATCTGCTTCCTCAGCAACTCCGGCAGGAGCGCTGCTGTACTGTAGTTTCCTGAAACGCCACATCGCAAAAGCCGGCTCCTGGAAGCGGTTGATCAGCTTAAAAAACTTTGGAAAATTGTGCACCTCTTCCAGTAGCACTCCGGTCACAATGCCGTTATTATCCAGTATTTCGCGTATGGTATATTCCTTATCACGGGTTATCCAGATCTCGAAATCCTTACGTATTTCAGCACTCTTCTCAGGGTCTATCTTATCGTTAATACAAATTACCTTGTCTCCGGGTTTCATACAACAAAATTAATCACATAAAATAAAAATTGTTTGAGCTCAGTGTCATTAAAATCAACAAAAAAGCCCGTCGAAAAATCCGGCGGGCCATTTCCTCAAAGAAAAATATGGGCTTAATTATTTCTAAAGCTATTTTTGTCTTCAGCTATGTTTACCGTAATACGGCGGCCATAATAACTTGCTCCATTCATGCATTTTATTGCTTCCTGAGCTTCGTCATCGTTAACCATTTCTACAAAACCAAAACCCTTGCTTTCTTTTGTCTCGCGGTCCTTAATGATCCTGAGTGATTTTACGGGCCCAAAATCACCAAAAACGGCACATAATTCGGCCTCTTCTACCTGGGGTGGCAGGCCGGCGATAAATACTTTAGTCATAGCGCAAATATACGACATTATTGGCCGAAAAAGGCCGGAAACCGCTATAGAAACAGCTTTATTACGTTAGAATGATTATTTTAAAAAGTGTGTTGGAAAGGTAAAAGAAGAGTTGCCTAAAACAACTTCAATGAGAAGATGCCGCCCTTATTTTAATTTAAGATCGAATGTGCCTTCAACCTTATAAACTGGTGCGTTGGCTTTATCGTCAGGCGATAGCCAGGTATAAAAAGTTCCTTTAGCCAGCACACTGTCCTGACTATATTTTTCAATGTGAATATTACCAAAATCCTTTTGCCCGGTAAACCGGCTCAGCGAAAATTGAAAGCCTGGTTTTTGATAGCCGGAATTAACTAAAAACTGGCCACCGGCTATATCGCTGCTTTTATTGGCATGCACATAGCCTGATGAGCTGATGCCAAAGCTCATGTTATGTTCTTTATTTATTGCTGTAATACCGAAATACCGGTTATTGTCGCTGGCATCATCGTGTACGTTAATAAATGCTATTGAATCTTTCGACGCATCAAACACATAGGTAGAATCTTTGATGGTTAATGACAAAATGCCCTTCGAAGCTAAAAAATTACCTGGAGATAAATTGACGGTGCTGTCTGCGCTGATGCCGGCCTTTAATACGGCATCTTCTTTAACATCACTATCCTTTTGACAAGATGCAAACACCGTCAAAAGGGCAATAGCTAAAGAAAACATAAGGTTGGTAACCCTTTTACCGCGCATATTTAAATTATTAATTAAATCTACTAAACTATAAACGAATATAAAACATCTATAGTTGCCTAACCACCAAAATAGCTAACAATTTAACATTTTTTAACCATTTCTGCGTAAAATCGCCATTACAAAAGCTTGGTGAGATATTATCAATTTCCGGAGAAATACAGAACCCATACTTCCGTCTTTATTTGCTAAATAAATTTGCATTTCTATTTTAATTTCCTTATCTTTGTTTATAAACTATGCCAAATGGCATTTATATCATAACAACAATGCCACCACCTGATTTTACTGATATTGATTCCCTAATTACTCTTATCGATAAGTATTTTGAATTTATAAACGGTGAATATCACTTTGAAAATAAACCCGCCAAAACCGCTAAAGAAAATGACGCCGTTGCTCAAAAAGTTTGGGACCGTGAACCGGAGCCGCCCACATTCGCAGGCTTTGCGTTCTTCTTAGGCTTCAGCAGCCTGGAGGAATTTGATAAATACATCGAAGACGGGCCGTTTTTCGAAACGTTAAAAAGAGGCCGCCTGCGTATAGAAGCTTCATACGAAAAAAAGCTTCATACCCAGGCTACCACCGGTACTATATTTGCTCTTAAATCGATGGGATGGAAAGAGCGGAGCGAAAATAAACAAACGGGCGTTCCGCCGCCCGAAACAATAAAGATAGAGATAATTGAATCGGGGCCGCCACCGGCAGAAACAGAGAAAGAAGTGGTTTTATAGTGTTATCTTTTAAAAGCGTAGTCGTCAATTTCGGTATTAAATTTACCGGCTATAATCGGATCTGGTATCTGGCTTTCATAATGAACGGAAAGCTCCGATTCTGTAAGTTTGGTTATCGTTTCATCAATGCCTCTACTACCATTAATATACAGGGTTATAACATTGCCGCTAATAGTATAATGAAAGATACTTAAACTTGGAGCAACCGTAGTGCCTTCGGCCGATTGATAACCCGAACCGTCTTCAAAAAACTGCGCAAAATCATCCTTTGTATAGGTTGTTCTTACAGTTTCGCCAACCTGAACACCATCTTTTATAAGTTTCAGATTATGTTGAACTACAAACCATTTTCCAACAATGGTAACCTCAACCGCAGGTTTAACAGCATCGGTTTTACACGCGCCAAAACCCACCAAACACGCAGTTAATAGCAAAAGTATATACCTGTGCTTCATTGGTTTACAATTGTATTGTTAAATATACCGATTGTTTTTTCAATAAAAGCAAATATCGAAGGGCAATTTACTTGGTGTAATAATAATCAAGCTCGTTTTTCACCGTCTTTGTGTCGGCAGTGGTGGTTTCGGTAACAATATATTCTGTATGCAACGTCAACAGTGCTGTTGTCAGCTGAACTATTTGCGCCGATTGCGATATCAGATGATATACGGGAGGCGGACCTGAACTGCCGGCAACCACCCCGTCTGTAAATCCTGCTAAAGCCGGGGTGGATAATTTGAAAACAGAACCGGAGAATGAAAATGTACCATGTACAGTATCAACCTCTATAACATTACCCAGCGACAAACTGCCTATACCGCCCGAGTTATAATAACTTATAGCGGTAAACTTAGAGTCGTTTTCAAATTGAATAAAACTGATGTTTTTGTCAGAAGCCGACCTGTCGGTTTCTGATTGTTTGGTTCCGTCAACATATACCACGGTATTCTGTTTCTGAAGGTTCCATTTACCAATCAGCATGGTTTGCTGGCTATTAACAGGATTAGGATTGTTTTTACTGCCGCAGGAGCCGAGGCATATAATCAAAACCGCGGATAAAAAATAAAGGCTTTTCATTATTAAAGGCTATACGGTTGAATAACAAACATAATAAATCAAATTAAAAGATGGCGCCGCAAAAAGCCAGCATTCTGTTTCGAAAAAACTATAATAGTCCTGCACATATAGTCATAAACCAAGGCGGTACAAGCTCAGGTAAGACATATTCTATTGTCCTCACTCTCTTTTGTCTCGCTTGCGAAACAGGCAAACTGGTTATAACCGTAGTGGGTCAGGACATCCCCAACTTAAAGGCAGGTGCCTTGCGCGACGCGCTCAATATTTATGCAGACTGGACAGCATTACAGTCCGCTATCAAAAGTTATAATAAAACCGACAGGATCTTCGAGTTTTATAATGGGACGATCATCGAGTTTAAAAGCTACGAAAATGCGCAGGATGCTAAATCCGGTAAACGCGATTTTTTATTTGTAAACGAAGCCAACGGTATTCCCTGGGATGTTTACACCGAACTGGCCTTACGCACCCGCGGGAAAATATTTATCGACTATAACCCAAACGTCGCCTTTTGGGTACACGATAATTTGCTTGGTAAGCCCGGTGTACAGCTCATCATCTCCGATCATCGCCATAACCCTTTTCTTCCTGTTCAAATGAAAAACAAGATAGAGGCACTAAAGGACATTGATATGGAGCAATGGCGGGTTTATGCACGAGGCTTAACCGGCAAGATCACCGGATTGGTTTTTGATAATTGGACCGTTTGCGAAAAAATTCCGGCAGGAGCGAAACTGGTAGCGGCCGGCCTCGATTTCGGCTTTACTAATGATGAAACTGCTTTCCTGGTGGTTTACAGGCAAAACGGCGAGCTTTGGATCGACGAGATCCTTTATGCCACTGGGCTAACCAACATCGATATTTCAAATCAACTGTCTGCAAAAGGTATAAGCAAAGATACCGCCATAATTGCAGATTGTGCAGAGCCAAAATCGATTGAAGAACTGCGTCGCCTTGGCTGGCTGATCACTGCCGCAAAAAAGGGCCCCGATAGCGTAAATAACTCAATCGATATTTTAAAACGTTACCCTTTCAATATCACTCGCAGCAGTATTAACCTCCGGAACGAGCTAAGCCGTTATAAATGGAGAACCGATCGCGCCGGCAGTCCTCTTAACAAACCTGTTGATTCATGGAACCACCTGATAGATGCCCTGCGTTATGTCGCCCTTAACAAACTAAAAACCGGCACTAAAAACAAAAGAAACAGCTGGCTGGCGCCAGCGAATGTAAAAGAGGGAACTATCAAAGAGCTAAGCATGTTGCTTTAACGCAGCGCAATTAACATTCTGAAATTATTTACTATGATAAAAAGAACACTAAAAACAACTACCGGCAAATTAACCGTCTCTATTCCTTCTAATCTTTCCGAAGTCACCATTGGCCAAATGATCGCTCTTCAGGGAAATACCGATCTAAGTGATATTGATGCAATAAGTATCCTTTCCGGCATTCCGGCCGACCAGCTCAAGAATATACAAAACATTGACGATTTCGCAGCATTTGGCGACACTGTTTTATTTCTTTCGCATCAGATCAAGTATTTACACAATGCCGACGATATCCCCTCAACCATAACTTTCAACTTAAATGGTGATATGGTTACCGTGAAAGTTGCCCGTAACCTTTCTGTCCAACCGGTAGGAGCATTCATGGCTGCTCGCGAAATAATAGGCGATGAAATAACCAAACACATCGAACTTCACGGCCAGGAAAATTGGCAGCAATATTTCAATCCCTCGTTAACCGCATGTTGTCAGGTGTTGGCCCATTACTTCTATTGCGGGGCCACCGGCAAACCTTACAGCGAATATGAGGCTGAAGAATTTGTATCCGAAATCAAAAAGCTTGGGGTAATGGAGGCGCTGCCCATCTCCAAATATTTTTTTACCTGTTATCCCAACTTATCGACGCGGAAAACCGGCTTCTTTCAGCGCCTTCATCGGCGTTGGAAAAACGAGCGGGCATACAGGCATTTGAAAAGTTTAAATACATCAACACAGTAAACTCGCTCGCCGGAGGTGACATTACCAAGTGGTCGCAAATTTTAAATATGCCTTACGAGCGCGTTTTAACCAAGCTCTTGCTAAACAAAACCGAAGCGGAGTATCAAAAAAAATACTCAGAACTTCTACAGGCACAATGATCCGATCGCATTCACAACATAACCAAAAAACTTTTTATGCCCATAAGAAACCAGATAGAGGCCGTTGTACAAACACTAACCGCCTCACCAAGCTTTATTTACGGAACGGCTAACGAACCTTTTGCCCCCACGCTAAACCGTTCCTTCACCGGCGGCACCATCGCACAAATAAAAATGATCGATGATACCAGCGACAGTAAGGATTTCAGCATTAACGTTTCACCGAGGATACTGATCGATAAAAAAACCCGGTTACCATCAGGCAAGCCTGTAACCTTTACTGATGGTAACGGAGACACCCGGATAGTGAACAGTATTATAAGCACACCTTACTTCTACAACGACGATAACTCGCCCAACCTGAAGTTCGACTATCTGCGCAGAAAATATTATCCCGAACTGGAAAAAATCCTCACGCAAACCAAAAAGACAGTACGTTACATTCTGCTCACCCCGCGCGATATTTTGGAACTTGATCTGCTTATCCCTGTTTACATCAAACAAGATAGCGCCTATTACTATATTAATAAAATTGATTCCTGGCGCAAAGGCCAACCAACCAAAGTTGAATTAGTGAAGCTCGGCTAACCTTTGTCTCTAAAAATACGTATCAATTAAAATTATTTTTGAAACAGTTTGAAATATCAATTAACAGTATTAAATTTACCAAAAAAATTAGCAAAACAATGAAAAAAATCTTACTTATCACATTCCTTTTAACACCTTTTTTAGGGTTTTCACAAACAAATAAACCAATTGAGGGCTTTTTAGGCATCAAGTTTGGCAGCAGTAAAGCCGATGTCATAACTGCTTTAAAGGCGCGTGGTGGCGTCTTGTCGACCAAGTCAACTGATAAAGCTGTCTATTTCTCCAATGTAAAACTGGGAACAAGAGTATCGGAACAATTAACCATTTTCTTTGACGATAATAAGATGTATCAGGGTTCATTTTACTTCAAACCAGAACACGACGACGACGTTATCGGCGATTATAAAGCGTTGGTAAGCGACGTCTCCGAAATCTATGGTAAAGGAAAGTCAACTGCAGACTTTAAGCCGCCTTATAAAAATGGAGATGGCGATGAGGTGCAGGCAATAAAAGCCGGCGATGCAAATTTTTTTACAGATTTCAAATCTGGCAATAATTTACTGCAGATAACGATCATATCTACAAAAGACTACGATCTTTTCGTCATTGCTTCTTATTATGACAACGATCTGTTATCCCAGGCACAAGGCAAAGAAAAAGAAAAAGCTAAAGCAGATTACTAAAAAAAAAGCCCTTTAATGGGCTTATTTTTAATTTCAAACTATGCCTATTGGCATTTTAAACATATTATTATGGCCGACAAATTATTTATCGTTAGCTGGTGGAGCATTAACTGGTGATGTCCAACAATCGACACTTCCCATTAATGGTAACTCTTTGATAAACAAAAGCTACGCCGATAATCTTTTTACAGGCCTTAGCTGGAAGCAAGAGGTAACTGCTGGAACTACGGAAAATATTACTTTATCAGGTGCACAAACGGTTGACGGTATCGTCGTAAGCGCAGGTGATCGCGTGCTGGTTAAAAACCAAACAACAGCAATTAGCAATGGTATTTATCAGGTAGCTGCCGGAACATGGACACGAACCATAGATGCAGATACGTCTACCGAAATAGGTTGTGCTACTGTTTTGGTAAAAAATGGCAACATTAATAAAAACACACAATGGACATGTATTAATTCTACCGATCCCATTGTAGGAACCGACAATATTGCCTTTGGACAAATTAGCGGAGCGGGAACCTATACAAACGGCACCGGTATTTCATTGGCTGGAAATGTTTTCAGCCTTGATACAATGTACGCAGATAATATTTACCTAAAGTACACAGGAGCAACAGGCGATGTTAATATAGGTTTGCACGAATTCACTGCTGGCGCTATTCGGGGAGCCGATATTAATGCTTCTACAGGTTTTTATGCCGGTTCAGGAACATATAGTGGCGCATTGGAAGCGTTAGCAACGACAATGCAAAATTCGGCTGATGGTTCATTTGCTCAATTTAAATCTAATGAATTTTTAATAAAAGATATAGCAAGTGGTTATACAACATATATAAGTGTTGGTGTAAATACACAATTAAGTAATGCTAATATAATCATACCAAGTAAAAGTGGTGTATTAGCACTTACAAGCGACATACCTTCATTGGCCGAATATGTGCCATATGAAGGTTCAAACAGCGACATACGCATGCCTGGGCATGGTATATATGCAGAAGCTTTCTATACTACTGGTGTTGGGGGACATACTATTACAATAGACGGCTCTACAACATCCAGTAATGATTGGATAGGTATTTTCCCCGCCGCCGGTTCCTACGTAGAAATAACTGAAGTTTTGCGTGTTGATGGCACTCCAATAAACCCAACCGATGTTGTTAGGCTTATCGATTTATCTGCTTATGCGCCAATCTCTGGTTCAGCAAACTACATCCAAAACCTAAATAATTACGCCTCCCCTCAACCATCATCAAACATAAGCATTGATACAAAAATGGGTATTGTTGATGGCTCGATTGACATTATTACAGACTATAATCGCCCTTCAGGAGCATCTATATCAACGCATTGGAAATACGCTATTGCAATAACTACAGATCCAACGTTAACTGACACTTCAGGCACCCATGGGTTTAGTGATATGACCAATTTTTTCAATAATAATGATGGCCGCGGTTGGAATAGTTACGACGCCCGGGGATTATAACTGGAACGGGAAATAACAACCACAGCGCAGCATTTCAGGATGGCACAACCTATTTAAGTACCGGGACTCAAACTAATATGTATACCGTGTTGTCTGCCCCCACAATTCAGGCGGGAACCATAACTACACGTAAAGCGATACGCATAGAAAATGCAACTCTGAGTGGTGGTGGCGCCTTGGGAACGCAAATAGCATTGGCCATTGATTCATTGACATCAGGCGGTGTTAATTACAGTATTTTCAGTTCCGGAACCCAATCGATGCATCACGAAGGAGACATTAATTTATTTGAATTTACCGGAACTACGGGTTCTGGTCGCTATTTAAGATTTGAATCTGGAAGTGCAAGCCCAGTTGCTTCATTGCAAAGCATTTTACAATCAACAACTCAAGGAGATTTGGTATTTAACGCAAAATACGCTACAGGCACAACAGATGCTGCTACAAAAGAGGTATTTCGGATTGTTGGGGGAGCATCGCCAGGAACATTAACCACCGGTAATAGCCTGATTTCCGGAACGATAAATTACACCAATGACTTTTCGTCCATATCGTTCTATATCCAACCCAACGCTGCAACAAATACCGGCGGAAACGGAGCATTTGTTCTCAGGGCAAATATAGCGGAGAGCACTGATACTAATGGCGGATCTGCTATACAAATTTACCCTGATCAGGGCACGGGTGCTAACAACGGCGGCCGTATAAATATAAATGCTTATGGGCAGGGAGCTGGCACAAATGCTAATTCAATCAGGTTTAATAACAGGTCGGGGGCCAATGCGTCGGCAGAGCGGGCCAGGGTTGCGAGCGATGGGGGCTTTGCCATTGGAACTGCCATAAATACCACTGTAGCATTTTTGACTTTAGCAGCTTCTACAACTACAAGATCATCAATCCATTTTAATAACGGGGCAGATCCGACCACTCCAACATCCGGCGATTTTTGGTACAAAACAGCGGGATTGTTTTATTATGACGGTAATATTCAACAGGTAGCAAAGTTAAATGGTCCTACTTTTGTAGGGATCCCATCAGCGCCTACTGCTACCGCCGGAACTAACACTACTCAAATAGCCACATGTGCTCATGTTTTTGCGGAAAGAGCCAATACGTCAACATTCACAAACAAAACCATAGGTGATAAACTAAGAGTAGCCACCGGCACCAATGCGAGCGTAGGTTCTGCCACCTTAGTTGCGGGCACTGTTACTGTAAACACGACTTCGGTATCAGCCGGCAGTATCATATTTTTCACCAGAACAGTTGCCGGCGGCGCGGCAGGCACCTTATCCTATACAATTATCGCAGGTACATCATTCACAATCAATTCATCCAGTTCAACCGACACTTCTATCATCGGGTATATCATCATAAATTAAATAAAAATTAAAATGCAATCATTTAACATTACAGAACTACAAACCATTAGCTATTCATGCGCTATTTTAAAAACCTGCGATGGCATACAGCCTTTTGCATTGGCTAACACAATCAACACTTGCGGAAGAGCAGCAGACGAAGCCATAAATATATTCAAGGATGAGTTGGAATTAATCCGCGAACGAGAGAGAGAAGCCAAAGATCAGGATCAGATCAGGCGTGACTTCGATGACCTGGTAAATAAAAAATTCGATATCAGTTTACCTGACCTTAAAGAGAGTGCCTTTGAAACTTTAGAAATTACCGGCGACAAGGAAGTACCTCAGCAAGATGGAAGTATCAAAAAGCTCAGCTATAGAGATGCTTATTTCAGTTTGCTAAATATTGGGCTAATAAAACATAATTAAATGAATACAGACATCTATTCTGCCGCATTTTTTCTTCAGACCTTTTGCTCGGCCGGTGTAGGTATGGTTATAACCGCCCTGTTACTTCGCAGGAAAAACAGGGCGGAGACTTTACTCGCGCACGCCCAGAAACAATTTGCCGACGTGCAAACTCAATTTACAGGCGTCGAAATTTATAGCCAGATGCTAAAAGATCTGAAACTGCAATTGGATAACCAGGCGGAACAAATATTAACACTGCAAAAAAAAGAAGCAGAGTATATTAAAATAATCAATGGTCATAATAATAGGGAACGGGTATTAACACAAAGAGTAAAACAGTTGGAGTCGGAAATAACGCTATTAAAATCACAATTAAAAAATGTTTAAAAATGAAGAGCCATTTTATAAAACTATTACACGGATTGCGGCAAATGAGCCATAAACACGTCGAGTATATTGGGATAGCTGTTGCATTGCTTATACTTTATATCTTTCCGGTGATGATACGAAGTATCGATCCTTCTGCCGCTCCTATTGACGCAGGTATATTAAGTGCCATTATCCTGGCAGTTGTTGCAGTTTTGATATTCCTTTCTATTACCTGGTGGATCATCCGGTCCATCTGGTCATTCTTTCGCGCTTATTCAGAAACCAGTCTGACTACCGATTTTAACACTTTAACGCCATGGCAAAAAATAAGAATCTATTTAGGGTTTTACTTATCTCTATTTTTCTCCTTTGTAATAGCTTTAATAGCAATCCTGTAAGAATCAAAATAAAGAACATTTACGATCACGAAGTTGGCGTACGAGAAAAAACCGGCAGAAATGACGGAGTTATGGTTGAAACTTATCTTCGTTATTGCGCATTAAGTAAAGGTAATCCATGGTGTGCCTCATTCGTTTGCTGGAGTTTCGGCCGGGCAGGCATTCCCAATCCCAAAAGCGGTTATTGCCCAGATCTTTTCACAACAAGCCACGTCATTTATAAACGCAGCAGTAAAAGTCCCAATAAAACTCCACAGCAGGGTGACGTATGGGGGCTATATTTTCCTGAAAAAGGCCGAGTGGCTCATGTCGGTTTTGTAGATGACTGGCAAGACAAATATGTGATTACCGTAGAAGGGAATACCAACGAAAAAGGCAGCAGAGAAGGCGACGGGGTATATCGAAAAAGAAGATTAATTAAATCCATTTACATAGTAGCTAATTATATCGACAAATGAAAAACATAATCTTGGTATTGCCAATTTGCGCAATAATTTTTGGTTGCGCAAAAAAGAATTATCAATTAGAAGCTGCCACGTTGTCCAGCAAACAAAAAGCAATATAGATAGTACCGGTATCAGAAAAACCGATATTCTAAGCAAAAGCATCATTGTCCACGAAAAAAAAGCTGATAGTACAATCATAATTGGTGCCGACAGTTTAAAAGGTACCGTCAAAATATCCGCATATCCGGGTAATGACAGTTTACTTATCTCACATTTTGAAAATGCCGACTTAACACTCGATCTGCTCGCAAATAAAAAGACCCGTGTAGTAACAGCGATAGCAAAATCAAAGCCTCAAACTGTCCATCTGGCTGTCGATGAAAAAACCACGGTTAACAATGACATACATACCTTAACGGATGACCGGTCAAAAATTCAATCTATGCTTAAGATGACGTCTGATTCAACCTTGAAAAAAGAGACTAAACAAACAGATCCTTCTGCAGCAGTCTCAGGAATAAAAACTACGGTTATTTGGATCGTTATTGCTTTGGCCCTTTGCGGGGTTTGCATTTATTTCGGAAGAAAAATGTTTAAAGGCTATGTGGGCGTTAATTGAACTTTAAATCCTGAGAAGAATTATTTATCCTTTCTTATAAAGCCTCCTAAAGCTATCAGACCTAATATCGGCCCGGCTGCAAGTAATAGATAAATATATGTCGCATTCTCAATAGTTCTAAATGCATTCAGCAGTTGAATACTGATAATGGTAATTGAAAACCCGATACAATTCACGATAGTTAGCGATGTTCCTTTTAAAGTCGGGGGAACACTTTGAGCTACCATTGTCGAGAACATAGGCGAGTCTGCAATAACAGCCATCCCCCAGATAAAAAGAAAAGGAATAAATACCGTTGCTGATACATTAAAAAAAAATAACGGCGACGCAAGACAGCAACAGCATGAAATAGCAAGTGAGATAGTTGCTGTCTTTTTTGTGCCAATGCTATGGGAAATCAATCCACTGATCACACATGCGATTGAACCGCTTGCTATGATAAAGAATGAAAGTAAAGGAACATTTAACTGAGCCGCAGGATTACTTGTATTGTAGGCAGCGAGTATCGTCGGAACAAATACCCAAAAAGCATATAATTCCCACATATGACCGAAATGGCCAAATGCGGCACTCCTAAAATCTTTATTGTTGAAGTTCTTTAGAAATCCAGATGGATTTAATTTAGCGCCAGGTTTACGATAAAGGCCATCAGGCACTAACAAAAATATGCCCGCCCCGCCAATAACAGAGAGAATTGTGGTAGAGAATATGACGTATTGCCATGGCAATGCAAAGGTGACGCTTTTTAAAAGATGTGGAAATGCGGTGCCGAGTACCAGTGCGCCAAGCAGAAAACCCAGCGATTTTCCGAGACCAGCGTCATAATGATCGGCAGCTATTTTCATTCCTACCGGGTAGATACCAGCAAGGAAAAAGCCGGTCAGGAACCGTAGGGCCATTAATTCAAACACGTTAATTCCATTTAAGCTTACAGCTAAGTTCACAAGCGCTGCAATCATCGCACAAAAAAAGAAAACACGCGATGGTGAAAACCGGTCGGCCATGCTTAATATGGCAAAGATCAGCGTACCGCAAATAAATCCAGCCTGGACAGCGCTGGTGAGATAAGCTAAATAGGATTGATTAAGATGAAGCTGCTGCGATATATCAGCAATTACTGCATTCCCGGCAAACCATAGCGAAGTGCAGAAGAATTGTGATATGACTATAACCGGTAAAATTTTTTTCATTCTTCATACAGGAAAAGCGTATTGCAAAACCTTTTTAATGTTTAAACCTGAATTTGGATTAATATACAATGGTGTTCCGCAAGGTATACAATATTTGCCATTGCCAAAACTTTGCCCTTTAAGCTATTTTTGAGGTATCTTTTAATAAATTACTCTAAATCACCGGGTTTAATGGCAATTACGACGCTTGGCATGCTAATTATATTAAATAAGCCAGTTAATGATTTATAAACCATAAAAATTTATTAGAAATGGCAACGAATCAAAAAAATCATTCTGGCACCGAAAGGCAATCTAATCAGAACAGCATGGGCAGAAAACATGCTAACAGCGGAAATTTTGCGAACATGGATGAAAGCAAACACCGCGAAATTTCAAGCAAGGGCGGCAGATCGTCCCATTCATCTAACTCAGGCAACAGGCACTAATATGTGCCCGAATAGCAAAGCGGATGTTCTAAACAAACATCCGCTTTGCTATTTTAAAACCATTGCGCTTTTCTTTAAATCAAAACAATAATCAGGTTATTTGATTATATTGTAATACCGATGCAGCGATGGAAAAAATTGAAATATCAGTAACCGACCACAACGTGAACTATCGTTTCGAAGTGCGTGATTATATGCATCATAGCGGTGATCATTGTAAATTTGAATTATTTGATGATAATAGGTTCATTGCAAGCTTTGAACCTGATGGGCATCATGGCTTATATATCTGCAAAAATTCAGGTATCGTGAACGAGGAGGTTTTACACCTCGTGGCCGAAAAGCTGGAATCGTTAAATCTGCAGCCATAACTTAAGGATACTGAAAAGGCTAAGCCTGCGTTATACGCCGCACTTAGCCTTATTTGTTTAGGTTATTCTTTATTCATCCGTGCTATTCGGGGCATAAACTCGCCTTCAATATTTACTAATTCTTTTTGAGCGCGCATTATAGTGTTGATGTCCTTATAGGCTAACGGGTTTTCTTCTACGCTGCCGCCTGTCAAAGTCACTCCGGCGTTCGACAATAACTTCTTCATTCCCGAAACTGTCATGCTGTCTTTGGCGCCTTGCCGGCTCATAGCACGGCCTGCTCCATGCGATGCAGAATACAACGCTTGATTTATACCTCGCCCCGTTACGAGATATGCAGGCGTGGTTACATTCCCCGGAATTATTCCCGGCTCACCAGCATGAGCCGGCGTCGCCCCTTTACGGTGAACGATAACTCCGCGACCATCCGGCAAAGTATCCTTCCACGCAAAATTGTGGTGGTTTTCTATCACCGTTAACGCCTTAAGTCCTGTTGCTTTTAAAAGATTAGCATGAATCCGCTCATGGCAGGCTTTTGCGTAATCGCCGGCCAATGTCATCGTCAGCCAATATTCCTGACCGGCTTCGCTGTCAAGGTCGATCCAGGCCAGTTGCTGGGCATGCTGTGGCAGCTTGCAGGTGTTCATGGCTACCTGCGTGTAATATTTGGCAATGGCAGCCCCCAATCCGCGGCTTCCGGAATGTGTAAGCAATGCGGTATACTTTTTTGCCGGGAGACCGAACGCATTACCTTCAGCCATTGCCAATTCACCAAACTCCACGAAATGATTGCCGCTGCCCGATGTACCCAATTGCCTTACGGCTTTACTTCTTAGCGGGCGTAAAAAACTTATTTCACTGAATACACGGCTGTCGAGTATTTCGTGTTCCTGGCGGGTATCGAGTCCGCCTTCCATTCCGAAATGCGTATGATTTTTTAGCGCCTGTTTTAGCTGGTACTCGTAACGCTTTATAAAAGCATCGGTTTCATCGATAATGGTAAGCGCCATGCGGCAGCCAATATCCATTCCAACGGCATAAGGAATCACCGCATTATCGGTTGCCAGAACTCCGCCAATTGGAAGGCCATAGCCCATGTGCGCATCGGGCATTAAGGCCCCTTGCACGCTTACAGGTAACTGCATAGCCAGTTCCATTTGTTTTTTGGCAGCAGTTTCAATGTCCTGACCTCCGTAAATTTTGCAAGGCGCAGGTTCCTGTTTCAGATCGAACGCCTTAAAAGCGGGGGCATCTCTCTTGCCGATTATTTTGTCGGCTATTTTACCGATTATCTCGTCTTCAAGGTAAAGGGCTGGATTTTCTTTTATCGCTGTTAATACATCTATAATTTGCTGATTAGTATAATGTTTAAAATATTTAGCGGTTATCCCCAACGTGAGGCTGATCAGCTGATTGTTGGTATAACCGATTTTTGTCAGATCTTTTGTTTTTAAATTGCCCATAAGGGTTTTGATATTTTGTCTAAGCACACCAGTTTCAGGTATGCATGGCTTTTTAATTATTTAATGGATTTGTTTTCCGGTCTTTCCGGAGTATATGGTCCCGCCCAGGCCTGCAGGAAATTGCGGCAGCGCAAAAACCTAACAGATCGTTGCGTTACGACCGGTTATTCATTGTTCAAAAAAATTGACAATAGGATTTTGCCTACCTTTTAGGCAATGGGCGAATGGGGCGATATTTGAGTAAGCCTTAGCATGATTCCCTGATATTTAAAGCGTTAATCAATAAGGAATTGCTGCAAAAATAAAAAAAAATTGTAGATTCAGTTTGTAAAACCGAATCAAACCTGAACACAATGAAAGCCCTAAAACGTCTATTGTATCTATCTTTTATAATATCCGGCTGCTGCCCATGCGCTAAAAACCAGGTCAAAGCTACTATTCCTTTGTCGGGAAAATGCCTTATCGTTTCAGACATACACCTTAATCCGTTTTTTTCGAAGAATGGCGTTTACCAGTCAGATGACAGTTTGGTCACTGCGTTATCCGCAGCCGATGTTAGCCAATGGGAATCGATATTGGATCAAAAGGCAGCAAATATGATAGCGCCCAATTTGAGAGGACACGATGCGAACTACGCAGTGGTGGTAAGTGCTCTCAATAACATGTATAACACCATACAAAAGCCCGATTTTATTATCATCGCGGGCGATTTCATCTGGCATAACAGTCCCATCAGTGACGAGACATTAAAACAAAAATCGATACAATTTATAGCGAGCCTCTTTCGTAAAAAATATAAAGACATTCCCATTATTCCAACTTATGGGAATAACGACAGCGCGTTAGATTATCAAAAGCAAAGCCCGCAATTCCTGGCAAACTTTGCAAATGCCTGGAATTTTGCAGGGCTGGGTATCGACACAGCAGCTTACAGAAAAGGCGACGGCTATTATTCCACCTCTATCGGTAAACTAAAATTTGTGGTGATGAATACCACATTGGTAAGCCAGGGCGGCGTGAGCAGGGGCTATAATTATTACACGGAAGGTTATGAGATGTTATCCAACTGGCTACCAAACGAATTAGCCGATACATCTAAAAATATCTGGATAATTTCGCACATTCCTCCAGGCGTGGATGGGTATAGTGGTGGGCAAATGTGGTCGTCAAGCGGCCCGGCAGGCAGCCTCACCGATCTGTTCTCGCAGCAGGTGGGTAAAAACAGCAAACAGATCAGGATGATGATCGCCAGTCATACCCACCTGAACGATTTTAAAGTTTTTTATAAAGGGAAAAGCACCGATTCAGCTTCGGCAATTTCCTACATGCGGATAGTTCCTTCTATCGGTATGGATCATGGAAATAATCCTTCTTACGAAGTTGCAGAATATGATACGGTATCTTATCGCTTCACCAAAGAAACCAACTATTATCTCAACCTGTCGGGTATGACCCAACCAGTGCCTGAAAGTGTAAAATGGGACAGGACCTTAAGTATCAATAAATGGGTTGGCTCTAAGCCCGCAACACCTGTTTCCCTGTCTGATTTTATAGATAAGATGGTAGCAGATAAATCATTGCCACCGGTGTATGATATATTTTACGGCGTGGGCGTAAGCGGCGGTTTTACCACAAACTTCAACTATCATATCGCTGCTGAACGGCAGCCGAACAATTTACCGTAGATGTTATTTCTTAATTAGTGGGGCCGCAAAGAAGTAACAGAGCTGCGCGGAGAATTAAACTTTTGAGGCGGCCTCTTTTTATTTTCTGAATTTTCCCGATACTTTTGACCATGACCAACAAAATCCGGGAGCTTTATGGCGATATAGATATTTACCTGTTCGATCAACTGTTAAAAGGCCGCTTCGACGATTGCCATAAAATACTGGATGCGGGCTGCGGCGGTGGCCGGAATATTATCTACTTTCTGAAAAATGACTTCGATGTTTACGGTATCGATCCAAATCCAAATTCGATCGAAGCCGTAAGGGGACTGGCAAAAACGCTTGTACCGGGTATTTCAGAAGATCATTTTAAAATAAGTTCTGCCGAAGAATTGCCGTTTGACGATGCTGCCTTTGATTTGGTGATCAGCAGCGCGGTGCTGCATTTCGCCAATAATGAACATCATTTCGACTCAATGCTGCGATCCATGTGGAGGGTGTTGAAACCAGGCGGTTATTTCTTTGCGCGGCTCGCCTCGAGCATTGGTATCGAAATATTGGTCCAATCTGTGGGTAACGGCCGTTATCTGTTGCCCGATGGTTCGACGCGTTTTCTGGTAACCGAACAGATCCTGCTCGATTATTCACAGGATCTGAACGGCATCCTGTATGAGCCCATTAAAACCACCAACGTACAAAACCTGCGTTGCATGACCACCTGGTGCCTGCAGAAGATGTGAGTAAGTTTAAAACTTACAATAAGCCTTTTTATGCTGCGTTTCTATATTTACACGCACACATTGGTTACTTATGAAAACACTAAAGCATTATTTATTACCAGTAGTTATTTTATTTGCGGTTGCCGCTTTACCAGCCTGTAAGGCAAAGAAACCGGTTGTTACTAAACCGGCGGTTTCGTATCCGCCCGATCCGGCTCCTGCTTCACAACAAGCGCCGCCAGTTCAAACTCCGGCACCTGCACCGGTTCAGCAAGCTCCTGCACCGGCACCTGCCAAGCCTAATTATAATTTCAGGAATATCCAGTTTGAGTTTAATTCAGGCATCTTAAAAACTGACTCGTACCCTATTCTGGACCAGGCCGCTGCCGAAATGAAAAAAGATCCATCGGTAAAGTTTGTGCTGAACGGCAACTCATCAGCAGAGGGAACTGCCGATCATAACATGGCTTTGTCCATCGAACGCGCTAATTCGGTGAAGTTGTACCTGGTGAATACAGGCATCTCTGCCGATAATCTTTCGGTAAAGGGCTTTGGCGAAAGCAAACCGATTGCTGATAACAGCACAGAGGATGGCAGGAAGCTGAATCGAAGAGTAGAGATTAAAAAGCAATAGTATTGGCTGAAAGGTGAAAGGTGAAAGGTGAAAGGTGAACCCCGCCCACAGCCCAAATATACTCTGCTAAAAAAGAAAAAGCCTTGAGTGAGGATAGTCCCCGCTCAAGGCTTTTTTGTTTTTAGGCGAATAGATTTGCTTCGGCGCCGAAGGCCTGGTCGATCACGATCTTCCAGGTGCCGTCGGGTTGCTGCTTCATCACCTCGATGCCTTTGGCGGCAATCTTTACTTCATCACCATCGGTAATGCTCCATTCGGAGCGGCCAACGGCCAGATCGCCGGTTTGCAGGCAGTAAACGGTTTTGATCTCCATTTTTCCGGGGATGGACAAAATAGCGGTAATGGCTTCCTGAAATTTGTCTTTGCCTGATACAGGCTTGCCGGGTTCGGGCACGATGATGCCGTTTACGTCGTACATACTCATTACGGTGGCTACATCGCCGGTGTTAAATGCGGCTGCCAGTGTTGCGTGGGCATCTTCTGCCCTTTTTGGTAGGTTCATGTTGTTTTTATTTGATGTTTAAATTGATTTATGAAAAAAGTGAAGTGAAATTTCCGTCGCTTACAACAGTTGTTGCCAGTTTTGATGCCGCCTGATAAACCTTATTGAAAAGGAACGGACCCATGCTGATGCGCTTTACGCCTAATTGCTTTAATTCATCAAAATCGGGCAGGTTGGGCATACACATTACGTTGATGGGCAGCGCAGTGGCCGTGGTTACCGCTTTAATATCCGCCGGCAATGTGATACAGGGGACAAATATGCCATTAGCACCAGCGTTGCTGTAGGCTTCGATTCGGGTAAGCGTTTCGGGAAGCGGGTTATCTAATCCTAAAAGAAAGACATCGGTGCGGACGTTGACGAAGATCTCTAAATTATTACGGCTGATGTGATTGGTCACCGCTGAAAGGATCTCCTTAAATTCGTCAACCGGCCTGAACTGACGGGATGCACCGGGGATAGTGTCCTCGAGATTGATGCCGACTACACCTGCATCGTGAAGCTTGCTGATATTATCGGTGATGCCGTTAATGGTACGACTAAAACCGCCCTCCATATCAACAGAAAACGGAATCCTGACCACCTGTGTTACCCGTTTGGCGACCTGCAGCAACAGGTCGAACGGCAGGTTCTCACCATCGTCATAGCCAAATGTATTTGAAATAGCCTGGCTTGAAACACCGATGGCTTTATAGCCCGTCGCCTCGAATACTTTCGCGCTGTTTACATCCCATATATTGCCTAAAAGAAGGGGCTCCGGATTTTTGTGGAGCTGCGAAAATGCTTGAAAATTGCTCATAGTTTTGTTTGTTATTTAATGTTTAACAAAACTACGGCGGCCGGAAATCTTAAAATTGTACGTACCGGAACAGTTGAAATAAATTCAAAATTAAAAAGTCAAAATTAAAAATAGAACACGCTCATAGTTAATGAACTACAAAGGGTTGTTTGTGAATTTTAATTACAGTCTATATAAATTATTGCTGCAAAAGCTGGTTCACCGGGGTGATATTTTGCAGGTAGGCAGAGGGCGTAAAACCGGTGAACGACTTGAAGTCCCTGATAAAATGCGACTGGTCGAAATAACCCGCAGCGTAGGCAATATCGGTAAGCGGCTGCTGGTTTTTGGAGATAAGTTTAAGGCTGAACTGGAAACGGCTGATCTTATTGAACGAGGTTGGCGAAAGGCCAGTGTTCTGATAGATCAGTTTATGCAGGTACCGGGAGGTAATGCCGTGACGCGACGCGATGTTGCCGAAACTGTTTTCTGACGGATCCTGTTTGATGGAGGTTAGAATATCGGCAACCTTATTCAGCTTAAATACGCGCCGTTCATTATCCCTCATTTTTTTGATGAGAAATTGCTCGATGAGTTCGATCCGTTCGGTTTGCCCGGGCGTTTCGAGCAGGCGGATGTGCAGCGCTTTAACAGGGTTGCCCATTATGTCGGCGAGGTCCATGATCTGGTCATTAAATATGCCGATCTCGTCCTTAAAAAATACAGCTGCCGAATGGGGAAAGAATTTAACTCCAAGCATGGTATGCCGGCCTTTCGACCGGATAGGGAGTGGCTTGGTGATCTGGCCCCATAGTTCTATTTGAGGTGTTTTCAGGAATTCATTTTCGACCGACGATTCCCAGATGCCATGCCCCAGGTTGAAGATCATTTCCATATCGCCGCTCGGAAAAACGGTATCCTCAAATTCGATGTCGGAATCTGACTCAAAGATATAGTAATGCCTGATGTAAGGTTTTAAAATACCGGATGGAAAAAACTGCCTGAATTCCATAACGTAAATTTACACTATTTTCCCGGTCATTTAGCCGGATGATCGCTGCTGAAAGAATCGCGGAACATTTTCCAGCCCTTCGGTGTCTTTTTCCAAAGCACAAGGAATTTGCCGTTATCAAACATTTTATTGTTTTTATCGAACGATTGCCAAAGACCTTCTTCGGTCACATAACCGTTGCCCATGCCGTAAACGTTGGTGGTAATAAATTTACCGTTGCGCAGGCCATAATCTTTATACGCCGACCTGAAGAAATCCAATGCGCCTTTGTGACCTTTCATACCCGGGGCGTTAGGTGCCATGATGATGCAGTCGGGAGCGTAACAATTGATAAATATTGACGAATCGTTTTTGGCGAACGACTGGAAATAAACAGCGTTACTTTGCGCTATAGCTTTGCGGGCCTCGCTTAGTTGACTTTGTGCAGCAGTTTGTGCTTTACCTCTTAATGCGATGACGATCAATACGGGGATGAGGAGATATTTTTTCATTTCGATTTGATTTTAAACTAATCAAAATTACGTTCGTCAGTCAACCTGAAATTGTACGTACCGGAACAGTTTTAAATCTTCTCTGTCAAATGTTTCCAATATCGTTTCGGGATGTGCCTTATATGCAATTTAGTATTTTTACGCGAGGTGATATTGACGCTTTTAAAATAGTTTTTCCATAAATGCTGGTAGGTTTCTTCTTCCTCATCAAAAACAGCGACGACCTTATCAGCAGATTTTACGGATGAGAACTCCATCGAGATATATTCAACATCGTGCAGATCATAGTAAATGCCGTATTTGCGTTTGATATCATAGATCAACCATTTCTGATCGGCGTAACGGTTTTTGAAATGTTTGATGAGCATTGGCAGCACGTTAAAATCAGGCTCGACGGCGGTGTAGTAAATATCGTCCTTCAATTTTTGGAAGCGGATAAAAGCCTCCATGCGGTGCTTTTCGCGGCGCATCATTTTAACGACTTCCGAAATGCGCGATACATAGCGATTGGCATAATCGCCCTCGATGTTCTGCGAACTATCAAACACGTGCCGGATAAAGCCGACGATGTTATTCTCTTCCTTGGTGATCCCGGCCAGATGCGCGATGTAAACCCGCTGCACGCCGTTGGACGATAGTTTTTCTTTCAGCCCTTTTAATACGCGATCTGCGCGGGTTTGATCGGTGATGACCTGTTGGGTTTGTTCAAATATCGCAGCATTAGCCTCGCCCTCTTTTTGCAGGTTGACCATGCCGAGGCGAAGGGCATAAATGTCAAAAACTGCGCTGAGCAGCCCCTCGAAAGTACCATCATAGATCAACCTCGTCATCTTAAAAAATGCTGAGTTGGGTTTGGGTATTCTTTAAATATTTGCTTTGCGATTCGGCGAGGATAAATTGTTTGATTTTGGTCCCCGTCAAATCGCGGCGCTCAAACTGGTTATTTTTGCATGTGATGAAATAGCGGGCACGGTTAACGGCGACGCCTATTTTCTTCAATTGTTCCCATCCCAAAAAAGCGAACTTTCGTGCGCTGACTATTTTTTGTGCCGATAATACGCCGATGCCCGGCACCCGCAGGATCAAGGCCAGATCAGCTTTATTAATATCGATGGGAAACACTTGCATGTTACGGATGGCCCATGACAGTTTTGGGTCGATATCCAGATCAAGCAGCGGCTGATTGGTATTCACAATCTCGTTCACATTGAAACCATAAAAACGGATGAGCCAGTCGGCCTGATAAAGCCGGTTTTCGCGCACCATGGGTACGGCGGTATTTAAACCGGGCAGGCGGGTATCGGCTAATACCGGCACATAACCTGAGTAATAAACCCGTTTTAAATTGAAATTTTTATAGAAATGGTTGGCAGTATGTAAAATCTCGCGGTCGTCTTCGGGTGTGGCGCCAATGATCACCTGCGTGCTTTGGCCGGCGGGTGCGAACAGGGGTGCATTTTTGAATAGCTTTTTCTCTTCCGTGCGCTGGATGATCTCGTTTTTCAGGAAATCCATCGGGTCGATCATATCCTGGCGGTTCTTTTCGGGAGCCAGCAGTTTCAGACCAACCTCGGTGGGCATTTCGAGATTGACGCTAAGGCGGTCGGCATACAGGCCCGCTTCGCGCATCAGTTCATCGCTTGCGCCGGGAATGGATTTAAGGTGAATATAGCCGTTAAAGTTATGCTCGGTACGGAGCTTTTTGGCCACGCGGACCAACCGCTCCATGGTATAATCGGCATCCTTAAAAATACCGGAACTCAGAAACAAGCCCTCGATATAATTACGGCGATAGAAGTTAATGGTGAGATCGACAACTTCCTGAACGGTAAAGGCGGCACGCTTGATGTCATTATTCTTCCGCGAAACACAATAAGCACAATCAAAAATGCAATGATTGGTCAATAGGATCTTCAATAAAGAAACACAGCGCCCATCTTCCGTGTAACTGTGGCAGATACCGTTACTGGCATTGCCAAGGCCCTTATTTTCATTTTTTCGCTTGCTCCCGCTGGATGCACACGATACATCATATTTGGCTGCATCGGCCAATATGTTCAATTTCTCCGTTATCCTGTCCACATTCATATCGATCAAAATTACTAATATTTTTAGTAATTGAGATGAATTTCCATAGAACTTTCAGGAATAGGTTAATAGTCTTTTATCAGTGTCCTAACCATGCGGCAGGAATTTCTTTAGGTTCCGAGCCGTTCACGCTGTAGAGCAGCTTTAATGTAAAACCGCCGCCGCCTTCAATAAAATCGAGGGCAAAGGGGTGCGCACCCAGTTTTAAGGCGGCCTGTCCGCTGCGCTCGCGGGCGGAGTGATTTCCATCGTTGTCGACCGTTACCGAATTGCCGATTCTCAAAACGGCGCCATCATCGGCGGTGAGGTAAAAGCTGTAAATACCATCAGCCGGAACGGTGATGAAGCCGCGGTAAGTGATGCCAAACGAAGGCGCCTTTACCGATGCAGGAACGGCGACGGTATTGCTGGTAAATGAGCTGTCGGGCTTAGCGTTTTTCATCAGTCCGGTTTCTTTAAAATAGGCCTTGTAGTAGTTGGAAAGCAGGCCGGGCTTAGGCGGTGCAATTTTTACAGCGCCAAGCATTGGCTGCTGCGTATAGTTTAAACTGTAAACATCGCCGCGGGTACCTGATGGCGTAAATGCCGCCACCTTTACCATTTCTGATCTGGTGATGGTTAACGGCGATGGCAGTTCAGGAGATGAGGCTGTAGGTGCCGAACCATCGGTGGTATAGCGGATGATGAAGCTTGACAGCGGTTTGGCAACGCTCAGTTTTGCTTCATCAACAAACACATAATCATTCAGCAGGCCGGGCAGATCGGGCAGGCGGTAGTTGATGCCGAGCGCATCCATGCGGGCAAATTGTTGGATAATGCGTTCTGAATAGGATCCATACAATTCAGGTTTGGCGGTCCATAAATTTTCGGCGAGGGCGGTCATGCGGGGCATGTACATGTAGTCAGCGCGTTTTTCTGAAGGAATCATCTCCGACCAAAGCTCGGCCTGGCCGCCGATGATCGATTTTGCTTCCTGCGCGTTTAAGGCTTTAGGGATGGGATTGAAATTGTAAACCTTATAAAGCGTATTCTGGTCGGGCTGATTATCGAAATACAGCGGTTCGCCGGACGCCATAACTACGGTGTTGCCGTTTTTCACCGCTTTTACAGGAGCGTCGGGCACCCAGGTGCGCCAGTACATTATCAAGGCTGTTTTGCTGATGCCGCCCTCAATTACCTCGTCCCATCCTATCAGTTTGCGGCCTTTGGAATTGAAAAACTTCTCCATCCGGTTAATGAAATAGCTTTGCAGAGCGGGCAGGTCTTTGATGCCTTCTTTGGCCATCAGGGCTTTACAGGCATCAGACTTGGCCCAGTCGGAACGGTCTACTTCGTCGCCGCCAATGTGGATGTATTTTGAGGGGAAGATGTCCATGATCTCGGTAAATACGTTCTGCGCAAATTCAAAGGTGGTTTCGTTGCAGGGGCAAATAGGTTTCGAAAACAGCTCTCCGAATTTATTCTCGCCATTGCAGGTAAGGAACGGATACGAATTGATGGCGGCCATCATGTGACCGGGCATATCGATCTCAGGAATGATATCGATGTGCCTTGCTGCCGCATAGGCCACCAGGCCTTTCATTTCTTCCTGTGTGTAGAAACCACCGTAAAGCGTTTTGCCGTCGCGTTGGATGATGTGTTCGGGATCGATGTTGAAATCGGGGTTATCGGCAGCGCGTTTCATGCAGGCCGAATCCTGATTGTTAAAAGTCCGCCAGGCGCCTTCTTCGGTCAGTTTGGGATATTTCTTTATTTCAATGCGCCAGCCCTGATCGTCGGTTAAGTGCAGGTGCAGTTTGTTCATTTTATAAAGCGCCAGCCTGTCGATGAATTTTTTCAGATAAGCTACAGAGAAAAAGTGACGCGATACATCGAGGTGCATTCCGCGCCATGTATAGGCCGGGGCATCGGTAATGGTTAAGGCAGGCAGCGAGAATTGTTTGCTTACCTTACTTTCTTCGACACTAACCGGCAATAGTTGCCTGATGGTTTCGATGGCGTGAAAAATACCGGCGCCGTCTTTAGCGGCAATAACAACCCGTCGCGGAGTAATAGTTAATTTATAGCCTTCCGGCGCAGTGATTGACGCATCGTAAGTTAATTTGATTGAATTAGACTTTGCAGATTGAGTAATCTTTAATGGCGTGCCGAGACCTTTGGTTAGTAATTCATTTAATTCGTTGGCTTCACTTTTGAATTTTGCCGAAGCAACAATGAACGTCGTTGAAGTAATGTTAAAGGCGCCTTTACCTGGGGTCAAACTGGTTGGGTACGGAATTAAAGCGTATTTCGCATCCTGACCGGAGACGGTCAGTGTGCTTACAAATAATATTGCGGTAAAGAGTTTTATGCAGAAAGATTTCAGATTATAATAAGTCATTCGGTAGCGGATAATTGGGGCTGAAAGGTAACGATTTGGCAAATATTAGACAAAAGCCAATTTATTAATCTTCAAAAACCGCCAGCTATTCGGCTCAGAAAATGCTCAATTGTGAGCCGAATAAATGCGCTATTCGGCTCATATAAAATTCACAATCTAACCTATTCAACGCAAAAATGCGGCGAATAAGGTCATTATTCGCCGCATTAGTATTAGTTGAAATTGAAGTTTATCTCAGCAAATTCATTACTACTTCAATCACCACCACAATTCCCCAGAATGCTAAGGTTACGTTCCAATCTTTGAGTGAGCAAACCAACATTTTGCCCTGTAATGTTAAAAAGTCTTTCATAGTGTAGTTTTTCAATTAATTATTTCCAACCGCCGCCCAGCGATCTGTATAATTCAGATACTGCGCTTAACTCGTCTCTCTTAATTGATGCCAGTTCAAGCTCGCTTTGTAAAACGTTGCCCTGGGCGGTTATTACTTCTAAATAGGTAGCCAATCCGTTTTTGAATAGCAGGTCGGCATTCTTGGTGGCCTGCTGCAGGGTGTTTACCCTGTTGGCGGCTATGGTTTGCTGAGCTTTCAGTTTGTCGATCTTTACCAATGCATCAGATACTTCACCAACGGCATTCAACACCGATTGACGGAATTGAAGTACAGTTTTCTCACGATCAACCTTGGCTACTTCGTAGTTGGTTTTGAGTTCGTTGTGATCGAACAACGGCTGAACCACGCTGCCAGCAACTACGCCAAACAATGAAGCCGGTACATTGAACCAGTTGCTGGCCTTGAATGAATTTACACCACCTTGTGCAGTGATCCTTAAAGCAGGATACATTTCGGCTTTGGTGATACCTACTTTTGCATTGGCAATCTGCAAGGCTAACTCGGCGCTGCGTACATCAGGGCGACGGCTTACGATGGCCGATGGCACGCCTGTAGATGTAGTGGCAGGAATTGCTAACTCATTCAGGTTTGCAGTACGTTCGATCCTATCGGGCAGTTGACCGGCTAAAATGCGCAGGGCGTTTTCCTGAATAGCTAAGTTCTGTTCAAATTGAGGTACCAGTTGCTCGGCAGCCTGTTTTTGAGCATCGGCTTGCTGAACGGCCAATGACGTTACCTGCCCTGCATCGTATTGCAGTTTAATGATTGTTAGTGTGCTATCGTTTAAACGTACGTTGCGTTTAGCAATATCCAGCTGCGCATCCAGCATCAGCAGGTTATAATAGCCCTGCGATACAGTTGCCACCAGGTTTGTCTGGATGGCTTTGCGGGCTTCGGCAGTTTGTAAATAAGCCGCAAGTGCGCTGCGTTGCTGATTGTGAATTTTACCCCAGATGTCGGCCTCCCATGATACAGATAAATTAGCATTGTAATCTTCAATATGTTTGGTGCCGATATCATATTGTTTTAAACTCAGGCCGGTAACGCTATTGTCTGACGGGCGGTTTGAACTGGCAGTAACATTCAGATCGACAGTTGGAATGTTGTTCAGTTTTACCTGTTTGAACAGCAATTGCGATGCTTCGATATTTTTAACGGCTATCTGCATATCGTAGTTCTTAGCGATTGCGCTGTCGATCAGTTTTTGCAGGGTAGTTTCGGTAAAAAATTGTCTCCATTGTATATCAGCAATGCTGCTGGTATCGCCGGTGGTAACTGCGCTCCTGAAGGTTTCGGGCAGTGCAGGTTTGGGTGTTTCTACATCCTTTGATACCGAACAGGCCGTTAGCACTGCGAAAGCAAGTATCATTAAGGATATGTTTATGCGATTTTTCATTGTTTTTATATTTTGTTAGCGTTTTGATTGCCTCACCTAAATCCTCTCACAAGGAGAGGATTTAAGCTGCATTTTTAGAGCCCTTTCATTTAGAGCGGGCGGGCGGAGGCAAGCAATACACGTTCTTTATACTGTCAATTCGCCTTCCAGCTGTTTAATGTGTTCATCGTGCTCGCGGTCTAACACGGGTTCGGGTGCGCCGGTAATTCTTTCCTGTAAACTTTGGAAGATGACGAACAGCACCGGTATGATGAACAGACCGAGAATAACTCCCGACACCATACCACCTGCGGCGGCAATACTGATAGAGTGGTTACCCTGTGCCGACGGACCGGTTGCGATACTCATCGGGAACAGACCGAACACGAATGCCAGCGAGGTCATGATAATAGGACGAAGCCTTAATTTGGCTGCCTCGATAGCCGCTGATATGAGCGACAGACCATGCTTACGCCGCTGTACCGCGAACTCGACGATCAGGATGGCGTTCTTGGCCAACAGACCGATGAGCATGATAAGCGCTACCTGTACATAAATGTTATTTTCAATACCGGTTAAGCCGATGGCGATGAACACACCTAATACACCTGTAGGGATAGAAAAGATAACCGCCAATGGCAGAATATAGCTCTCATACTGTGCCGACAACAGGAAGTACACGAACACCAGACACAACAGGAACACTGCGGTTGACTGACCGTTTGACGCGATCTCCTCACGGGTTTGGCCGGTGAAATCGTAAGTGTAACCTAATGGTAATTGTTCTTTAGCTGTTTCCTCTATCGCCTTGATAGCCTCACCAGAGCTGAAGCCTGGTTTTGGGATAGCATTGATCTCGATAGAGTTGAACAGGTTGTAACGCGATGCGGTTTCTGAACCATATACACGGGTCAGTTTCACCAACGTATTGATCGGCACCATTTCGCCTGATCTGTTCTTTACGTACACACGGTCGATAGATGAAGGGTCGGCACGGTCGGCAATATCAGCCTGAACCTGCACACGGTAATATTTACCGAAGCGGTTAAAGTCTGACGCCTGGGCGCTACCAAAGTACACCTGCATGGTTTGCAAAATGTCTTTCACGTTTACACCCAACTGATTGGCCTTGTCATCATCAACCTCTAACTGCAATTGCGGGTAGTCGGCTTTGAACGAGGTGAAGGCGTAGGCTACTGCCGGTTTCTTCATCAGTTCGCCAATGAATTTATTGGAGATCTCGCTGAACTTATCCAGTTTACCGCTGGTTTTATCCTGCAATACAAAGTCGAGCGCCTCAACGTTACTGAAACCGGGAACGGTTGGGAAGCTGAACACGAAGAAACTACCGCCGGTTACAGCACCCAGATCGCCACGGATCTGGTTCATAATGGCATTAATGTCTTTCACCTTGCCGCGTTCTTCAGGTTTCTTCAACAGTACGAAGAAGATAGCCGATGAAGGACTGTTCGATTTAGTTAAGAGGTTAAAGCCCGGTACCGAAGTCACAAACCTTGCAGCCGGATTTTTACCTACGGTAGCTTCGGCTTGCTCCATCACTTTCGAGGTGCGGTCGAGCGAGGTACCGGAAGGGGTGTTAACCGCGATGGCGATAAAGCCCTGGTCTTCTGTGGGGATGAAACCTGTTTTGGTCCCCCTTACCATCATTACTACTGCAAACGTTACGATAGCCAAACCTACCATACCCACCCATTTATTTTTGGTTAGGAATTTAAGGCCGCCTACATATTTGTTGGTCAGTGCGTTAAAGTTGGTGTTGAAGCCGTTAAAGAAACGCTGTTTAAAGGTTGTTTTAACCGATTCGCCGTTATGATCGTGATGCAACGGTTTCAGGAACAAAGCTGCCAAAGCAGGACTCAATGTTAACGCGTTCAATGCCGAGATCACGATAGCGATAGCCATTGTAAAGGCGAACTGACGATAGAACACACCTGTTGAACCTTCCAGGAATCCAACCGGTAAGAATACCGCCGCCATTACCAGGGTAATAGAGATCAGCGCTCCGGTAATTTCGTGCATGGCTTCGAGCGTAGCTTCTTTTGGTCCCAGGCCTTTGTGCTCCATTTTGGCGTGCACCGCCTCGACCACCACAATCGCGTCATCCACCACTATACCAATTGCCAGTACCAGCGCGAACAGCGTTAAGAGGTTGATAGAGAAGCCAAATATCGACATGAAGAAGAACGTACCGATAATAGCCACCGGCACAGCTATGGCCGGGATCAGCGTTGAGCGGAAATCCTGCAGGAAGATGAACACCACGAGGAACACCAGCACGAATGCTTCGATCAGTGTGTGCTTTACCTGCGAGATAGATTCATCCAGCGCAATTTTTGTGCTGTAGAAGATGTTGTATTTCACACCGGCAGGAAAGTCTTTCGCAGCTTTCTCCATCAGGTTGTTGATAGAAACCTGGATCTCGTTGGCATTAGAGCCTGATAGCTGGATAACACCGATACCGATACCTTTTTTACCGTTCAAACGGGTTACGCTGGTGTAAGAATAAGCGCCAAGTTCTACGCGGGCTACATCTTTCAAACGCAATACCGAACCGTCAGGATTTGAGCGGATAGGAATATTTTCGTATTCTTCAGGTTTCGACAGCTTTCCTTTGTATTTAATAACGTATTCAAATGCTTCCTTGCTTCTTTCACCAAAACGGCCCGGAGCTGCTTCCAAGCTTTTATCCTGGATAGCTGCGAATATTTCGGTCGGGGTGATGTGGTAGACTTCCATTTGTGACGGATTTAACCATACACGCATCGAGTAATCTTTGATACCACCGAAAATAGTAGCCGAACCAACGCCGGGGATACGTTTCAGATCGGGAATGATATTGATCTGTGCGTAGTTGGCAATGAAGGTCTGGTCGTATTTCTTTTCATCCTCGGTGTACATACCGATCGCCATAATGAAGCTGTTCTCCTGTTTGGCGGTGGTAACCCCCTGCTGCACTACTTCGGCAGGCAGCTGGCTGGTAGCCTGGGCCACGCGGTTCTGAACGTTCACCGCAGCCTGATCGGCATCGGTACCTAATTTAAAATACACGGTGATGGCTAATGTACCGTCGTTACTGGCGGTTGAGCTCATGTAGGTCATGTTCTCTACACCGTTGATAGATTCTTCCAGCGACGGTGCTACCGAACGTAACACAGTTTCGGCGTTTGCGCCGGGGTAAATGGCCGTAACCAGTACTGATGGCGGCGCGATATCAGGAAACTGCTGTAATGGCAGCCTGATTAAACCGAGTACACCGAGGATCACCAGCAAGGTGGAGATCACTGTGGCAAGTACCGGTCTTTCTATAAATTTCTTTAACATAGCTTTTTTATTGTAGAGCCAAGAACCAGGAGTCAAGAGCCAAGACAAAAGACTGTCTTATCCCTATTTCCCTGTGATTTCTATCTTGACTCTTGGTTCTTGGCTCTTGATTCTTAATTTTTAGCTAAAGCGCCTTTATCAGCAGCTTTTTGTTGAGGCTGGATAACAGTACCGTCCTGCAGGTGATCGAAGCCTGAAAGCACAATACGATCGCCGGGTTTGATACCGTCTTTAACGATGTAGTTATCGCCGGCTTTACCTTCAACTGTGATCACTTGTTTCCTCACCTTGTTGCTGTCGGCAACGGCGAATACAAACACTTTATCCTGCATATCAATAGTTGCCGATTGTGGCACCAGCAGGGCGTCTTTGTGTTGTAAGCTCAAACGGATCTTGCCTGTATTGCCCGAGCGCAGTAAACCTTGCGGGTTTGCAAAGCTGGCCCGTAAAGTAATAGCGCCTGTGGTCTTATCAAACTGACCGTCGATCATATCGATCTTGCCTTGTTTGTTGTAAGCAGTGTTATCGGCTAACAATAATGACACCGTTGGAAGTTGTTTCAGTTTATCTTTCAGGGTTTCGCCGGGATATTGTTCCTTGAAGGCAACAAAGTCCTTTTCGCTTAATGAGAAGTAAACGTGAACATCGTGCACATCTGACAATTCAGTTAATGCCTGCGGATCAGCCGGGCCAACCAAACTTCCTTGTTTCTTTTCCAAACGGCCAATGTAACCGCTAACCGGGGCCTTAATTAAGGTATAACCTAAGTTGATTTGCGCTGTTGATACGTTTGCCTTAGCCTGATCGATGTTTGCTTTGGCAACCTCATAAGCTGCTTTTGCAGTTTTTAACTGATAGTCTGACACTACCTTGTTTTGAACAAGCGGGGTTAATTTATCTATTTCCAGCTGGGCATTAGCAGCAGCGGCTTCGGCAGCATGCTGGCTGGCTATGGCGTTGTTCAGTGCAGCGCGGAAAGGCTGCTCGTTGATCTTAAACAATGGCTGACCGGCGCTTACAAATGAGCCTTCGTCGACAAATACCTTATCCAATGCGCCGCTTACCTGCGGACGAACCTCTACGTTAACGGTTCCTTCAACCGATGCAGGGTACTCCTGGTAGGTGGTATCATTACCTGTGGCTACTACCGCCACCGGTAACGACGGCGCCGGAGGCGCACCAGCTGTTTGCGGCTTTGTCGAACAGCTGTATAGTGAAATTGCGAGTATCGCTAAAATTAAATGTTTCATGATTTTTGTTGTTCTTGTATTGATGCTTGTGTATATGCTTGTTTATTAAAATTGAGAAGTATCACCTGCAACAGCAGCTAAAGGCTGAAGAGATATATTTAACACTGTTAAACTGTTTAACGGTGTTAAATTGAGTGGCGTGGGTTTCGTGTGTTGCTTTCATTGCTTTGCGTGTTTAGTGTTTGCTGATGGTAGACTCTTTAACATCGTTAAAAAATCTAACAACGTTAAATTGATGTTAAAAAATTATGTAGTCATGGTGCGTATAATGCTACTGATAGCATCTTTGAGCACCTGGCGGTTAATCTCGTCTGACGAGCCTCGGCTGAGCAGGTTAATGGAAACTAATCCATGTACTACCGACCAGAACGTATAATACTTTGTGCAGATCACATCCGACTCCAAATCCTCAACGTTCATTATTTTACCTATCACCTCACTGAACAGATCGTAGGGGGCGTCTACTTCAATCAGGCTGTTTACCAGTTCGCAGCTGCAATTGGTGGTTACACCGAACATGCCCTGGTACAGTTCCTTATTTGCAAAGGCAAAGTTCCAGTAGGTAAGCCACATATCTTCCAGCTGCTTTTCGGGTTTGTGATGACGATCTCTCGCCTCCTTCAGTTCCCTTGATAATTTTAAATATCCCTGACGGGTGAGCTCCAGTAATATGGCATCCTTGTTGGAGAAATATTCATATATAATGGGAGCGGTATATTCAATCATGTCGGCAATTTTGCGCATGCTCAGGGCTTGCCATCCTTCTTCCTTAACAATCTGTAAAGCAGCCTCCAGGATGTTGCACCTGGTTTCTTCTTTCAGTCGTAGTATTCTATCTTTACTTGCCATTTTGATACGGCATTAAATTATTTAACACCGTTAAGCAAATGTACAGTGATAAATTATTGGTGAGGATAATTTAATTGTCATTTAATTATGGATGGATTGTCACGAGGTGAGGAAAACGCAGCCAAAACAGGCTTTTATTTGAGATTATTGGCGATAAATTGAATATTTGTACATGAACCCGCTCATCTCCTACCTCAAACTTTTGCGATTTATCCCACAGGAAGACGAGGCCATCATCAACGCTGCATTTGAACCCAAAGCATTTAAGGAAGGCGAATTTTTATTCAGGGGTGAAGGCCGTGTGAGCCGGGAAATGTTCTTTGTGCGGAAGGGCGTGATCCGTATTGCCTCGGTAAACGATGCGGGGATAGAAATAACTCACGTATTTTATAACGAAAATAAGTTTTGCACCATATTACAAAGTTTTAATGATGAAGTGCCTGCTCCCGCATTTATACAGGCTTGCTGCGATGCCGAGGTGCTGGCTATCAGCAAAAGCCGGTTGATGGAATTGTACAAACAGGTACCTTATTTAAAGCAGGTGATCGATCAGATCAATCAACTGCATTTAATAGAAAAGGTTAACACGCGCAACTCCTATCTCGGGCGTGATGCGGAAGACCAGTATAAATTGTTTGTAATGCAGAACCCGGATATTGCATTTCGCGTGGCGCTGAAGGATATTGCGTCCTACCTGGGCATTACGCCGCAATCGCTCAGCCGCATCCGCAAACATATTTTAAGTATGCAATAATGAAGAAGTCGATTGCTATAGATATGGATGGCGTGATTGCCGATGAGGTAACGCAGTTATTGTCGTGGTACGAGGCTCATTATAGTATAAAGGTTCATCCGCACGAAATAATTGGGCGCCACGAGGACGACGTGCTGCCACATAAGGATGCCTACAACCGGCTTTCGAAAATGCCCGGGTTTTTCCGGAACATGCCGGTGATGCCGGGAGCTATTGAAGCCGTGAAAAAATTACAGGAGCGGTTTGATATCTACATCGTGTCGGCGGCTATGCAGTATCCTTATTGCCTGTCAGAAAAACGAGAATGGCTGGCCGAGCATTTTCCCTTTATCGATTGGCGGCATATTGTTTTTTGCGGTGATAAAAGTATTATCGGCACCGATTATATGATCGACGATCACATCAAAAACCTCGACTATTTTAAAGGGGCACCCATTATGTTTCATGCCTTTCACAATGTGAACCATACGCATCATATCCGCGCCAACAACTGGCAGGAGGTTTTATCCCTGTTAGAAAACGAAGCTTAATTATTCAACATACAAGAAGATTTCTACCTTTAAAACATGAAAAAATCTATCGCCATTGATATGGACGGCGTTATTGCCGATACGGAAACACAATTCATCGACTGGTATGAACGCGAGAGTGGCGTGAGGGTTACCCGCGAATCACTGCAAGGGTTGGAGGAGAACGAAATGCTTCCGGATAAAGCCGCTGCACGCAGGTTTGCCTTCACTCCCGGATTTTTCCGCACGCTGCCGGTTATTGAAGGCGCCGTTGAAGCCATAAAAACGCTGATGGAGACCTACGAGGTGTATATTGTTTCGGCAGCGATGGAATTTCCGCAATGCTTACCCGAAAAACGCCAATGGCTGGACGAGCATTTCCCTTTTATCGACTGGCGGCATATTGTTTTTTGCGGCGATAAAAGCATCATCGGCACCGATTACATGATAGACGACCACATCAAAAACCTCGACTATTTTAAAGGTACCACCATTATGTTCCACGCCTTTCATAATGTGAACCATACGCATCACCAGAGGGTGAATAATTGGGATGAGGTGCTCAAATTGTTGCTGGGCAACCAATAGGCCATTATTCTTTTACAAACCGTACAGATGCAAGCGCTATATAATAAAGTTTGTCGAGTGTAACAATGCCGGCGCCTGACGGGCTTATGCGGTACGCATACATATTATATTCATTGCCATTTTTGGTAGCAGGTGGTACATCAGCGGTTACAAAATAAGCGCTGCTTGCATCGTTTACAGCTGCTACCGCAGTTTGATACATAAAATACCCGGTGGTGATGTATGAGAAGTGGATTTTGTAAAAGTCGCTCTCAACATTTGGCCCGCTTATGTAATTGCCATTTGCATCTTTGGTTTTGGAGATATTACCGGTTAATATATTAAAGTCGGCTATGGTGGGTAGTTTCCAGCCCGGCGGTGGCTGCAGGATTCGCGCTTGAAACAGGGAATACATTCCGCCTTTATCGGGTGGTCCCGAAAATTCATAAACCATGCCGCCCGAACCCGTGTAATTTTCATTCATCCAGACTTGACTACCAATAGTCACCGTGCTGTATTCGTGGCCCTCAATGGTTATTTTTCCATATTGTATATTGGTCGGTCCGTTTTCTTTGTTATCAGTCTTTTTACAACCGATACAGAAAAGAAAAACAAAAAACAGGAGATATTTAGAGATAAAGGCGCAGGCGTTTTTGATCGACATTTATTTTCATTAATGCCCTAAATCTAAGGAAATTTCCTCTGCCTTCCGAATTTACCAAATGTTAAGTCTCCCGCCCTAAAATCGCCCCAACTTTGTGGCGTTAAATCAAACACACCATGCAAACTTTAGAAAAAACAAACAGCGTATTAAAGGATAAACGGGTAATACTGTTCGGCGGCAGCTCGGGCATAGGATTGGCAACCGCTAAACTGGCGGCTTCCGAAGGCGCAAAGGTGGTGATCGTGTCGGGTAATCAAAGCCGCATCGATAATGCCTTGAAACAACTTCCCCAAGGCAGCGAAGGCTTTGCCGTCGATCTGAACAAAGAGGAAAATATCAAATCCTTTTTTGAGACCACCGGCAATTTTGATCACCTGGTGTACTCGGCAGGGGAAAACCTGGTATTGAATACCATTGATCAAACCAATATCGATGAGGCCCGTTCGTTCTGGAATGTGCGCTACTGGGGCGCGTTTGCCGCGGTAAAATATGGCGCGCCGCATATCAATGCAGGCGGAGCCATTTCACTCATCAGCGGTACGGCGGGTGCACGGCCGGGTGTGGGATGGTCTGTTGGTACCAGCATCTGTTCGGCTATGGAGGGTTTTGTAAGGGCTATGGCGGTTGAGCTGGCGCCCATCCGGGTAAATTCGGTTGTTCCCGGATTTATCGATACCAACTTGTGGGGCGGTATTAATGAAGCCGACCGGAAGGTGATGTTTCAGCAGCATGCCGATAAACTGCCCCTCAAACGCATTGGCGAGGCGGAAGACATTGCACTTGCATTTGTATACCTCATGAAACAGCAATTCGGTACCGGCCAGAATATCACGGTCGACGGCGGGGCTGTGCTGGTGTAAATCTTGGTAATTATAAGGCGGTCGTCACTGTTGCACTGTTTCACAAAAACATGAAACAGTATGAAACACCTGAAACAGATGAAACACCCCTATACTGTAAATCAATCACTTAACCACCCTGCGTGAAACAACCTGAAACAGTATGAAACAAAAATAGCCCAATTTTAGCCATTTTGCTGTTTCAGGTGAAACACCGAAAACCACAAATAATATCGAATAATGAATGTAGAATGTGAAACACCGAAATGCATTTCACTTCATTATTCGGTATTTGTTATAAACCTTCAAACGGATGTCACCCTGAGCTTGTCGAAGGGCGACGTGCGCAAAGGCCCGGTTCACGTGCTGAGCATGGTAAATAGGCCACTGCGCTCATGCTTCGAGAGCCTGACAACCCTTTTTTGAAGATTTGCTTTGGTGATCTATTTCTTATACCGCAACAATTCCTCAATCAACTCAGACAGTCCCACGCTTGCACAAGCAATCAGCTCATCAGCGGCTCCATAATAAATGTACAGGGTATCGCCAAATTGGGCAGTACCCGTTGGGAAACACACGTCATCTACATCGCCTGTTAGCTCGTAATCCAGCTCAGGTTTAAATAACGGATAGGGCAAGCGGGCAATCTCTTTACGCGGATCGTCAAGATCCATCAGCGCAGCGCAACCGGCGTATTCGTAATGCTTATCAACAGTTCGTACACCGTGATAGATAATGAGCCAGCCATGTTGGGTTTCTACCGGCGGGCAGCCGGCGCCTATATATTCAATTTCGTGATCGTATCGGGGTTCGAGAAAAATATGACCGGCGAGATTGGTAAAATAGTCTTTCCAAAATGCTTCGGTCAGTTCATTCAGACTATTTACCGATGTGATCTGGATATCTGGTTTAATGCGATGCAGGAACGTAAGCTTACCATTCACGCGGCGCGGAAAAAAAACAAAATCCTTATCGGCAAGGATCTTTGCTCCTGGATTACAGTCGAGGTATTTTTTATTGAGTGATGGATTGTTTTGTGTAAGCAGGTCGAAATTGGTGTAAGTTATTTTAGGGACGATGATTCCCTGTCTTTCAAAATTCTCCAGATCTTTAGCGATAGCCAGTGCTCCAAGCGCATTTGCACCATCGAAGGCCACATAGCTTAAATAATACCGGTCATCAATTTTCACGATGCGGGGGTCTTCCATGCCGTGTTGCTCGTATTCAAACTCCGGGTACAGAAACGGCTTATCATTTTTCTGTTCGATCACCGTTGGACCACTAAGCCGGCAATAACCAATACACGACTGATTCTGTTTATGTACGGCCCGGTAAAAAAGGTGAACCTTATGGCCGTCCTGCAATACTGCCGGATTTAACACGCCTTCGTTTTCAAAATCAAGATCAGAGCATTTTAATATTATGCCTTCTTTTTTTACCTCTACCATAAATATCAAAATCCTTTTTTGAAGCCTCCTTTTGCATCCAGACAGCCTATAATACCTTCAATAACACGTTTTGTTTCATTCGGATCTTTGACACATACCGAAAATGCGCCCGACTGCTTTGCCGGATAATCATTGCCGCCGGGAAAAATGGCATCGCCAATAAAGATCATCTCGCTGATCTTAATGTTTAAAACCTGGTGCAGCTTGTGCATGCCGTACTTTTTATCGATGCCGTGTTTGGTGACATCAATAGATGTTGAGCCGCCAAGATTTACGGCAAATTCAGGGATCAGCTTATCCAAACGCTTTTTTATCTTTTCGCGCTTTTTAAAATCGGGATCATATTTTTTCTTCTCATCCAGCGGAGCCGTCTGCCCCAATGCCGAATAGGTTACCTGGCTGCCGCGGTCTTCCACTGTATCGCCCCAGGCTTTGGTAACTTTATAGCCCGAGGCATCAACGGCTTCGTTCAGGGCATCGATGATCTTCTTTTTCTGATCGGCAGTGAAGTTTTCTGCATACAGCTGTTTCCAGCCCGATCTATATTGATAGAATTTGGTGCCGCAGGTTGGCAGGATGGATAGATTTTTGAGCCTGACGCCTTTGGGTAAATGTGCCAGCACCTGTTTTTCAAACTGCGGCCAGTCGCCTCCTGAAATCACTGCCACTTTCGCTACCGTTAACAGCGCGGCCAGGCGTTTCGCCATTTCATTATCAATGGCAGCCTTGCTTTCTGCAAGGGTTCCATCAAGGTCGAAAACGATCAGCTTTTTGGTCATTAGTCACTGGTTCATTAGTTCATTGGTGGCCGGTCAATTACTTTTCCATGTCAGGCGTGTATTGGCCGCGGCGGGCTGCATTGTTCAGGCTGGCGCGCTGGTAAAGTAGTTTTTGTGCTGCCTTTACATTTTTGTCATCGCCTTTCCAGGCGTGCATAGCTGGCTCCTGGATGGCGCGGGCAAAAGAAAAGGTAAGCGCCCAGGGCAACTTGCCTTTGTATAGCACGTGCATGGCATTCAGGTGCGCTGTAGCCAGCTCCGGCGATTGCCCGCCCGATAAAAATGCAATTCCGGGCAGCGTTGCGGGTACGTGTTTTAACAATACTTCGGTGGTTGCCTTCGCTACCTTATCAATACTTACCTGCTTTGCGCTTCCTAAACCGGGCACTATCATATTGGGCTTCAGTATCAGGGCATGCGGATTAACCTTTTGCTTATCGAGCTGCTTAAACAGTTCGTCCAGTACCTTGCCGGTTACCTTGGCGCATTTCTTTATACTGTGATCGCCGTCCATCAAAACTTCAGGCTCAACAATGGGCACAATGTTATTTTCCTGGCACAGGGCGGCGTAGCGGGCCAGCAGGTGCATGTTTGCCTCAATGGCGCCTTTGGTCGGCGTTTTTTCGCCAATGGTAATTACTGCGCGCCACTTGGCAAAGCGGGCGCCAAATTCATAATATTTTTGAAGACGCTGCCTTAGCCCGTCAATACCTTCTGTTATTTTTTCGCCGGGGAAATTTGCCAGATCAACCGTACTCTCATCAACCTTAATGCCCGGAATTATTCCCGCTTTCTTTAAAACATCAATAAACAACACGCCCTTTGTTGTGGACTGGTAAATGGTTTCGTCATACAAAATGGCTCCGCTAAGGCAGTTGCCCAGGTTAGGTGTTGTTACAATAAGTTCTCGGTAGGCACGGCGGTACTCGATAGTTTGCGGAATACCGGCTTCGGCAAAACGTTTGTTGCAGGTATTGGTGCTTTCGTCCATTGCAAGCAGGCCTTTGTCGCCGGCCATCAGGGCGGCAGCGGTAGCTAAAAGTTCGTCAGTCTTCATGGTTTGTTGTGTTTCGGCTATGTGAAATAAACAGGTTTTGGTGACAATTGTTAGGGCTATGATTAAAAATGATTTTTGGTTGATGATTGTGTTGATTTTGTGGAAAATTATGATTGCACCGATTGTATGATAATTTCATGGAAGATTCTTTTTTATTCCCTCTTGAGAGGAGGCGCATTGGGCAGCGTAGTGGCAGGGGTGTTTACCGCCATGCAATAGCGTAAAAGCGTGCCGGCGAACACACCCCTGCCCCCTCTCAAGAGGGGAATCGCACAGCCCCTGTTTTCGCTCCTCCAAAACAGAATAGTGATCTCACCCACAATTAACCGGTCAAATCAATTCCAGGCAAATCAGTGTAATCACCCTTCTTCATCGGTGAAATCATTCCCAAATCAGTGAAATCATAATTCTGCCGCAGCATCCTCATCCAACATCACGTATCCATGATCTAATGTCTGGAAGATGGATGCCGGAACTTGTTGCGTCACCTCTCCTTTTAATGCTTTAGCTATGATCGGTGCTTTTTTGCTTCCTGAAGCAAGCAGCATAGGAATGCCGGCTTCCTGCAGGTGTTTCAGTCCAAGCGTGATACCTTCGGTCAGTGCCGTTTCATGGGTGAAATATTTCTGGCCCACACTCACGGTTATCGGGTCGAGCGGCGAATGGTGCGCGTAGGCATTAAAATCAGCACCCGGCTCATTCAGGCCTATATGGCCGTTCATCCCCACACCCACCAGCATTATTGCCAGCGGACCGTGCTGCTTAATAAAACTGTTCATAGCCGCGCATGAGGCGTCAAGATCGGCGGCCTTCGCATCGAATACCATCATCCGCGATGGATCGATAGCAGCAGGAGTAAAAAATGTTTCGTATAAAAAGTTGGTGCAGCTGCCGGCGTCGTTCTTATCCATCCCTACCCATTCGTCCAGCCCAACAAAATAACAATTGCTAAAATCTACCTTGCCCTCCTTTGCATATTGAACCAGCGACTTATAGATACCCGCAGGTGTATCGCCCGAGGTGAGGCAGATGAGTGAAGTTGGTTTTTGTTTGATCTGTTCGATGATGATGCCTGCGGCGGCGCGGCACATCTCATTATAACCGGCATAGGTGCGTATTTTCATAAGATAGGTTTTGTTTCAAGATTAATGAATTAATTGCTTATCAGGAAACAAAAGGAAGAATTTTAACAGATAGGGCTGAGCCGGTTAGCATTGATCCGGCACTTAACAGAGTCCACATATCCTATGTATTTTATATAGAATAAACCAGCAAACAGCCCCTGCCGGTTTACGACAGGGGCTGCAAAAAATCTTAGTCGGCGTGGCTTTTGAGCGATTTGTGTTGAATCTCCTCCAAAAAACCTTTCTCGTTTATGGCGTAGTTAGCCTCCGACGTATCGTTATAATCCTTAGGGAACTTAATTGCTTTTGGTTTCCTTTTGTAAGGGAAAAAGAAAGGCATTACCAACACGGCCAGCAATGCGCTTATTTCGACAATTTCGACAAGCATATAATTTGTACTAATAAATAATTTAGCAAAAGCACCTATAATTGGTTTGTTTACAGGGGTTGATACCCGCAAAATTTGTAGGTGAAGTGCATCTTGCTATATCAAAGCTAAATCAATGCCAAATATTTTCATAGCGGTTTTGCATTACTTTCAAATTAGCAAAAAAGTATATTTTAAGGTGATAAAATTTATTTTGAAGCATATTTCCGGCTATCAAATTGATAACATATTATCAGTTTGATAATTTTTTTTGCATTCAGTATTTATTCGTTTTTAGCCGTTTTAAGCGGTAAAGGAATGCTTTTCTGCGTAGAAAATATTATGCACGCATAGTTGTTGAAACAGTACAAAATCCCGGTTCTTCGCCGGCGTTAGAAATACATTCCCTTCTTTTATTTATTTAACTTTAATTAACGTTATATTAACAATTTTATAATGTCATAAAAAACACCAAGTAACAAGTTCTTTGTTAGAAAATATAAAACCCAAAACCATGAAATTTTTAAAGATCAGTCAGTTCGCGTTTGCAGCCATGCTGCTGGCCGGAACAGCTTTGGTAAGCTGCGGCGGAAATAATACGAAAACGGGCGGCGACAGCACGTCGAAGTCAGCAGCCCCTGCTGCTACAGCTTCCACTACTGATGCCAATACCTTGCTTGGCGCAGGCAGCACCTTTGTGTATCCGCTATTTTCAAAGCTTTTTGCCGAATACGATAAAGAAAAAGGCGTAAAAGTGAATTACCAGTCTATCGGCTCAGGCGGCGGCATCTTACAGCTGACCAATAAAACGATCGACTTTGGCGATTCTGATGCGCCGCTGAACGAAGATCAGGCTTCTAAAATGGGCGCCGAGGTGCTGCATATCCCTATGTGCTCGGGCGCTGTGGTGATCAGCTACAACCTGCCGGAGTTGAAAAGCACCTTAAAGCTTGATCCGGATGTTTTGGCTAAAATATTTTTAGGAAAGATCACCAAATGGAATGATCCTGCCATTGCAAAGATCAATCCGGGTGTAACGCTGCCTTCAACCGGCGTATTTATTGCGCACCGCAGCGACGGCTCCGGAACTACCAATATCTTTACTACTTATCTGGCCAAAGTTAGCCCCGATTGGGAAAAAAGTCCGGGTAAAGGTTCGGCTATTAACTGGCCAGTTGGTTTGGGCGGCAAGGGTAACGAAGGCGTTGCCGGTTTGATCAAACAAACACCTGGCGCTATCGGCTACATCGAGCTGGCTTATGCCATCCAGAATAAAATGACCTTTGCCGATCTGAAAAATAAGAGCGGTAATTACATCACACCTTCGGTAGCGTCAACAAGCGCAGCTGGTAATATTACTATCCCTGCCGATGCCAAAGTTTCGCTGAGCAATACCGACGCGAAGGATGGTTACCCTATTAGCGGGTTTACCTGGGCGTTGATCTACAAAGAACAAAATTATAAAGGCCGCTCAAAAGACCGTGCCGAAAAAGTGGTTAACCTGCTTTGGTGGAACATTCACGACGGCCAGAAATATTGCAACGATCTTAACTATGCGCCACTGCCGGCTGCTGCGGTAACCGTTGCCGAAAACATTCTGAAATCGGCAACCTACGACGGAAAACCAATTCTTCAATAATTAAAACGGTTTTATAAGTGAGGCCCCGGCGAAGTTGTTTGCCGGGGCTTTTTAATTGGATAAAATTGGATAAAAATTGGATATATCTGATTGAAAATATTAAATTTGGATAAATTTGGATAAAGAATGGATATATCTAAAAAGGTAGATAATATGCTATTATTCCCGCCTGCATTATATCAAAAAATAATGCAGAGGTTAGGTTTGATCGATTCCTTCAAGGGGAACTGGAAAGCGATAGAGGGTAGCGAATTAAGATATTTAAAAGAATTACGAAAGATTGCAACTATCGAAAGTATCGGTTCTTCAACCCGGATAGAAGGTTCGACTTTAACGGATACCGAAGTTGAAAAACTTTTGAAATCGGTTAAAGTAACCAAACTTACATCGAGAGATGCGCAGGAAGTAATTGGCTATTACGAGGGGCTAAAGGTCATTTTAGAGAATTATGCTGAAATAAATTTAGAAGAACGCTACATTCATCAGCTTCACGGAATTTTACTTAAATATAGTCATAAAGACCAAAATCATAAAGGCAAATACAAAAGCCTGTCAAATAAAGTTGTAGCAACGTATCCTGATGGTTCACAAAAAATCATCTTCAAAACAACAGAACCTCATTTGACAGCCGACGAGATGAATCAACTGCTTAGCTGGTTAGCAAATAGAATCAAAGAAAAAGACATACATCCGCTTATATTAGTTGCCGTTGTTGTGTATGAATTTTTGTCAATTCATCCCTATCAAGACGGGAATGGAAGACTATCCAGGCTATTGACTACGCTTTTGTTGATGCAATTGGATTATCAATTTATTCAATATGTATCATTCGAGCATATTATTGAAAACAGAAAGGAAGCTTATTATAAGGCCTTAATGGAAGGACAAAAAAATCGTAACAAAAAAGAAGAGCGCATAGATCAATGGATATTATTTTTTTTAGATTGTTTAATAAGCTTGACAGAGCGACTGAAAATAAAATACGATACCTATAGTAAAATAAAAATTGTATTAAATACCAGACAGCAGCAAATTATATCATTTGTAAAAAAAAGCCAGACCGTAACAATTGGAGGGTTAGAAGCAGAGCTTTCTGGTTATTCACGCAATACCCTAAAAAAAGATCTGTCCTGGCTAATAAAAGAAGGAATATTATTTAAAACCGGAGCAGGCCGGGGAGTTCAATATCATCTAAAAGATCAATAATACCATTCATGACCTTCGCCGAAAAAGTTATTCAATTCAATAAACAGCTTGATTTTAAGGGAACACTGCCGCCAGGCATCAGCGTAATGAATCCTTACCGCAATAACCCGGATGCGGTGCGCATTATGGAGGAGTTTTACACCAAATATTACAATGATGATAATAAACGGCATTTGATATTGGGCATCAATCCCGGCAGGTTTGGCGCCGGAGTTACGGGCATTCCTTTCACCGATTCGAAAAGATTGAAGGCAGTTTTAGACATTAATTACGAGGGAAAGGAAACGCACGAACCATCATCGGTATTTATTTATGAAATGATTGCTGCCTTCGGCGGACCAGAGGCATTTTACAAGCGCATTTACATCAACTCGATGTTCCCGCTGGGGTTCACGGCCACCAATGCTGCCGGCAAGGAAGTGAATTATAATTATTATGACAGCAAGGAACTTATCGCAGCGGTTTACGGCAACATCGTTAAAAACATTCAAACCCAGATAGATTTGGGCTGCTATACCGATACTTGTTTTTGCTTCGGCACAGGCACCAACGAAAAGTTTTTACGAAAGGTGAATGATGAGCAGGGCTTCTTTAAAAAGATAGTAGCGCTGGAACATCCGCGGTTTATTATGCAGTATAAAGCGAGGACCAAGCAGGTTTATATCGATAAGTATCTGGAAGCGTTTAGCCTGGCATAAAAGCCTCAGTGTTCTCCGTAATATTCTCTGCGACCTCTGTGGTTATTATTTAACCACGGAGATCACAAATAAGGCGCAGAGAAACAGAGGAAAGCAAATTACTTATACGCCACCACAGTTTGCCTGGCCTCACCCAACCCATCCACACCTAACTCAATCACATCACCCGGTTTAAGGTAGAACGGCGGCTTCATGCCCAGGCCCACGCCTGCCGGTGTACCGGTGGAAATTACATCGCCGGGAAGCAGGGTCATAAACTGGCTGGTGTAAGAGATCACCTGCGGGATATTGAAAATAAAATCGGCGGTGGTGCTGTCCTGCAGCATTTTGCCGTTCAGTTTTAGCCAGAGGCGCAGTTGATGCGGATCGGTGATTTCGTCTTTTGTGGCAAGGAATGGTCCCATCGGTGCGAAAGTGTCGCAGCCTTTGCCTTTATCCCAGGTACCGCCGCGCTCAATCTGAAACTCGCGTTCCGAAACGTCGTTGTGCAGTACATAGCCAGCTACATAATCCATCGCGTCGGCTTCGTCAACATAGCTTGCGCGCTTGCCAATCACTACGCCCAACTCCACCTCCCAATCGGTTTTTACCGAGTTTTTAGGGATGATCACATTATCATTCGGACCAACAAGCGCCGTAGTCGATTTCATAAAGATCACTGGTTCGGCAGGGATGGCGGCGTTGGTCTCCGTGGCATGGGCCCTGTAGTTCAGCCCGATACAAACTATCTTCGATGGCCGCGCGAACGGAGCCCCCAAACGTAAATCACCCGGAACCTCGGGCAGCAGGCTGTCTTCCAGAAAATTGCTCAGGCGGTTAAGGCCGTCATTTTCAAAAAAAGCCTCGTTGTAGTCCTCGCCAAAGGCCGAGGTATCGTACCTTTTATCGTTTATAATTACGCCGGTCTTTTCTTTACCCGGCTCGCCAAATCGTATCAGCTTCATGTTCTATTAGTTGGTAGTTAGTTGTATAATTGTGTCGGCGGCATCGGGTTTCAGGCCGGTGGTGTAAATAAAAACGCCTTCGGGCACCTGTTTGTATTTCACCGCCGAGCCATCGGCCATCAGTGCCGCGTGGGTAACTTTTCCCTTTACTTCGGGCAGGAAAATGTAGGGCTGCGCGGGCATATCCAGTACATGCGCATACAGCGTTTTGTTTTTGGCTGTAACCACGCCCCATTGCTGCGCGGGGATCACATTGCCGCGGGTGCCATAAATGCTTTCGCCGTTCTTCTGCATCCAATTTCCTACCAAAGCCAGCGTGTCTGTAAATTCGGGTTGAATTTTACCATTTGGCATCGGGCCGATGTTGAGCAGGAAATTAGCATCGCGACCAGCGGCGTTAACGAGGTAGTGGATGATCTGTTTCACCGATTTATAACTGCGGTCGGTGATGTTGAAGCCCCAGCTGTTGTTGATGGTCTCACAGGTTTCGAGCGGCAGCTTGCCGATCTTCGATTCGCCGCTGAAGCCGGTGGTATTGCCGCCGGGAAGGTCTTTCTCAAACATCTGGAAATCCTCCCCATCAAAAGGTGCCAGGTGATGGTTATTACCCACAAGTATAGCCGGGTTCAGTTTATGGATCAGTCCATAGATCTCGTCAAAGTGCCAGTCTGCACTGCGGCGCTCCCATTGCCCGTCAAACCAGATTCCTTTAACCGCCGGATATTTGGTAATCAGTTCGGTAAGCTGATCCTTCATAAATTTAATATAGCTATCCCAATCGCCCTTTACCGGTTTACCGTTTACTATCGGACTACCAAAAGCATAATCAGGACGCCCCCAATCCAGCAGCGAATAGTAGAAATGCAGTTCGATGCCTTCCTTCTGGCATTCCTGCGCAAGTTCCATTAGCGGATCTTTATGGTAAGGAGTGGCATCTACGATATTATAAGGCGTAACCTTGCTGCCGAACATGCTGAAACCATCATGGTGGCGCGATGTGATGGTAATATATTTCATCCCCGCCCGCTTGGCGAACGCTACCCACTCCTTAGCGTTAAAGCCCTGCGGATTAAAGAAATCGGCAAGGCGCTTATAATTGTTGTAGGGGATATTTTTTTCGTGCATCACCCATTCGCCTGCGCCAAGCTCACTGTAAATACCCCAATGGATAAACAGCCCGAACTTCATATCCTGGAAGGTTTCGCGCGCGGCCAGGTTCTCGGCGGCCGGCGTGTACTTCTGGGCGTTGGCTTGTGAAAAGCCAAATAGCATAATTGCTAACAATACCTTTTTGATCATATTTTAATCTTGATAGGTTTCTAATAAAAATCTGAGAACACTTGCAGCACAGCTACCACGATTATATTCGTTTTGAATTAGCCAAGGACCATTGATAATTACATCTTGATCTGCATTAAAAGCTTCTTTAGCTAATTCTATTATATTTCGTGGAATAGACTTTATATTCCCGTTATGCATGTCAAATTGCAGCGACATATCATTAATGTCATTTCCTATCCATTGGATAAAATTATACACATTGTTATTACCATTTGGATGAGAAACCATCTGTCCTGGAACGAGATTTTGGAACAAAAAGTGATAAAATTCAAAACCGTTCATTTTTTAGTTATTTAAAGTTATAAACCCTCCATCAATAGGATAATCGGTACCGGTAATAAATCCGGCTTCTTCCGAGCATAAGTATAAAGCCAGTGCAGCAACTTCGCCGGGCTGCCCCATCCTGCCTATCGGCTGTGTTTTGGAAAGCTTTTCAAAGATTTCAGCCTCCTGTCCCGGGTAATTTTTGGCGATGAATCCATCCACAAACGGCGTATGCACCCTTGCCGGGGAAATACTGTTACAGCGGATATTATCAGCCAGGTAATCGCGGGCTACAGAGAGCGTCATCGCGTGAATAGCGCCTTTGCTGGTAGAATAAGCAAACCTGTCAACAATGCCCACACTGGCCGCTATCGATGCAGTGTTTAAAATAACACCGCCCTTGTTGTCCTTCATCATAGGAATGGCCGCGAAAAGGCAGTTGTACGCGCCCTTCACGTTCACGTTATATACCCTGTCGAAATCGGCTTCGCTGGTATTGTCGGCGCGACCAACATGCGCGATGCCCGCATTATTAACAAGGATATCTACCTTTCCTATCGCCTTAAAAGTATCGATCACCTGCTGCTGATTGCTCACATCGCATTTATGAACCGATGCCTCGCCGCCTGCCGCTTTTATCTCCGCAACAGTTTCATTTGCCGCATCTTCATTTAATTCGATGATATGGACCGTGGCGCCCTGCTTTGCAAACAGGATGGATATGGCTTTGCCAATGCCGCTGCCGCCGCCGGTAATAATTGTTGACTTATTGGTTAGTTTGAACATAAGTGCGTATTTCGGAATTACGATTTACGATTTTAGATTTGGTTCGATTTTGGAACTAAAGAGTTATGATTTTGATTTATTTAAATTGAAAATAGGCCTCATACTTACAAGTTCTGCATCGTAAATCTAAAATTTGAAATAAACAAATCCGAAATCGTAAATCTAAAATCCGAAATCAAAGTGATACTCCCCTCTTCCACGGAATCCAGTCGTCCTGACCGAGGCGTACGGAGGCGGGTTCTTCTTCCCCGCTGGCTACGCGGATCACGTAATCCAATATGCGCTCGCCGGCCTGCTGAATGGTTTCTTCGCCTTCTATAATTGTTCCGCAATTAATGTCGATGATGTCGGGCATTTTGGTTGCGGTGACACTATTTGTTGATAGTTTAATAACCGGGGTTACGGGATTGCCCGTAGGTGTACCCAGCCCGGTGGTAAACAACACGATATTGGCTCCGGCGGCTACCTCGGCGGTGGTGCTCTCCACATCGCTGCCGGGCGTGCACAATAAATTTAGTCCCGGTTTTGATACTTTTGCCGGATAATCCAGTACATCGGCCACCGGTGAGGTACCACCCTTTTTGGCAGCTCCGGCCGACTTAATCGCATCCGTTATCAACCCATCCCTGATATTGCCCGGTGACGGATTCGCATAAAAGCCCGAACCATCGGCCTCCGCGCGCTTGTTATAGTTGGTCATCAACTGCATAAAGTAATTGGCCTTGTCCTCGTCAACACAACGGTCGCTTAGTTCCTGTTCTACACCGCAAAGCTCGGGGAACTCGGAAAGGATCACCGATCCGCCCATCGTTACCAGCAGATCGGAAACATAGCCCAGGGCAGGATTGGCAGAGATACCCGAAAAACCATCAGACCCGCCGCATTCCAAACCAATACACAGCTTCGACAATGGCGCGGGCTGGCGTTCAGTTTCATTGGCTTTTATCAATCCCGCAAAGGTTTGCTTTACGGCCTGCTGCATCAGTTCGGTTTCGGTGCCAACTTTTTGCTGTTCCAGGATAATGAGCGGCTTGCTGAAACTGGCATCGCGCACGCTGATCTCTTGCTGTAAAATACTTACCTGTGCGTTCTGACAACCGAGACTCAATATAGTAGCACCGGCTACATTAGGATGAGTTACATACCCGGCTATCAATCCGCACAGCGTTTGTGCATCGCTGCGGGTGCAGCCGCAACCCATTTCGTGGGTCAGGAATTTAATACCGTCGATATTTTTGAAAAAACGGCTCGATTTGTTTTTGTCGGCGGTGGCTTTGATATCGGCATTCAGAATTTCTTCCACCGATTTACCCGCCTGGTAAAGGCTCATCAGCTGCTCCACATCGCCTTCGTAACTTTTGGCTTTTTTGTAGCCAAGCTTATCGCTCAGGGCTTCCTTTAAAACATCAACATTACGGTTCTCACAGAACACCATCGGTACTACTATCCAATAGTTGCCGGTACCTACCGAGCCATCGGCACGATGATAACCCATAAATGTTTTACCGTCGAACTTGCTGGTATCGGGTTGGTGCCAGTCGAGTTTACGCTCGCCGAGCCTGAATGCGCTCGAGGCATGGTGAATGGTTTGCGTGCTGATGGGGCCGCCTTGCGGGATGGCCTGCGTGGCCTTGCCCACCAGTACACCGTACATATAGATCTCGTCATCAGGCTGCAGCGCATTGATGCTGAACTTATGTTTGGCATCAACCTTTTCGGTCAGTTTAAAAGTTTGTCCCTCAAAGTTTATTTCGGTTCCCTGCGCCAGGTTTTGCAGGGCAACCAGCACATTATCTTTCGGGTGGATGCGTACGTAACTATGTTTTTGTGTTGACATTTCTTTATTCAAATTATTGCAGCGTCAGCTCTACCACCGGGATCTCGTAACCCGGCTTCTTAGCCGGAACCGTAAGCACCAAATCATCAGCATTGGTTGCCGATGGCTTGTACAGCAGTTCCGACGCATCATTTAAAAACGCGGCGTATTTTATTTTACCGTTATAACCGGGCAGTGTAATGGTGCCACCGGCCGGGTAATCGTACAAATGTACGTACAGCTTGCGGGTTTTTGGATTATAAGTGAGTTTATCGTTTTCGGGCACCTTATAAGTATCGGGTGCGTAAGTGCAATTGTAAATAGCGCGATTATTGGCATGCATCCAGTAAGCCAGGCTATCCAGTGCACGGGTGGCACGGTAATCGAACTCGCCGCGTGCGGTAGGGCCAACGTTCAATATCAGGTTACCGCCGTTGCTTACCGAAGTGATGAGCAGATCGAGCAGCTGGCGGTGGGTTTTCCAGGTATTTTCATCGCGATAGTAGCCCCATGAGCCGGAGAAAGTCTGGCAGGTTTCCCAGGTTTTGCCGCGGTATTTGGCCAGTTCGGCGGTGCTCACCTGTTCCGGAGTTTCAAAGTCGGCGCCGTCTTTATATTCTTCCAGGTTCAGGCGATTATCTACAATGATGCCGGGCTGTAGTTTCCTGATCAGTTTAAGCAATTCTACAGAACCCCAGTCGTCCTTGCCCTTGCCATGACCATCCTTACGCGGAAAAGAAAAATCGAGCCACAGGATGTCGATCTTGCCATAATTGGTGAGCAGCTCGGTGATCTGGTTACGGATGTACTGGCGATATTTGGCCATATCGCGGCCTTTGTTCAGTTTGGCGTAACTGGCATCGCTTTTATCGGCAGGCGACTGCGGGTGATGCTCATCGATGGTATAATCGGGGTGATGCCAATCGAGCAGGGAATAATAAAAGCCAACCTTCAGGCCTTCGGCGCGGTAGGCGTTTACGTATTCGCGCACCAGGTCGCGTTTGGCGGCGGTATTGGTGGCCTTGTAATCGGTGTATTTAGAATCGAACAGGCAGAAACCCTCATGGTGCTTGGTGGTGAGCACGGCGTATTTCATGCCAGCCGCTTTGGCTGCACGAGCCCATTTATGCGGATCGAAATAGTCGGGATTAAACTGGTCGAAATATTTCTGGTAGCCGGCGTTATCAATCTTTTCGTTATGCTTCACCCATTCGTGTCGGGCAGCCCCGCTGTACAATCCCCAATGGATGAACATGCCGAAACGGGCGTCGGTCCACCATTCCATGCGTTTTTGTTTTTGGGCGTCTGTTTCGTTGCCGATCTGTTTTTGGGCGATGGCGGGTTGCAGGCCGATAATAGCCAGCAGCGTGAGGAGTAGTAGGGATTTTTTCATAGCGTTAGATAGATGTTTGTTAGAGTCAAGAGCCAAGAATCAAGAACCAAGAAAGATAAGCGAGCGAGTTTATCGCGCGTTTATCTATATGGTGTATAAGATTCTTCGCTCTTGCTCGGGTCTGTAAAATAAACTGTGTCAATCCCAGGCACGTCCCGGCCCATGGGCCGGGACGTGCCTGGGATTGATCGCTACATCAAATCTAATATCATTCTTTCGGGAAACCAAATGGCCAGCTTCTGGGCGGTCATAGCCCAGTTTGAAAGCGGCATCGTCCATTTCTGTTTGATGTTGTTATGAGCCAGATAGATCAGTTTCAACAAGGCCATGTCTGAGGTAAAACCACCTTTGGTCTTAGTGACTTTTCTGACCTGCCGGTGAAACCCCTCAATGGTATTGGTGGTGTAAATGAGCTTGCGAATAGCAGCGTCATAACGGAAATAGGTCGTCAGCTTTGACCAGTTGTTGCGCCACGACTCCAATACTTTCTCGTATTTCTTTCCCCACTTTTCTTCCAGTTCATCCAAACGGAGCTCGGCCAGATCCAGCGTTTCGGCCTGGTAAACGGGCTTCAGGTCTTTCATAAACACCTTTTGGTCTTTAGAGGCTACATACTTCAGGCTGTTGCGGATTTGGTGCACGATGCAGGTCTGTATCTCTGTTTTGGGAAACACCGTATTAATAGCCTGCGGAAACCCGGTCAGGTTATCGATGCAGGCAATCAGGATATCTTTTACACCACGGTTCTGCAGGTCGGTCAATACCGACAGCCAAAAGTTGGCGCCTTCACTTTGAGACACATACATCCCTAATAACTCTTTGTGGCCATGCCGGTCAATGCCCAGGATATTATAAACGGCATGCGATACCATCCGGTGGTCTTCTTTTACCTTGTAGTGCATGGCATCCAGCCAAACGATCGTGTAAAGCTCATCCAGCGGTCTTGACTGCCATTCCTTTACTTCCGGTATGATCTTGTCTGTAATGGCTGATAAGGTGCTGTGGCTGATCTCTGTATCGTACATATCCTTGATATGCTTCGAGATGTCTCGCAAACTCATCCCTAAACCATACATGCCGATGATCTTGGATTCCAAACTCTCTGCAAGGATAGTTTCGCGCTTGCGGATCAGTTCGGGCTCAAAGCTGGAATTGCGGTCACGCGGTGTATTGACAGATATGGTACCATCTGATGTGCGGACATCTTTACTGGTCTTGCCATTCTTACGGTTGCCCGAACTACGTTCAGCTTCATCCAAATGGTTTTCCAACTCTGCCTCTAACGCTGCATCCAGAAAGCTTTTCAGCAAAGGCGCAAACGCGCCATCTTTGCCATACAACGACTTGCCCGAGCGGAGTTGCTCCAGGGCTTTCTTCTTCATTTGCTCAAAGTCGAGCGATTCATCTTGTTTCATTCTAAACTATGTTAAAGGTAATTAATTACGCTTTGACACAGTTTATTTTACACCCTCGATGAATTAAATAATGTTATTAAAAACGATAACGCGCTCACCATTTAATAAGCCATATTCGCGAACTAAAGCTCATCCATTTACCGAAATTGTTAAATATCGGTCTAAACACTTGTTTTGACCGGTTTATATTTTTCTTCAAGCCTGGCGCTCGCCGCCTCGTCATCCAGTCTCCTCGACGACCAAATAAAAAAAACACCTAAATAGTTAAACACAATCCCGTACATTAAACCATTAAAACCGCCGATTACGCGCCTGGAACCCTGGTAGGCGCAATAACGGATATAAAAAAGCCAAATAAAGAAAAACATGATAATAATTTTCTAAAAATAGGTTTTTATTAAACCGGAACAATGGCAAAATTCACTTTAACAAAAAAGTGAAACAATTCGTTTCCCACTCCATTTTAACTGCAAATACACTTTCAAATATCATCTTCTTTTGTTTATCTTTCGGCATTAAACCCTACCTCGCAATGAAGTTTTTTAAAGCTATTGCAGCTATTGGAATTACCGCGTTACTCATCTGGGCCCTGGAAACAAAATTTGGCGATATCCCTGCCATTGGCGTATTCCTCAATCCTTCAACAGGCTTCTGGCAAAATGCCGAAAGCAAGAACATCATCGCCGAAAAAAAACTTAAACTTTCCGGTTTGCAGGATGAAGTTGTCATTAAATATGACGAGAACCGCATCCCGCATATTTTCGCTAAAAACGACCATGATCTCTACTACGCCCAAGGTTATATCACAGCCAGCGACCGTCTCTGGCAAATGGATATCCAGACCCGGAGCGCGGCAGGGCGTTTGTCTGAAATTATAGGGCCAAAAGCGCTGGACATAGACCGCTACCATCGCCGTATGGGCATGGTTTACGGAGCCGAAAACGGATTAAAAGGCATTATGGCCGATGAGCGGACCAAAGTAATGGTTACCGCCTATACCGAGGGTGTAAATAACTATATTAAAGGCCTCGCTCCAAAGGATTACCCTATCGAATTCAAATTATTAAATTACGCACCCGAAGAGTGGAAACCCATCAACTGCGTGTTCCTGCTGAAGCTGATGTCGGAAACCTTGGCAGGAGGATCAGACCAGTTTGCGATGACCAACAACCTGCGGAAATTCGGAGTTGCACAAGTAAACGATCTGTTCCCCGACTTTCCTTTTCATGAAGACCCTATCGTCCCAACCGGAACCAAATGGAATTTCAAGCCGTTGCCTATTCCAAAACCGTCTGCCAGCTACATAGCTCAGATGACCGAAAAAATAAAGACAAAGGAAATTGTAGAGGGCGTGGGCAGTAATAACTGGGCTGTGGCGGGCAGTAAATCGGCAACGGGGTTTCCCATTTTGGCGAATGATCCGCATTTGAACCTTACATTCCCTTCTATCTGGTATCAGATCCAGCTGTCGTCGCCTACCGGAAATGTGAACGGGGTATCGCTGCCGGGCGCACCGTGTGTGATTATAGGCTACAATCAGAACATAAGCTGGGGCGTTACCAATGTGGATGCCGACGTTTTAGACTGGTACCAGGTAAAATTCAAAGATAAAAGCAAAAGCGAATACTGGTATAACAACAAATGGAACCCGGTTAAAAAGCGCATAGAGACAATAAAAATATTAGGTGCGCCGGATGAGATCGATACGGTTTATTATACGCATCACGGTCCGGTGGTTTATGAAACACCTGCGCAAAAGCCGAAAGAATATTATGAAAACGTACCCGTAGGCAATGCCTTACGATGGATAGCGCATGATGAATCGAACGAATTTTTATGTTTCTATATCCTGAACCGGGGCAAAAACTACACCGATTATCGTGAAGCGTTAACGCACTTCACCGCTCCCGCACAGAATTTCATCTTCGCCAGCAACGATAATGATATTGCCATCACCCCGAACGGCAAGTTCCCGTTAAAATATAACGAACAGGGCAAATACATTATGAATGGCAGCGACCCGGCTAATGACTGGCAGGGATGGATTCCAGCGGACCAGAACCCGACCGTTAAAAATCCATCAAGAGGATTTGTGAGTTCGGCTAATCAGCAGTCGGCAGACAGAACCTATCCTTATTACATCAACTGGCGCTTTGAGGAATATTACCGCAACAGGCGCATCAACAACAAACTTACCGCCATGCAAAAGGCTACGGTTGATAGTATGCGCATTATGCAGATGGACAATTACAGCATGCTTGCCGACGATGTGCTGCCTGCATTATTAAAGTATGCCGACCCAACCAAGTTTAGCGACGACCAAAGCAAAGCCTTCGACATTGTTAAAAACTGGGATAAGCATTATGCGGCAAACTCAACCGGTGCAAGCATTTTCTTCAACTGGTGGCGTAATTTTTATGAGATGGTTTGGGGTGATGAATTTGGTGGTAAAGACACTTATTTTAAATACCCGTCTTATGATCGTACTGAAAAATTACTGCTGACTGAAGCCAATTCAAAATGGTTCGATGACGTGCACACGCCAGCCAAAGAAAGCTGTGCTGATATTGTAAACCGTGCTTACTATAAAACCATTGACGACCTGGTGCGCGAGCACGGCAAACCGGGCGACAAATGGCAATGGGGCATGGTAAAACAAACGTTCATCAATCACCTGGCCAATATACCGGGCATGGGCGAAGGCGCCTTTTTTGCAGGCGGCACAGGCGGAGTTATCAATGCTCTGCGCAACAACAACGGCCCGTCATGGCGAATGGTAGTACAAATGGGGCCAGTCGTTAAAGGCTACGGCGTATTTCCGGGCGGAGAATCGGGCAACCCGGGCAGCTTTTACTATAACGATATGTTCAACACCTGGAACAATGGCAAACTGAATGAGCTGTTATTCTTAAACTCTGCCGATGAAAAATCGGACCGGGTAAAATCGACGTTGAGTTTAGTTAAATAGAGGTTAGAGGCGAGAGATTAGTGAAGAATAATTAGTAAACAAAAAATTAAATCCGAAATCGTAATTCGTAAATCTAAAATCAAGTCATGCTTTTTTTCATCATACTCATTTTAACATTTGCCTGCGGATATTTCTTACCATGGTGGATGGTAGCTGTGATCTCATTTTTAGCAGCGCTGATAATTGGTAAAACTGCGGGACGGTCGTTCTTCTCTGGCTTTGCCGCGATATTTATTGTGTGGACGGTACTGGCGCTTTTTAAAAGTATGCCTAATGACAATATGCTGGCTAAGCGTGTTGCTACCATGTTTATGCTACCCAACTGGATCTTACTTTTGCTTATAACAGCCTTAGTTGGTGGATTGGTTGGCGGAATGTCGGCCTTATCAGGCGTGTTACTAAAGCGAGCGTTTATAAAAGATAAAACGGTAAAAGCATCTTCTTAAATAAGATAACGTCAAACAAAAATGCCCCGGCAAAAGTCGGGGCATTTTTTGTTTAATTATGCAATAATGCTTACAAAGCTTCAAGCGAAGCTTTCAATGTCTTCACGGCTTCTGAATCATTTTTAGCCATATCGAAGATCTCTTTCGACGTCAGGTCGGTACCGTAGAAATTTTTGTTAGCGTCTTTATCTATACCGAGGTTAGAGCCATTAATGCTAATACCTGCAAATAATCCGCGGCTGCGCGAATAAGAATAGATCTCTGCATCTAAATGGTAATCTGTATTAGCCGAGGTGCTTCTTCCCACCGGGCCTGCCGCTGCGGATGCATCGCCGCCGACCGTAAAGTCGCCATTCTTAACTTTAGCCAGCACGCCTTTGTGACGAAATACCAATACAAGATCGACAGATTGTACGCCTATCTGCGCGCCAATACTGCCACCGGTCATGGTTACAAAAACCGGATCGCTCCATTTGCCGTTATCCATCTTTACCATCGCCACGCCCCTGCCGCGTTTGCCGCCTACAATCAGACCTGCATTAATGAGTTTTGGTATGATAACTACGCCCTCGCATTCCGAGAGCAAATTATGCGGAATACCGTTTTCCACCTTGCCGAAATCCTTCAGCACATTCGAGGCATTATGTACGCGCTCGGTTTCCTTACTCCCGTCGCCGGTGGCCGATGTCAGAATAAAAAACAGGCTTAGTATAACCGGGAGCACTATTACTTTTAACTTTTTCATTGGGTTGTTCTTGAATAGATAATTTTTAAATTATGCAAATGTTAATTTTATAACTGTAAAAACTAAGCCTTGTTTGTATAAAACAAGTAAACTTTACCATTTAGTAACGCCTGTTACTATTCCCAGATTGCGTAAATACTTTAATTCTGAAGGTTCTGCCCTTATCTTTGCGCCGATGAACAAAGAGCAGGTATTTTCTATCGATAGCCATCAGGCTTTTTCCAATACAGCCCTGCAGGTATTTAAACACCAGGCAGAAAACTGCGCTGTATACCGCGATTTTATTGCTGGATTAAACATTGATCCTGTTAAGGTTTCGGCTATTGAACAGATCCCTTTCCTGCCTGTCGAATTTTTCAAATCGCACCGGGTGTTAAGCACGTATGCGGAACCTGAAGTTACCTTTACAAGTTCGGGCACCACGGGCATGATCACCAGCAGCCATTTGGTGACCGACGTAAGCTGGTATGTGGATAGTTTCAGAAAGGCCTTCACGTTGTTTTATGGTGATGTGGAACAGTACACCATATTGGCGTTGTTGCCGGCATATCTTGAACGTGAAGGTTCGTCACTTATTTATATGGCCGACGACCTGATCAAACAATCAAAAAATCCGGACAGCGGCTTTTATTTATACAATCACGAGGAACTGTACGATCAATTATCAAAGCAGAAAGCCACGCAAAAGCCAACGTTGTTAATTGGCGTAACGTTTGCCTTGCTTGATTTTGTCGAGCAATATAAAATTGATTTCCCGGAATTGATCGTTATGGAAACCGGTGGGATGAAAGGCCGTAGAAAAGAAATGATCCGTGAAGAATTGCATCAGCAGCTTTGTGCTGGTTTCGGCGTACCGGCCATCCATTCAGAATATGGAATGACGGAATTATTATCGCAGGCCTATTCGAAAGGCGGGGGCATATTTTATTGCCCGCCGTGGATGAAGATACTTACGCGTGACCCGAATGACCCGCTCGAAATCCTGCAAAACAATAAAACAGGCGGCGTAAATATCATCGATCTGGCTAACATCAACTCCTGCTCATTCATCGCTACCAAAGACCTTGGCAGGGTTTATGATGATGGATCGTTTGAAGTTTTAGGGCGATTTGACAATTCCGATATCAGGGGTTGCAATTTGCTGATAGCTTAAAACTTAACTTGGTACTAACATAATATTATTATTTTTGCGTCTGTAATAGAAAGCACAATCATGATCGAGAAATTTTTGAACGATGAGCAGGACCCGAAAGCAGTTGAAAAGATTTACCTGCGCCTTACCGACTTGCTAACCACCGGCGAAGAGACACTATACATTGCGGTTCAAAAAAAACCGATAGTTAATTTGTTTCCCGATTGTGTTGCCCTGACCAACAAACGCGTTTTATTCTTCACCCCGGCAAACCTGGGCCTCACTATAAAATTTGTTGATTTTGTTTGGAAAGACATTGTCGACGTTTACACCAAAGAAGAGATCATCGGCGCAATATTCAGTGTAAAAACCACCAATGGCGCCGAAATGGGTGTAGATTACCTGCCTAAAATTCAGGCGCGTAAACTGTATCAATATGCGCAGGAACGCAAAGAAGCCGAGCGTGAGGCCCGCCGCCTGCGCGATCTGGAAGAGAAACGTGCAGAATCAGGCGCGGTTCAGTTTGAGCATGCCGCGCAGTTTGCCACCCAGCGTCCGGTTACTCCCGTAAACCCAATTCCGCAGGAAACTCCTGCCCCGGTTGCAGAACCTGCTCCTGTTGCTGCCCCGGTTGCGCAAGCCGCACCCAAACCTGATGAACTTACCGAAAAGCTGAAAAAACTACGTATGTTGTTTGATAACGGATTGATATCGCAGGAAGAATATAATGCGAAAAAACTGGATTTGTTGAGCGATTTGTAGACCTCCATTAAGTAATCCAGCCTGTTCGAGCCGCTGTCGGTATCTGCGCCGCTGTTGGTGTTGTTACCAACAGCCGACGAAATGCTTTCGGTTAGCATCCTTGCAATGACATCCTTGTGCTGTTGGTGACAACACCAACAGCGGCGGAAAAAGCTCAAAAAACTAAAAATGCTGTTTGATGACGGGTTGAAACGCGAAGAAACTGGATTTATTGAAGGATTTGTAGAACTATGGGCTTAGCCAAAAAGCGGCTCCTGGCGATTATCCCAGAAAAACAAAAGTTCAATAGAGTTTTCCCTTACACGATAAAATACGGAACATTGTTTGGTAATCAACCCTATTCTAACGCTTTCGTCGACTGTCGATGCCTTAAACATATAAGGCTGCGTAGAGATTAGCACAACTATTTTATCAACCTGCTCTAAAAATTTATTTGCCGATCTTTCGCCAAATCGCCCTTGTATGAAATTATAGATAATTGATAAGGTTTCTTTAGATTCAGGCGTATAGGAAATCTCCAGCGTCATGCCAAACCAAGCATGTTTTTTGCTCCTGTATAAGGAGTAAGTTCTCCATTATCGGCCTGACGGATAGCTTTCTTTACGCCTTCAATGACATGAGGCGGATAAGCCTGCCCTTTTTGTTCAAACGATATTTTCATCGCTTTCATTACAGCTTTAACTGCGGCCAATTGCTCCTTGCTTTCCGGGTAAATTATCAAAGCGTCCATATTCAAAAATACAAAAAAATTGCTATTTTGTAGAGTATTGAATTTGCGCCGCTGTTGGTGTTGTTACCAACAACCGACGAAATGCTTTCGATTAGCATCCTTTCAATGACACACTTTTGCTGTTGGTCACAATACCAACAGCGGTAGGGACATATCAAATTACTCCGCAACAATCAAAAAGTAATTCTTCTTACCTTTTTGTACCACAAGGTATTTGCCGCTAATTAAATTATCAATTGTAAATATATCTTCCGGGGTCGCCACTTTTATCTTGTTAACAGCTGTTCCTCCGCCCTGTATCATTTTTTTCGCTTCACCTTTTGATGGAAAAATCGCTGTATGTGCAGCTAACAATTCAACGACGTTAACGCCGTTCTGCAATTCGCTTAACGACACTTTGAAATTAGGTACTCCTTCAAATAAGCCTAATACCTCATCATCATTTAATTCGCTTAAGAACTCGATACCAACGTTGCCGAATAAAAACTCTGACGATTTGATCGCTTTTTCATAAGCAGCCTCTCCATGTACGCGGATAGTAATATCCTTAGCTAAAGCTTTTTGAAGCGCGCGCTGATGTGGGGCAGCATCCTGCTCTGCTTCCAAAGCTTCGATAGTTGCCTGATCGAAAAGGGTAAATATGCGGATGTATGCTTTGGCATCATCATCACTGGTGTTTAGCCAGAACTGGTAGAATTTATATGGAGATGTTTTAGTAGCGTCCAGCCAGATATTACCGCCTTCGGTTTTACCGAATTTAGTTCCGTCTGATTTTTTGATGAGTTGCGTGGTTAGCGCAAAGGCCTCCCCTGCTCCCTTACGGCGTACCAGTTCGGTACCTGTAACAATATTACCCCACTGATCGGAGCCGCCCATTTGCAGGGCACAGTTATTGTGCTTCCACAAATAGTAGAAATCATAGCCCTGCACCAATTGATAAGTAAATTCTGTAAACGACATGCCGGTTTCGCCTTCCAGGCGCTTCTTAACCGAGTCTTTCGCCATCATGTAGTTAACCGTGATGTGCTTGCCTACTTCGCGGATAAAATCGAGGAAGGTAAAATCTTTAAACCAGTCGTAGTTGTTAACCATTTGTGCGCTGTTGGCACCGCAATCAAAATCGAGGAATTTTTCCAGCTGACCTTTAATGCCCGCCAGGTTCGCCTGCAAAACATCTTCAGAAAGTAAATTACGCTCCGCCGATTTGCCCGATGGATCGCCCACCATACCGGTAGCGCCGCCAACCAAAGCAAAAGGCTTATGCCCGGCGCGCTGAAAATGGATCAGCGTCATGATCTGGGCCAAGCTGCCCACATGCAATGAATCGGCAGTTGGATCGAAGCCGATATAGCCCGATACCATTCCCTTATTCAACAATTCCTCAGTTCCGGGCATGATATCATGCAGCATGCCGCGCCAGCGTAGTTCTTCAACAAAATTCATTATATCGTCAATTTCCGGTATTTTCCGGGAGCGCAAATATAATAGAAATGACCTGATAACACGGCTGTTAGTTAGACATAGGCATTTTTGGTCAGGAATATCCATGCCAGATTACATCTCTTAATCATAACTTAACCCAAAGAGTGCTCAGGCATCACAACAATTTTGCTTATTTTGGGTTGAACGAGTACCCGGAGGCGGCTTATGAATTTTTTATCGCACTTTTATTTTGATCGTAATTCAGACAATTGTTACCATACCCTGGGAACGGTACTGCCCGATCTTTTGAAAAATGCCGATAAAAATGTTGTGCTTCATCCCGAAAAACTCCGTCACCCTAACCCAGATGTTAATTTCATTATCGATGGGTGGAACAAGCACCTCGAGGTGGATCGTCATTTTCATTCGGCTGAATTTTTCCTGCACCATTCCCATCAGCTTAAATTATTACTGAAGCCAGCAATTGAAGGTTCGCCCGTGAAACCGTTCTTTTTGGGACACATCGCTATAGAATTAATCCTCGACAATCTGTTACTCACCACGCACACGGTCTCCGCAGAGATATTTTACGATCATTTAGCCGGTTGTAAAACCGAGACCATCGACGAGTTTCTCACTTTCGCGGGAATGAAAAACTCCACCGTATTTTTTAAGTTTTTTGAAGATTTTAAGAAAAGCCGCTACCTGTTCACCTATGCCCAGACAGAAAAGATAGCTTATGCACTGAAACGGATCTGTATGCGCGTTTGGAAAGATCCTTTTACCCCTAAGCATGAAGCAGATATGAATGATATACTGGCAAATTACCGTGAAGGCCTACTTGATAACTTTATGGTGATATTTGATGAGATAGCGAAGAAATTAGCGCGATGACTATCGTAGAGACACAATACTTTGTGTCTCTGTACAGCCAGTGCATTCACACCACAGCATTGGTCTGATTATCCCGGCAAAGAGACACAAAGTATTGTTCTCTACAAATAAATCCCAAAACCATCATTTTATTATTAAAAACACTTAAAAATCAGCATTTAACATTTAAATACTTTTGTTTTAATAAAAATAATATCCGTACCTTTGCAGTCCCAATTAACAAATTGGGAAAAGGAGAAAAATTATTTAATGGCAAAAAAACAAGAAGCAGAAAAAGAATTAAAAGCTAAAGAAGCTGAGCTTGACGCACTAAAGGCATCAGGCGCGAAAGAAACCATTGAGTCAGAAGCTGATTCAATTTCGATCGAAGAGATCAAATCAAAAATCACAGCAAGCAACGAGGATTTCGATTGGGATGCTGATGAGAAAAAATTTGGCAATTACAGCGACAGCGACCGTGAACAACTCGAAAAAATGTATGATGGAACTTTCAGCTCTATCACCAAAGGCGAGATCATTACCGGTACCGTTGTAAGCATCAACAACAAAGATGTGGTATTGAACATCGGTTTTAAATCTGATGGTTTGGTATCTGTATCTGAGTTCCGTGACACACCAGAACTTAAAGTTGGTGATACTGTTGAGGTTTTTGTTGAATCGCAGGAAGATGCTAACGGTCAGTTAGTACTTTCACGCAAGCGTGCAAAAACTCAAAAATCATGGGAACGCATTAATTCTGCATTAGACAATGATGAGATCATCACCGGTTTTGTTAAGAGCAGAACTAAAGGTGGTTTGATCGTAGATATTATGGGCGTTGAAGCCTTCTTACCTGGTTCACAGATCGATATTAAGCCTATCCGTGACTATGACGTTTACGTAGGTAAAACTATGGAATTCAAAGTTGTTAAGATCAACCACGAATTCAAAAACGTTGTGGTATCGCACAAAGTGCTTATCGAAGACGACCTGGAAAACCAAAAAACTGAAATTGTTGCCCGTCTTGAAAAAGGACAGGTACTGGAAGGAACCGTTAAAAACATTACCGATTTCGGTGTATTCATCGACCTTGGCGGCGTAGACGGCTTACTTCACATCACCGATATTTCTTGGGGCCGCATAGAGCACCCACGCGAAGTATTGGCTTTAGACCAAAAGATCAACGTTGTTGTGCTTGACTTTGATGACGAGAAAAAACGTATCGCTCTTGGTTTAAAACAACTTACCCCACACCCTTGGCAGTCGCTTGACGAGAACATCCAGATCGGTTCGAAAGTTAAAGGTAAGATCGTTACCGTTGCTGATTACGGTGCATTCCTTGAAATCATCCCTGGCGTTGAAGGTTTGATCCACGTTTCAGAAATGTCGTGGTCGCAAAACCTGCGTAACCCTCAGGAATTCCTGAAAGTTGGCGACGAGGTTGAAGCTCAGGTATTGACCCTGGATCGCGAAGAGCGCAAAATGAGCTTAGGCATTAAACAATTAACGCCCGATCCATGGCAGCACGCTGCTGAAAAATATGCCATCGGCACTCAGCACGTAGCTACCGTTAAAAACATGACCAACTTCGGCGTGTTCGTTGAACTGGAAGACGGCATCGACGGCCTGATCCACATCAGCGACCTTTCATGGAGCAAAAAAGTTAATCACCCTAATGAATTCACTAAAGTTGGTGAAAAATTAGACGTGGTTGTGCTTGAGCTTGATGTTGAGAACCGCAAACTGAGCTTAGGTCACAAACAGCTTGAAGAAAACCCTTGGGATACTTTCGAAACCATCTTCACCATCGATTCGATTCATGAAGGTACCGTGCTGAAAGTAACCGATAAAGGCGCTATTGTTGCTTTACCTTACGGTGTTGAAGGCTTCTGCCCAACCAAACACCTGGTTAAAGAAGACGGCAAGAGCATCAAGGCTGACGAAACTGCTGAATTCAAGATCATTGAATTTAACAAAGAGAACAAGCGTATCGTTATCTCTCACTCACGCATCTGGGAAGAAGCCCGTGCCGAGCAGCGCGTACAGGAATTTGAGTCTCGTAAAAAAGAAGCAAAAGCCGCTACCAACGCTGTGAAAAAAGTGAAAGATTCAGTTGAGAAATCAACCCTTGGTGACCTGAGCGTATTGGCTCAGCTGAAAGAGCAAATGGAAGGTGCTGAAAACAAAGCACGCAAAGCTGCTCCTGCTCCAGCCAAGAAAGCGTCTGAAGAAGAAGCTGCTGAATAAGCTTAAATAATTTTAATCCTTAAAGCCCCGCCTTTTCAGACGGGGCTTTTTATTTTTGCAGACCATGAGCGGAGAAACCAATTTAAATCAATTGCTGCGGACGATGAGTCCCGAGTTAAAAGCGGGCGATTATGTTTTTTGCACCGTGAACGATGTTAGTGCAATTGACCGGAACCACATTATCGGATCATTCAAAGAAGCTGAGGGATGGACAATTATTTTGGAAAAAGAACAGGCAGATAAAAAGAGACTATCTTATTCATATATAGCCGCTTGGATAACTCTGACGGTACATTCCTCTTTAGAAACGGTTGGCCTTACGGCTGCGTTTGCCACTGCGCTTGGCAATGCCGGTATTAGCTGCAATGTGGTGGCAGCGTTCTATCATGATCATATTTTTGTGGCGAAAAAGGATGCGGAGAGGGCGATGGAGGTGTTAAGACAGTTATCGCAATAACAACCTGCGTTTATAGTTTATTTATTGTAAATTTGATTGAGGTAGACTCTATGGAAACTCTAACAATAAAATTAAAGGACAATAAAGCAAAAAAGCTTATTCAAGATCTTGAAGACTTAAATATCATACAGATCATTAGTTCAAAGAAAAATAAATCCCAAGCGAAACTTTCTGATCTCTTGATAGGCAGTCTTTCTGAAGAGCAGGGAAATGATATGCATGAAGAATTGGAATATATGCGTAAGGAATGGGAAAGAAATATTTGATAGATACTAATGTCATCATTGATCTTTCCGTAGGTAAACTACCGGCCGATGCTTTAAAATTGCTGGCAAATATTATCGATGCCACCCCACAAATATCGATTGTGAATAAGATAGAATTGTTGAGCCTGAAAAACGTTTCACCTCAAATTGAATCTTTTGTCGATAACGCCTTTGTTTTTCCTTTAGATAATGACGTGGCTGATAAAACGATAGAGCTTCGGAAAAATCATAAAATAAAACTTCCAGATGCCGTGATAGCAGCCACTGCATTGATACAAAACCTAATATTGATTACTCACAACATTTCAGACTTTCAGAATATTCGAGGACTAAAAGTTATAGATTCTCATCTTTTAAAATAGACGCCTGATTACCTGTATTGAAAAGAAAAAAGGCTTGCAAGTTCTAAACTCGCAAGCCTTTTTTCCTGATATTATTGAATCTTATTTCAATTCAGGAAACTTACCAGCATCGAAAATGCTTTTTTCGGCAATTGTTTTTTCAACGTCCTGCCATTTGCGGGGAGCATCGGCTGATAACAGGATACCGCCATCTTTGCCTACCTGCACGTCGTCTTCGATACGAACACCGATATTCCACCATTTTTTATCGCATGGACTACCAGCAGGGATATAGATGCCCGGCTCGACAGTGATACACATGCCTGCTTTTAATGGAACACCATAGCCGCCTTTATCGTGCACATCTAAACCGATGTGGTGCGACACACCGTGCGGATAATATTTGCCTACATCTTTGGCATCTTTAATCAAACCTAAAGCAATCAATCTTGATGATAATACTTCACGGGTTTTTGCTTCCAGATCGCTGTAGTTTACGCCTTCCTTGCAAAGTTTAAATACTTCCTCCTGCGCATCGTAAACAGCGTTGTAAATTGCCTTTTGTTCTTCTGTGAATTTACCGTTTGCCGGGAAGGTGCGGGTAACGTCGGCAGAATAGCCGTGGTACATTGCACCAACGTCCATTAATACCAGTTGGTTTTTAACCTCGGTCGCATTGTTTTCTTCATAATGCAGGATGCAGCCATTCGCACCTGCACCAACAATTGGCGGATAGCCTTCTTCTTCAGCACCATATTTATCATGCACGTAGCGCATTACGCCTTCCAGTTCGCGTTCAGACATTTTTGGGTTTACGGCACGCATTGCCTCAGCATGTGCTATGCTCGATATCACCACCGCTTTTTTAACCAGCGCCAGTTCTTCCGGAGTTTTAACTCCGCGTAATGCGCTGGTGTACTCCTCAAATAATGAAGTACCATCAGGATTGGCCTTTATTTTAGCCTTCACATCCATCAGCGTAGCAGAATCAGGTTTGCTTAAAAGCTCCTGGATCAACGGATTGTTTTTGTAAGCCTCCCTGTCGGCACGAGGCTTAATAAAGTTTACTATCCTGTCGATATTTTTTGGAGTGCCGTAATTATTGATCACGTTCAAATCGTTCAGCAAATTTTTATCTACCGGTTTAATATCCGCTTTCGATTTAAATGCTTCCATCATGGTTTTTAAACCACCGGCACCTTCGCCGCTGCCTTCGTCCAGATCGTCATAAATGATGGTTTTGAATTTCTTAAAATCAACAGACGACTTGGCAAATTCATCGCCATTATAAACACGTTTAAAGCCAAGCGCTGCCTTTACACCTTCAACGCCCAGGCGCCTGCCGGTCCATGATTCCTGGGCGGCATCACGGTGACGCACAAAGATCATTTCATTATAACTGCCTTCGGCATCGCTTTGCATTTCTTTAAATACAAGCAGCACGGCATCGGGCTCTTTATAGCCTGAGAAATAATACAGATCGGGATTCTGGTGATAAACGTAATTTACGTCTTTCGAGAACACGCGCTCAGGATATGCAAATATCACAGCGACAGAATTTTCCGGCATCATATCGCGCAAAGCCTGCCGGCGACCGGCATGGAAAGCGGGTGTTAAATAATCAGTCGGCTGGCTTTCCGGCGCCTGGTAAGCCTGCGAAAAACCATGCATAGAGGTGCAGCAAGCCAAAGCCGCAACCAAAAAGCCTTTGTTTAAAAACTTCATAATAAGGGTCAGTTATTGTTAACGTAAAACTTTTTGAAGATACAACTATATTTCAGAAAACTTCATCACCCCTTTAGGGTGATAGTTAATTACAGTTTAGAGTTTAGAGATTAAAGGCCAGAGACCGGAGGTTAGTTAATTAATGGCCGGAAATCCGATATCAATTTTAATCTCCAATTAACTAACCACCGATCACTAATCTCCAATTAACTGATCATCTAATCTTCAAAAATTATTACCTTTGCCCAAATCCACCCATACGATGCAAAATCTTACACTGCTCGACGGTCAGAAATTTCAAATTACATTACAGCGTTTATGTCGTCAGTTGATTGAAAATCATAATGATTTTTCAGATTCGGTGCTTATTGGCATACAACCACGCGGCATTTATTTAGCCAAACGCATAGCTGAGGAACTACGAAAAATATTGCCCGGTAAAACCATTTTACAAGGCGATCTTGATATTACTTTTTATCGCGATGACTTTCGCCGCCGTGATCAGCTGGTGCCCAATCAAACCAAGATAGATTTCATCATCGAGGGCAAAAAAGTGATCATGATGGACGATGTGTTGTGGACCGGCCGTACCATTCGCGCTGCTATGGATGCGCTGCAGGCTTTCGGCAGACCAGAAAAGATTGAATTGTTAGCATTAGTAGATAGAAGGTACTCGAGACATATTCCGGTTGAAGGGGATTATGTAGGCATCGAAGTGGATTCTATCGCATCGCAAAAAGTAGTAGTAAGCTGGGTTGAGACAGATGGGGAAGATAGAATAACGCTGATATCAGAAATAAAATGATTTCGGATTTCGAATGTTCAATTTCGGATTTGAAAAAGAGATTTTTAATTTTTGAATTGTATCTATGAGCATAAAATGGATAAGATTGAATTAAAAAGAAGGACACAGAGATTCGCTGTCGACGTTATAAAATTTATTGAGGACCTTCCAAATGGCCGTTCACTTAACGTTTTATCTAATCAATTACTGAGAAGTTCGTCATCAGTTGGAGCAAATTATAGATCAGCTTGTAAAGGAAAATCGACTGCCGATTTTATTAATAAAATAGTTATCGTAGAAGAGGAAGCCGATGAATCAGTTTACTGGCTTGAATTGATGGAAGAAGCCGGTTTGGTTAACGAAAGTAATGTAAGCTTGTTGAAAAAAGAGGCTGATGAATTTACCGCTATTTTCACTTCAATAGGTAAAACAGCAAAAGCCAATCAAAAAATTCAAAATCATAAATAACACCAAATCCGAAATCGAACATCCGAAATCCGAAATATACAAACATGGCAGGACTTAGCACACGACATCTCTTAGGAATTAAGGACCTTAACCCGGCAGATATTCAATTGATTTTTGAAACTGCTGATAACTTTAAAACGGTTTTGAACAGGCCGATTAAAAAGGTTCCTTCCCTGCGCGATGTAACCATTGCCAATATTTTCTTTGAGAATTCCACCCGTACGCGTTTATCGTTCGAACTGGCGGAGAAACGTTTATCGGCTGATGTGGTGAACTTTGCAGCATCGTCATCATCTGTGAGCAAGGGCGAAACGCTGATCGATACGGTTAACAACATTCTGGCTATGAAGGTGGATATGGTGGTAATGCGTCACCCCTATGCCGGTGCAGGTGTATTCCTGTCTAAACACGTAAAGGCACAGATCGTCAATGCCGGAGATGGTGCGCATGAGCACCCTACCCAGGCGCTGCTGGACGCTTTTTCAATCCGTGAAAAACTGGGTGATGTGGCCGGTAAGAAAGTAGTGATCGTAGGCGATATTCTGCACTCGCGGGTAGCCCTTTCAAATATCCTTTGCCTGAAACAGCTTGGCGCCGAAGTAATGGTTTGCGGACCGACTACTTTAATTCCTAAATACATCGGTTCGTTAGGTGTTAAGGTTGAACATAATTTGAGAACAGCCCTGAACTGGTGCGATGTGGCCAATATGCTGCGCATCCAGTTGGAGCGTCAGGATATTAAATATTTCCCTTCGCTGCGCGAATACACCATGCTTTATGGTTTGGACAAGCAAATACTGGATTCGCTGGATAAAGAGATCATTGTGATGCACCCAGGCCCTATTAACCGCGGCGTGGAAATTACCAGCGATGTAGCCGACAGCAAGCAATCCATCATCCTCGACCAGGTAGAAAATGGCGTGGCCATCCGTATGGCAGTGCTGTTCCTGCTGGCCGGTCAAACTCCTTAAGTAACAGCTGATGGAAAAGGCATTCCACTTTATAAAGAAACATCGTTTTGATATAATTGTGGCTTGTTCGGTCATTACGTTTATTTTCGATGTGCTCTACTACCGGCATTATACCTTCGCCGTAATTGCGCTTTATGTTTTAAGCTATGCAGTCGACATAAAAAAACAAAAGAACGATGCCGCCGAACGGAAACGAATGCTTGCTAAAGGTCTTGTCCCCGAAGACATCAAAAACATTGCCTTTGTAAAAGATTGGGATGAAACCCGCCAAAAGGGAATGGTGAAATTCTGCGTTGTTTACGGCGGCATATTTTTCGGATTTGCGTTGTGTGCTATAATAAGCATCGTGGTCATGGCTGCGGTGAGCAGTATATTCCGGTATGTTTCGGACGATCCCGCTCACCTCGTTAACTTCATCGGCTATACTTATGCGGCAGGTTTCATACTCGGCGTAATCCTTTACCGCCTGGTTTGGAGGTATAAAGAGCAAAAATTCATCCGGTTAACCGATCCATTACATTAAATTGCCCGAAAGTCCGTTCTTTGTAAAACGCATTGCATCTTGATAAATGCATGGTGATTTAAGACGCGATGCATCGCGTCTCTACGTAATTCCTTTATGAGATATTTACCGATTATCTTCCTTTTAACTTTTACCTTAACAACAACTGCCCAAACGCACCAGCAGCAAAAGGTGGATTCGGTGTTTGCGCTGGTGAAAAAATATTTCAATGAAAAAAATGCCGATGCGGTTTACAATCTCGCCGGCAGTGCCTTTCAAAAAGAACTAAGTATTACCGACTGGAATACCATTGCCAATAAACAGCTTTTCACTTTGGGCGAGATAAAAGAAACCTCGCTCATCAGTTTCGTAAATAACAGCATGGCTACCTACAAAGCGGCTTTGACCACTGTCACGCTGCAGATATTTATCAGCCTTGACGAAAAAAACAAACTGGAAACCTTTATTTTTAAGCCTTACACCGAACCCGTGAGCGACAAAACTGCACTCGTCCCCACCTCCAACCCCATGCGTTCGGTAACTGATAAACGGGTTGATAGCGTAGCCCGGCCGTACATTCAAAAAGCAAATACAGTTGGTTTATGCATCGGGATTATTAAAGGCGGAAAGACCTCAATCTACAGTTATGGCGAAACGAAAAGAGGGAGCGGCAGACTACCCACAGCCGATAATTTCTTCGAGATAGGCTCCATCACCAAAACCTTCACGGCTACTCTCCTTGCGTGGTATGTGAACGAGGGCCAGGTAAAACTGAGCGATCCGATCACCATGTATTTGCCCGATTCGGTCGCCGTTAATCAGTCATTGAAAGGGATAACATTGCTTAATCTCATCAATCATACCGCCGGCTTTCCAAGCGTTCCGGATAATCTGAAGGGAAATATGACCGATCCGTTTAATCCTTATAAAGATTATTCGAAGCAATTGATGTATTCCTATTTAAAAACCTGCAAACTAAACAGCAAGCCGGGCGAAAAATACGTTTACTCGAATTTGGGCGTAGGCTTGTTAGGAGTGATTTTACAATATGTAAGTGGTAAGTCCTTTGAGCAGATGGTGCGGGAGATCATCACCCGTCCGCTGGATATGCTGAGTACCGCGCAATATTTAAATCCACTGATCTCGCCGCGTTTCGTATCGGTTTATAATTCAGACGGTCAGCCGACAGTGGCCTGGGACTTTGACGTGCTGGCTTCCTGCGGGGCGCTGCGCTCTACGATGAACGATCTGTTGAAATATACCTCCGCAAACATGCATCCCGGCACTGGCGAACTATCCAAAGCCATTGAACTTACCCACAAGGTAACCTTCAACAAGGATGTAAAAGTCGGCCTTGGCTGGCATATCATCCAGGTGGATGGTGTAAGCTATTACTTTCACAACGGCGGCACCTATGGCAGCAACAGTTTCCTGGCCTTTAATCCCGAAAAGGATATTGCGGTGGTGATCCTGTCCAATGCCTATGAGCCCACTGACGCGGTTGCAACGGGGATATTGAGGGAATTGGTTAAGTAAGTGAGTGGTTGATTGAGTAGCGTATCCAGAACTTAATCAACCACTCACTTACTCAACTCAATCAACCATCACGCATGTACTCCCTCTGCAAATTCCTCTACCATTTTCTTATTGAACGCGTCCAGATCATCAGGGCGGCGGCTGGTAACCAGGCCGTGATCTACCACAACTTCCTGGTCTATCCAATGCGCGCGGGCATTTTCAAGATCTGTTTTGAGTGATGGATAAGATGTAAGATTTCTGCCGCCTATCATACCGGTTTCGATCAACAATTGCGGACCGTGACAGATAGCGGCAATAGGTTTGCCTTCATCCAGAAATGCCGATACAAAAGCTACAGCTTCCTTATTCTGGCGCAGTTTATCTGGGTTCAGCACACCGCCGGGCAGCATTAATGCGTCATAGTCGTCAGGGCTTACACTGCTCAATTCTTTATCGACGTTTATTTCAATGCCCCAGTCGGTTTTATCCCATGCCTTTATTTTACCTGCCTTTGGAGATACGATATTTACAGTAGCGCCTTCTGCTTCAAGTGCTGCTTTGGGGCTTGTCAACTCTACTTGCTCAAATCCTTCTTCGGTAAGAATCACTACCTTTCTGTTACTTAAAGTTGCCATAACATTTAGTTTAATTTATATAATTTAACCTACATGTAATTACAAGTAGGATTTGAGATGGTTTTGAGAAAATAGAGAAAGCGATTAACTATTAATATGCCCCAGCGCGTAATTGATAAAATTGCTGGTCAGGCCGTAGTCTTCGGTTCCTTTTCTGCGGATAAAAAAGAAATCGCGGGTAATTTTTAATCCCTCTACAGGAACTTCTACCAAATCGCCCTCCCGGAGTTCGCGTACGATAGAGGGCCGGGGCATAAAGCCGAGGCATTGATCGGCCAGGAGGAAGTTTTTTAAGGCTTCGGTGCCACCCAACCTTATTTTTACGGAAAGATCTGCCGGTTTAATATGCAATCCGGAAAGTGATTTCAGCAAAGCATTTAATGTACCCGAACCACGCTCGCGCAAGGCCAGCGGCGTTTTTATAAACTGTTTTAGTGTGAGCGATTTCCCCGCCAGCGGACTTTTAGCCGAACAAACAGGTATCACCTCATCGCTCATAAAAGGTTTGTACGATACCGTGGTCAGCTTATTGTCTACCTCGATGATGCCGATATCTACCTCGTGATTGAGGAGCGCGTTAAGTATATATTCAGAGTTCCTGTTTACCAGTTGCACATCAACATTGGCATATTCGTGCTGAAAACCGGATAATATTCGTGGTAAAATATACAGGGCAATAGTGGTACTGGCCCCAAGCCGCAAATGCCCTACTGCCTGTGATAAACTGCTGGACACCGACAGGTCGTATTCTATTTTACGCTCAATCTCGGTTGCCTGCAGCAGATATTCATTGAGTTTGCGCCCGGCTTCGGTAAGCGATATACTGTTACCCTTTCTTTCAAACAGCGGAACTTTATATTGATCTTCCAGTGCCTTGATGTGCTTGCTAATGGCCGGCTGCGTCACAAACAGCACCTGCGCCGCCTTGCTGAAACTCAGGTTGGCAGCCACTTCCATAAACACACGGTGAGCGAAAGAGATCATATTGCGAAGATACTAAAACGTTGTAAAGTATATTAAAATGACTTAAATGAGGGGTGATTTACAGTCGTTTTTTGTATATTCGTATTGATGTCAGATAGGTCGGCTAATCATCTCAACTTAGTTATAGATGACTTAACAAATAAGCATTCGTCATATAGCAACCGGCAAAAGTTGCGAGACGGAAGTATTGCCGGCGACAATATTTGATATTAAAATTGCTACGAAAAAGAATAATTGGCATTTTCCGTGGAGTACGGAATTTAAACACACGGATCGCATCGTATATAAATTGATAAGAAAAGATCAGCCAGAAATTTTGCAAGGTCTTATTAGTTTAAGCACTCATAAAGATCATGTTTATGTACATCTGGCAGAAAGCGCGCCCATAAATTTCGGCACTAAGAAAATACATGAAGGTGTCGGCGGTAATTTATTTGCCTACGCATGTAAATTATCATGGGATAGCGGAAACGATGGGATCATCGCTTTCCAGTCGAAAACTAAATTAATTAAGCATTATCAGCAAATGCTTGGTGCGATACACATCGGTGGACATCAAATGATTATTTATCCTGAATCGGCACTAAGCTTGCTAAAACAATATTTTAAAAATTGATCATGGGATATATCAAAGAACCTAAAAATGTAGATTTTGTTGTTGCTCCTACGGTGTTAAGCGAGGCTAACAAAAGAACAATTTCTGATGCTATCGCGTTTTATCGTAAAACGGGACAGCAACCAGGTAACGCCGATGTTCAGATTGCAAATTCAAGAAAAAACACCAGCCAAGCCAAGACTATAAACAAAAAGTCTACAATAACAAAAAACAACCCACCGCAGCAAGCAAAGGTCTGACCGTTGTTTTTCACATAAACAAAATAGGGATAATCTCCCGATCATCCCTATCATTTATATTTCAAGTTCCCGGAAACTAATCTCTAATCTCCGGGCTCTAATTAACGAAAATTACGCTTCTACAGCCTGTCCTATCAAATGCTTAGCTGCTAAATACTCGGCAATTTGCACGGCATTGGTAGCAGCGCCTTTACGCAGGTTGTCTGATACGATCCAGCAGTTCAGGGTTTTTTCCTGGCTTTCGTCGCGGCGGATGCGGCCAACAAAAACTTCGTCTTTGTCGTGTGCATCAAGCGGCATAGGGTATTTCAGGTTGGCTACGTCGTCAACCACTACAATACCAGGAGCATTTGCCAGCAGTTCGCGAACTTCGTTCAGATCAAAATCATTCAGGAACTCAATATTAACCGACTCGGAGTGACCGCCCATCACAGGGATGCGCACTGTGGTAGCAGTTACCTTAATGCTTTCATCCCCCATTATTTTAACAGTTTCCTTCACCATTTTCATTTCCTCTTTAGTGTACCCGTTTTCGGTAAACACATCAATATGTGGAAGAACGTTCAGGTCTATCTGGTATGGGTAAACTTTGGGTCCGTCGATGCCTTTACGCTCGTTGAACAGCTGATCAACAGCTTTAACGCCTGTGCCGGTTACCGATTGGTAGGTAGATACCACTACCCTTTTAATTTTGTATTTATCGTGCAGCGGTTTTAAGGCCACTACCATTTGTATGGTTGAACAATTCGGATTTGCTATGATCTTATCTTCAGCTGTTAATACATCAGCGTTAACTTCGGGAACTACCAGTTTTTTGGTTGGATCCATTCTCCAGGCCGATGAATTATCTATAACGGTTGTGCCGGCTGCTGCAAAAAGCGGCGCCTGTGCCAATGAAGTGCTGCCCCCTGCCGAAAAAATGGCAACATCGGGCTTCTGTTTTATCGCATCCTCAACAGAAACTACCTTGAACTGCTTACCCTTAAAAGTGATTTCCTTACCAACACTTTTTTCTGAAGCTACCGGAATTAATTCTGTAACGGGGAAGTTGCGTTCTGCCAGAACCTGCAACATTTTGGTGCCCACCAATCCTGTGGCACCTACTACTGCGACTTTCATTGTTTGTTAAATAATTAAATAAAAAATTAACGCCAAATATGCAGATTTTTTTCGATATTTTTCAGTCTATAATTTCTATCAGAATAGTGGGTAATAGCAACACTGTAATGAATAGATTTTTATAAACACCGAACAACACGTCGACCTGTCAATATTTTTTTAGAGATCGCCTAACCTTAACAGGATGAACACTACTTAGTGTTAATTTTTACGCTTCTTTTTGATAAAAAACCTGTAAAAACCCGGCAGGGATATTGTAATACTCAACGTAATCTTTATTTATCCAAATCGTGTTCTTGTCGTTCAAATTTCTACCTTTGCCAAAGTAATAACTGGCATTTCATGAGCGAAAAAATTTTAATAATTGGCGCCAATGGTCAAATTGGTACCGAGTTGGTTAAAGCGTTAAGAAATATTCACGGGGCCGAAGCAGTAATAGCTTCAGATATTAAAAGCCCGGCCTTTGCTATCAGAAACAGCGGCCCTTATGAAATAGCCAATGTGCTGGATAAGGACAACCTCCACCACATCTTCGACAAGCACCGCCCTACCCAGGTGTACCTGCTGGCCGCCATTCTATCAGCAGTGGGCGAGCAAAAACCAAAAACAGCCTGGGATCTGAATATGACCGGCTTGCTGCATGTGCTTGATTTTGCGGTAGAATTTAAGGTAGCCAAAGTATTCTGGCCAAGCTCTATCGCGGTATTCGGGCCGCATTCGCCGCAGTTCGATACGCCTCAGTACTGTGTAATGGACCCGAACACGGTTTATGGCTTCAGCAAACTGGCCGGTGAGCGCTGGTGCGAATATTACTTCACTAAATATGGTGTCGACGTACGCAGCATCCGTTACCCGGGCCTGATAGGCTGGCGCGCCAATCCAGGCGGCGGCACGACCGATTATGCCGTTCACATCTTTCACGAGGCATTAAAAACGGGAGCCTATCAAAGTTTCCTTTCGGAAGGAACCGCCTTGCCTATGATGTATATGGATGATGCTATTCGTGCCACCATCTCGCTGATGGATGCTCCGGCAGACCAGATCAAGATCCGCTCATCATATAACCTGGCCGGCATCAGCTTTACCCCGGAACAGCTTGCCGCCGAGATTAAAAAACATATCCCCGAATTCCAGATCAGCTATGCCGATAACGACCCACGCCAGGCCATAGCCGACAGCTGGCCAAAATCGATAGACGACAGCTACGCCCAAAATGAATGGGGCTGGCAATTGGAATATGATCTGCCCAAAATGGTGGATGATATGCTGACTAACCTGCGCACCGTTATTTAGGCGAAAGACAAAGGGTTAAAGGCAGTTAACGCTAAAGGTTTAAAAAACAAATATTATATTCGCTGATTGTAATAATTGGTCCGATGGATCATAACCGATCGACTATAAATGATGGCCATGAACAATGAACCATCAACTATGAACTAAAAACATGGGAAGAGCATTTGAGTTCCGTAAAGAGAGAAAATTTAAGCGCTGGGCCAAAATGGCGGTTCAGTTTACCCGTTTGGGAAAAGAAATTGTAATGGCTGTTAAAGCCGGCGGTGGCGACGTAAACACCAACTCGCGCCTGCGCACTGCGGTACAGAACGCAAAGGCAGTAAACATGCCTAAAGACCGCGTAGAGGCGGCCATCAAGCGTGCCGTAAGCCGCGACGAAAAAGACTACGAAGAAATTGTGTACGAAGGCTACGCACCGCATGGAGTTGCCGTATTGGTTGAAACCGCTACCGATAATACCAACCGTACCGTGGCCAACGTACGCAGCTATTTTACTAAAACAGGCGGTGCACTGGGCAAAACAGGCTCGCTCGATTTTATATTCACCCGTAAATCGGTATTTACCTTTGTTCCGGGCGACCGCGACCTGGAAGAACTGGAATTTGAATTGATAGACGCCGGCCTGGAAGACCTGTTTGTTGAAGCTGATGAAGAAGGAAACGATATAGCCGTAATTCATACCGCATTTGAAGATTTCGGCAAGATGCAGAAAGCTCTGGAAGCTGCCGGCATCGAAACCAAATCGGCTAAACTGGAGCGTATCCCACAATCATTCCACGAAGTTACTGAAGAACAGGTTGCCGATGTAATGAAACTCATCGACAAACTGGAAGAGGACGACGACGTACAGGCGGTGTACCATAATATGGCGGAGTAATTGTGATTTTAGATTTACGATTTTAGAATTACGATTCATCTGGCTACTTCTTAATAAATCCAAAATCGTAACTCTAAAATCGTAAATCCCATGCCACTATTCACCTCACGTAAGCAAGAGAAAAAAGTAAAGGTAACCTTTGCCAATGGTTTGCTTTTTGTGGAGAAAGCTGATGGCAAACAACTTGCTTTCCCGTTAGAATGGTTTCCCCAGTTAAAAAATGCCAGCGACGAGGAACGTGAGGACTGGGAGCAAACCGATAAGGGCATTCATTTCAATAAGCTCAATACCGATGTTTCATTTTAGATGTGAGATTTGAGACATGAGATTTGAGAGTGAAACTCTAATTTTGAAATATCATAAGATAATTTGTTTCATATCTCACGTCTAAAATCTCATATCTCATGACATTCGATGAGTTTTTCAAAAAGAAGAGAATAGATACCGCGGCTTTGCAAAAGGCTGAACCGGCGCTGTTCTCTGAATTTAAAGCCCATTACGAGCAAATGGGCGAAAAAAGCTTCGATCATACCAAAAAATATTGGTTCAATAAAACCCGGCGGCAGTTCCCATTAGCGCCGGAAGTAAAAACAGAAAAGCCGCAAATCGCCAACCCCATAGCCGAGCAAACAATTACCGAAAGCCTGACCGAACATTCGGCACCGGCTCCTGCTAAGATGGACTTCACGCCAAAATTCCGTGCTGGTGTTACCGCAAAACCGGCTGAACCGGCTGCTGAGATCCCGGCTGTTAAATCGCCTGCTGTACAACCCGCAGAAGAAACGGCAGCACCCAAACCTGCAGGATTTGTGCCACGTTTTAAGGCCAAAACGAAAACTGAGCAAGAAAAAACCGAAACACCGGTAGCTGAGCAATCGTCGCCATCTCAGCCCGAAGAAACAGCGGCTTCTAAGCCAGCGGGCTTTGTACCCCGTTTCAAAGCAAAGCCAAAAGTTGAAGAAGAAAAGGTTGAAGTATCTCCAGTGGTAGAAACACCATCCGAAGGACAATCAGTTCAACCCGAGGCAGCACCGGCTACTAAACCCTCAGGTTTTGTGCCGAGATTTAAAGCGCAGCCCAAAAAGGCAGAAGAAGAAAAGCCTGAAGCTCCCCCTGCAGCAGAACCACCACCTGCTGCTGAAAATGCATCAAAACCGGCTTATAAGCCAAGGTTTGTACCTCCCAAAAAGAAGGAAGAGTAACCAAATATTTCCCAAATCATGTCATCTCGAACAATAGTTCTCGCTCTCGCTCGAAATGGCATAATGGAATAAGAAGTATATTATGCGCTCCTACTTCTTATGCGAAAACAACCACGCCATAAACATCGGCTCAGCAAAAGCATCATTCCAGCTGTTGTGATCGTCGTTAGGATACAAGGTGTATTTTGGATCGCCGCCGGCTTCTTTAATGGCTGCCACCATTGATTCTGAATGGGTATAGGGAACCACGCTATCTTTTTGTCCGTGGAAGATCCATAAGGGCACTTTCTTGGCGTATTTTTTAGCATTGTTGGTATTATCACCGCCGCAAATGGCAAAGGCAGCGGCAAAAATATTGGGTTTGCGGCCAATGATCTCGTATGTTCCCATCCCTCCCATTGATAAACCGCCGATATAAACCTGGTGCTTGTTTACATAAGGTTTGTCCAACAGCTGGTCGACCAGGCCAAGCAGGCTGGTCATTGCTTTGGTAGGCGGTTGATCGACAGTGAAAATAAACTTAGTTTTATGAGTGAGGGAATCCTGCTCAAACTTATTGTTGGCCCACCAGCCATTGGCCGGGCACTGCGGGAACACCACGATGGCAGGGTAGCGGTCGCGGATGGTATCCTTCAAAAACAACTTGCTGCCCCATAACAATTGGGCTTCGTTATCGTTGCCGCGTTCGCCGGCTCCGTGCAGCACAATGATCAGCGGGTATTTTTTTACGGGGTTAAAATCTACAGGGAACAGGATTCGGTAAGGCAGTGTGTCGCCTTTTGCGATGAATGTTCCATGATCGAAGGAATCTTTGCTTTGGGCTTTCAACAAAAAAGGGATTAGCAGGAATACGAACAGGTACGTCGCTTTCTTCATAGGTATCAAACTTTAAAATGAGCAGATAATTATAGCGTAACGCTCAAATTTAGGAATAGGTTTGAGAAAACAGGCTAAAACTATATAAAACCGCGCGTCATTGCGAGGAACGAAGCAATCTCTGAACTATGCATCGGCGGTAATGTCCTACGTAGAGATTGCTTCGTTCCTCGCAATGACGCGCGGGGCTGCCTGTGGCGTTGCATGAAGAATACTACTCCACCTTCATCACCTTCGTTCTTTCGGATACCCCATTCTCATTAATGGCTTCTATCTGGAAATAATAAGCTTTCTCCTTATCCATCGCTTTGAAATAATACTCGTTGGCAGTATGCACCATAATACAGTTATACAGCTTGTCAGGCGCTACACCTGTGTAAATATTATAGGCGAAAGCATTATCCACAGTTTGCCATTTTATCCAGGCGCTGCGCTTGTCTTTTTCAGTACGCAGCACGATAAAGTTCTGAACGGTATCAGGCTTGGCACCTCCGCCGTTACCAAAAACGCGCAGGCCGCTGATGGCAAATTTACCGGTAGGCATGTGCACGTTTTCCAGTTTAATGTAGCGGGCTTTTACGGGTGTTTCTAACTCAACGTAATCATGCGGCACATCGGTTTTGTTTTTGCTCTTATCAGTAAGCATGGTCCACTTTTTATTATCAAGCGAGCAGTAGAGTTTGTATTGCGTGTAAGTATCGGTTGCCTTGCCCAAGATGGTCGCATCCTGATCGGCGTAGTTGATCTGCACAGCATTCACGGTACTTTCGTTGCCCAGATCGGTAGTGATCCATTCACCGGCATTCCCGGTTTTGGCGCTCCAATAGGTTTTAATGCTTTCGTCAACGGCATTGTTGGGCAGGTAACCGCCCAGCGTCGATGAAACCCAAACAGGCTTATTGTAGTTCAATAACATCCAGCCGGTAAAGCGGCTTTGCATATGATCGGCTTTGCCATCGGGCAAGTAGGTTGGATAATCGCCGAAAGCGGTATTCGAGTACATTACACCGTCTTTATCAAAGCCGGCGGGCCAGATGCCTAAGCGCCGCTCAAAGCTATTCTTAACGCCAATTACAATGGTGGCTATGTGCCAGTAATTGCCAAAGGCATCGGTATAAGTACTGCCGTGACCCGCCCCGCGCGCAAACCCGCCCGGCTTGTAGCTGAATGGCATGCTCTGCGGCGTCCACGGACCAAGCGGCGTATCGCCCACCACTACCCCATCGGCATATCCGCTGAACTCAGTTCCCGGCGCTCCGTATTGCAGGTAATATTTGCCGTTATGCTTAGTCATCCACGCACCTTCTATGAACGGATCGAGGAAGGTATCATCCATATATTCGCCGAAACGCTGCCAGCCATAACGGTAAGGCTGCAAAAAGTACATTTCCTTACGGTAAGCTTTCAGGTGGAATGTTTTTGGGTCAATCTCAGCGCCATACAACGGATAAACGTTGCTGCTGCCGTTGTACATATATAATTTGCCATCATCATCGCTGAAAAAATCCGGGTCCCAACCACCGGGCTCAAATTCATGTATAGCTTCTTTCCATTCATTGGCTTTGGGGTTAGTGCTCATCCATATCGGGAAATTCGACGAATAGGTTGAGCCGAACACAAACAAGGTATCGCCCCTCACCCAAACTGCAGGCGCACACAGATCGTCATAAACCTTATGCTCCGGACGAAGGAAATGACGAAAAACAAAGTGCCAGTCGTTCATATCATGGCTCCACCAATAGCCCCATTGGTTGGTAGAGAACAGGTAATAATCGCCTTTAAACATGGTGATCACCGGATCGGCGGTGGCGCGGTGCTTGCCCTCGGTGGCAAAGTTAGGGATGGGCGTGTAACCGTAATCGATATTGATAGGGTTACAGTATGTTTTTTGTTTATGCTGCGCAAAGATCAGCGTAGTGCAAAGCAAACTTAAAACAATTAGGAAGTATTTTTTCATGAAGCAGTTGGTTATTGCAGATATAAAGATAGCGATGGGTTTCGATACTCATCGCTATCTAAGTGATTCATTATTGCTATCCGCCTAATAAGCAGTCGTACTTATTTTCCAGCGGCGACTTAGCGCGCGGGTTGCTGAAACAAGTTCAGCATGACGACGTTTATTTTTTTACTTTTAATTTTGACTTTTTAATTTAACGAAGGGCTTTGAAAACCAAGTTTTTTTAAACCTCCCTTTATTTCAGGGCAGCTCATAAACAGGTTCCATATCAGGCCGCTGCGATAGTTCTCTATCATCACCACTATCGGCCCCTGATCGATGGCCAGGTACGATTTCGCATACCAGTTGTGCGATTCGCTGAAGGCGTCGGTAAAGCCATATTCGCCCCAGATCTTATCGCCCAGGTCATAGTAAAAGTGGCGCAGGGCTTTCATCGAATATTCCGGAGTATAAGGGAATGCTGAGAGCGCCGCGGTGGGTGATATTACCCCGAGGTCATTATTGGGCGCGTGGGCATTGTAGCCTTCGTAATTATCACTCGCGGTTAGGCCCCAGCAGTTTTCTCCATAACCTTTGTATTTTTTCGGGTTTTCAACGCAATAGTCGTGATTGATGAGGGTATGATTCAAATTCTGCTCCCAGTAATCGGCATACTGATCTTTCAACCCCTTTGGATTAAGCGCCTGGAACGTGTATTGCGAAAAGAACAGCGGACCGCCATAAGGGAAGCCCAGCGGCATTTTATGACCATAATACGTATGCCCATTCTTAAAGAAATCGCTTTGTGCCCATCCGCCTGTATAAACTTCAGTTGATACCGGGTAACGTGTAGCCGATTCGGCCATGATGTAGGTGATCATACACTCGTTAAAACCACGGATGGGAAAGTTCATAGCCCAGCCGTTGTTCGGCGACCAGTGCCAGTACAAATTCGGGCGACCATCGCGCGTAAACCAGTTCCATTCCATTTCCTCCCACAGGTTGTTCACCATGCCCCGGATGCGTCTTTCCTGCGGGGTGTTGGCGTTAAAATACTGGCGCGCGCAAAGCAGGCCTTCAAACAGGTAAGAGGTTTCTACAATATCGGCCCCATCGTCCTTACGGCCAAAGGGAATTACCTTGCCGGTTTCGCCGTTCATCCAATGCGGGAACGCGCCATGAAATGACTCAGCCTTCATTAAAAAAGTCAATATTTTGAGCATACGGTTTACTGCCTGCTCGTGGGTGATCCATTTGCGGTGATCGGCTACCAGCATGGCCATAATGCCAAAGCCCGAGCCGCCCGTGGTGCACACCTCGTTGCCATAGTCGTAGGCTATGTTGCTGCGTTCGCGCGCAAGGCCGCTGGTTGGGTGGCCAAAGTCCCAGAAATAGCGGAACGTTTGACGCTGCACCACATCGAGCAGGGCACTGTCAGTCAGATTTTTTTCTATGCCTACGGGCTTGATACCATCTTCTTTTGCAACAGGCTTTTGGGCCACGCAGCAGGTTGACAGCAGGATTAATAGTGGAAGTATGGATTTTTTCATTAGTTAGTTTGTTAGTTAGTCCGGCGTATGGCCTGGTGCATCTGATCGAATAGCATCAGGGATAAGCATATCCAGAGACTGCTTCGTATTTCGCAATAACGCGCGGGTTTATTAGCATTTATATTTTGGGGCTGGTAAAGCCCAGTTTCTTCAGTCCGGCTTTCACTTCGGGGGCGCTCATAAATAAGTTCCACAAAAGGCCGCTCCGGTAATTTTCGGTCATCACGATGATCGGGCCCTGGTCAATGGCGAGGTACGAATTGGCAAACCACACGTTGGTTAAATTAAAGGCATCATAAAAGCCATATTGTCCCCACACTTTATCGCCTAATTTATAATAAAAGAATCTCAATGCCTGCATAGATTGTACCGGCGTATAAGGCAATGACGAAATGGCTGCTGTTGGCGCTATCACACCAACATCGTTTGTTGGCGAACTGGCTGTGTAACCGTTCTGAATGTCGCTTGCGGTTAGTCCCCAGCAATCGGCACTGTAGCCGTTGTTGCCTTTTGGATTAGCAACGCAATAATTGTAATTGATCTGTGCGTGCGCTTTATTCTGCACATTATAACTGGCATAGGCGTCGGTCAAACCATTCGGATCGATACCCAAGAACGAATAATGCGCAAAGAATAACGGACCACCCTGATCGGGACCTAATGGCAGCGTTACGCCGTAAAATGTTTTTCCATTTTTTATAGCGCCGTTCATTGCCCAGCCGTTATCATAAACCGCTTTCGGAATGGTATGTGTGGTCGATGATGCTGCCATTACATAAGTGATCAACGCTTCGTCCCAACCGTTCACCTGCATATTGGTGCTCCATGCAAAATTAGGACTCCAATGCCAGAACAGTGTATTCTGATCGCCCTGACGGAACCAGTTCCACTCTACCCCGTTCCATATTGAATTAATATCATTACGCAACTGAGTTTCCGCGGTACCTGCTCCGTTAAAATACTGGCGGGCCGTTAACAGGCCCTGCATCAGGTAAGCGG
>DATCQV010000061.1:0-41240 GCA_036569325.1 Mucilaginibacter sp. | reverse complement strand
AAACAACACTTCTTTATTTCTCGGATCTTTTTTAATAAGTATTTCCGCCTCTTCCGGAGATAGTACAAAGCCTTTACCCAACACAATACTACCCTGGAAGCTTTTACCTGCATTCGCTTTTATGGGATATGGATTTCCTATCACCTCGGAATCATCCAAATAAGGAGTGATTACTTTTACTTTTTTGCTATCTAAAATGAGATCCTTCGTCCACTCTCCTTTATAAATTGTAACTAATACATAATCTACAGCGGCAGTGCCCGGCCATTTTTTAGATCTTACAGCATGGTTAATAATACCACCACTCGAGTAAATTACATCCAAACCGCCTTCGCGTGCGGAGCCCTGAGCTATGGTGTTTGTTGATATCAATGATTGAAAACCTCCGGGTTTCAACAGTGTAAAAATCCGCCTGAAAAAATAAGTAACCAGATCAACTGCTCCAATCGGTTTATAGGCGTGCTTAATATATTCAAGAAAAGGATTTCCATAAGTTCCGCTAAGTTTTTGCCCCCCTAAAAAAGGTGGATTACCTAAAACGCAATCAAAACCGCCTTTTTGAAAAATTTCAGGGAATTCAAGAAACCAGTGAAAGAAAAAGTTTTCTGCGCTCACCGCCATGCTTCTTCCCCTGTCTTGTATCTGGGTGCCCGAATTAAGGTATGTATTGTATTTACCTTGGGTAGTAAGCGTTTCTTTATTATCGGCTGTTTTGGGTATAAAAAATTGCGCTGTTTGTAAGTCGCAAATCTGTTTTAGTCTAAACCATTTTTTACCATTGGTAAGTTTGCTATAAGCCTCGGTTTTAGCAGCTATTTGTTCGGGCGTATGTTCTGGTAGTTGGTTGAATTGAATGAAGTTACTTTGCAAATCCACTAAATCTTTATCGGTATCGTTTACATCATACAATTCGGCCATCTTGCGTTTGCGTTCTTCATCATTACGCTTTTTAAAAGCTGCAGCGATAACTTTATCATCGCCTGGCAGAGTCTTAAAAGCTTCAGAAGCAATGCCCTTTTGTAAATCTTCATAATGTGCAAGGCCAACTATAGCATTTCCGTTTTTGATATGATGATCCAGGAAATTAAGTGGTTCGCCAGGATCATGCGCTTCTAACCATAAAGCTACCTTACAAAGTTCAACGGCCAGTGGGTTTAAATCCACACCGTAAATACATTGTTTAATTACATCTCTTACGGCCGATCTTAATACCGGAGGTGTTGGTTGTTCGCCATCACTACGCAGCTTGGCAAGTTCAAAGCCTATACGCCGGGCTGCCGATAATAAAATATGCCCGCTACCGCACGTTACATCACAAACCGAAATACTTAATAAAGCGGCCTCCGGGCTTGTTGTTTTTAACTTATCGGCGATAATATAATCGAGCGAGTAATTAATTAAAGGTTTTACCAATTCTTCCGGTGTATAATGTGAACCAGAAGAAGAACGTTCGTTGCCCTCCTTAAACCGGAAAATACTATTTTCCACTACTGGTTCAAACTCTAATAACCCTTCGTATACCGAACCGAATTCCTCCACATCTAAATCGGCATAGTTTACCCGCACTACCTGTTTGTTTTCGTTTTCAAACGTGACGAGATATCTAAAAACTTCCAGCACGGTTTTATTATTTAGTAGAGCGCCTTCAATACTGCCAATTGCCTCGGGACTGAATATGCCCGATCCTAAGGCATCAATACCCAGTTTTTTACTGTATTTATTATCTTCAAAAAGCCGGAATGTGGTTAACAAAGACTGCCATAAATCTATCTTTCGGGGTTCAATATACACTGATCGGCTCACAAGGTGCGTAAGGCGTTGAATACTATAAAACCGGTAATAAATATCTTTTAATTTCTTTTCGTCCTCGCTAAGATCTGGTTTGTAAATCAGGTTTCGCTCTTCAATAACTAAAAGAAACAGTATACGGTATACCGAACGTAAAATGTGTAGATAAAACTCTTTTGCTGCGAATTGATTTGCTGCGAATTTTTCTCTCAAAGTTTCATTTTCGGTTTGAGATAAAATACCGTTGGCCAGCGTTACGATAGAATGCTCCACCGCCGAGCTTAGTCGTTCCCTGATGCGAGAACCCGAAGCAAGAGCCTCGTTATGATAAAACTCAAGAATGGAATCAGCGATGTTTTCTTTTTTTTCGTTGATACGGGAGGCATGTAATAACCGGTAAAACAAGGCAAACTCGGCATAATGGCCTTCCTCCATCATTTGCTCCAGATTAAACTCCAGATAGCTGAGCCTCGAAAGCCGGGTAGCATCCCTTAAAACCCGAAATTGCAAACCATTGCTTACAAAACCATAAATATGATCAGTGCTGTTAACATATTCCTGAACCAGGGCATGTGGCGACATGCGCGCACCGGAATCTGCCTTTTTATCCAACAACATTTCGCTTCCGATAATGTGAATAGGGAAACCATCCTTGTTATTAGCACGATGTGAAATGGCATACGATTTATTATTTACAATCTCGGCAGTCGACGTTTGTAATTCATATCCTAATAAACCCAATAAAGGTAATGCCCAGTATTTTCGGGTTTCGGATGTTCCGCTATCCGCAGCTGATAACCCACTTCGTTTTTGTTTAAAAATTTGCCAATGGGTATTGAATAAACTCCAGGCATTATTAATCTCATCTCTAACCTGTTCGCTCGGCTTAAGATTAAAATCTTTGGGCGTTTGATAACGAATATCATCACGACGAATTTTTTCGAGGATTTCGCTTGTGAATATATTTCCTTGTACGTTTACGGTTATCAGCTTCATGGCGGTCGGAATTTTTAGAATAGATCTTGTGGTTTAGGTAATAATATGTATACCCCCATTATATCAGGTGGCAGTACAGGTACTGATTTTTCGAAACTTCTGCCACCAATGAGTTCTTTAAAGCGTCCGTGGGCTTCAACCAGTTTATCGGCACGTTCTGTGGCAAGTTTAATAAATATGTCTTCCTTATCGTTAAAGGATGTTAGTTCGGCATCAATTTGTGTCTGCTGCATTTCTAACGATAAATTGCTTAACGGCACAGCTTCAACCAATAGCTTCTTAGCATCTTTAAATGATATTGTTTCTGGTTCGCCGTTGTTATTCAGGTAGCCCCATAAATACATTTCTTCAGCTACCGATTCATTACTTGACCGAACTTCCCGTACAACATTCCTTACCCGGAACATTACCAACACCGTGCGTTTTTGAACGTTAGCTGTCCGTATTACGCTTGTACGGGCAAGGTGGTATTTATTGCCTTCGTTTTCAAAAGCATTACTTATAATAAAGTGACAAAGCTGCTCTACAAAACGATGGTTTCGACCAATATATCTATATCCCTTCGGTGTTGGCGATTCGAACGAAATGCGCACTGCCAGTTTGCCCTTTTTTTCATCCTCACTACTCATCAACGACGCCCGAAGATGCTTAGGTAAATTGAGTGTTTGCACATTATAGCCCCCAGCCTCATGCACAATATCAGCACCTAATAGCTTTAATGCATATATAACAAAACCTTCAACAGCCTCAATGTCGCCTATTGCTTCGTCTACCTCTTCCAGATCCTTCCGGATGGTTTCGGCGTCAACGGTTTCATGAGCAAAAATTGATCGTATATTTTCACCTTTGCGACGGGCCAGTTCCAGTTCATTGTCAATTTTAATTTTGTCTTCCTGAAATAAAGCCAACTGTTCTGCCGATGATGGCGAGTATAATACCTTTTGTGTAAGATCGGCCATTAACGATTTGTTATTTTCGCCTATCGGGATAGTGATTCCTATGCTTTTTTTAATTTCCCTTACTTTCCGAATCAGTACATTAAGGATAAAATTATCCATCGGATTATTATCGCCGTATAGCATATAAGTTTTTATAACGGGCGATGTTTGACCGTATCTATCAACACGGCCTTCGCGCTGTTCTATACGGTTTGGGTTCCAGGGTAAATCATAATGAAGAACGGCGTTAAACTGATTTTGCAGGTTAATCCCCTCACTTAGGCAGTCTGTTGCAACTAATACTCGTTTTTCCGATTCGCCCATCCGGTCAATTTCCTCTTTTCGTTGTTCATCGGCCAATTCTGAGGTAATGGTTTGCACTAAGATGTTTTTCCCTAAAGCCTCTTTTAATTTCTCACCAACATATTTGGCTGTGGCTATATAATGACAGAATATAATAGGCTGATAACCTTCCTTTATCCACTTTTTTATTAAATCGATACAATGTCTGATCTTAATATCAGTTTCCGGTTTTTCTGATAAAGTTTGAGCAAGAGTAAGTAACCTGGTTATTCCCGTTAATTCAGCTTGTTTATAATCCACAGCATTTAATAGGTCATTTCGTGAATAATCAACACCAAAATCACTCTCTTCAAATAAAGTGTTTTCTATCGCATCTGTACCTATTTCAGTATTTACTTCTTCTCCAGTTAACCGGGCCTCGCGTTTTTGCAACATTTCTATGGCCATGGCAGGGCTTGACATAGCCCCTTTAATTAACGCAATTGCTGCCCAGGAACGCAATAAACGCGTATTTTCGTTATCCGTTTTTACTGCCGATATCCCACGAGCGTATCCAACAAGCTCGTTGTAAAATTCCTTAGTCGGTTCAGAGAGAGTAAGCCCCACTTCTTTCGAATCCTTTTCGGGGAATACAGTTGTCTCGTTTAGCCAGCGTTTAATATTCTCCCGTTTTCGCTGGATGTAATATTTAGCAATACTTGCCCGCTCATTGGGTTGCAGCTTTTCAAAATCGATATCGCTGAATTTTGAATTCAATAATCCCAATAAGGAAGAAAACTCTTCGTCTTTTCCGCTATGGGGTGTTGCCGTAAGTAATATTAAATGGCGTTTTAGCTTTGAAGCGATATCGTTTATTAGATTATAACGCTGCTGCTGATTTTTTGACGAAGCTCCTTTTGGCAAGCAACAGGTATGAGCCTCATCCACAATAACCATCTCCGGGCAATCGGTAAGGAATATTCCTCGTCTTTTGTCCGGTTTAATATAATCTATCGAAATAACCTGGTACGGAACATGATAAAACACCGAATGGTCATCGGCTATCTTGCGATCAAGCCGTGATGCAGTGCTTGAACGGATAATCTCGGCATCAATATCAAGTTTATCCTTAATTTCCTGTTGCCACTGCTCGCATAAATGAGGAGGGCATATCACAGCAAAACGTTTAATTTCACCACGCTCAATCAGTTCCTTTACAATTATTAAAGCCTCTATTGTTTTACCAATACCCACATCATCGGCAATTAAAAGTCGGGTAACTTCTTGCTTCAGTGCCATTACCAACGGTACTATCTGGTATGATCGTGGCCTAAACGATAGCTTAGCCATACACCTGAACGGCCCGGCAGCATTTCGTAACGATAAGCGGGAAGCGTTGTAAAGCAGTTTAGCTGTTTCAAAATTGCCAATATTGTTGGCCGTTGGTTTTTTAAATGTTGCTTTCTCTACCTTTTCATCCTGTATGGCCAATGGGAGAAAAACACCGGTAGTTTCCTCGTCTGATCCTCCTAAAGGTTTTATTAACAAAACATCATCCTCTGTATTGGGCAATACCATCCAATCTCGCTTGCGATAGCTTACTAAAGTTCCAGGGGTAAATTGGCTCATGAGGCTATTATTTTACTTTTCTAAAAATATCTTTCCGTTTTTGGATCAGGTCTTCAACCTTTTCTGTATAATGCCATACAATGTAGTCGTAACCGGCATCGGCCAATATCTGCCGCTTCTTATTGTCGGTTTCCTGTTGTTCGGGCGAGTCGTGCGCCGAGCCGTCACAGAAAACTAAAGTAAACTGATCTCCACGTTTATAAACAAAATCGGCACTGATGTAGTAATCTTCCAGATTAACCTGTGCCTTATCTGGCAGCGCATAATCGTTGTTATACAAGTATTTGATCAACTGTAATTCGGTACTGCTATTTGTATCGTACGTATCGAGCAGATGTTGATATTGGTCATCCCGGTCACGGTCACTTCCCTGAACAGGTGAAATTTCACACTGAATCAGGTATTTGATCACAGGTGCTACAAGTTCTCTGCTTAGTTGCTTATGATAGGTTTGATTATAATAGCTCAACAGATCCTGGTAAGTGGCTTTTGGTAGAGTTTTACCCAAGTTTGTTTCTTCAAACGTTTCGGGATCATAATGTATCGCTTCATACGATGCCTTAAACCATTCCTTCATTTTGGGGAGATCGTTAACGAGTTGTGATAATATACCCAACGAGCCTTCTGAAGCTTCGTATATCATGATGTTCGGTTTTTCAGGATCGCCCATCAGGGTCACCGCTATTTCGCTTTCCTCAACCAGGAAAAGCTTTTCGATTCCTCTTTTAAGCGCATAGCTCAATGAAACAACCTCTTCGGGTTTTGTACCAATATTACTTAATGGCTGTATATAGAGTGCATCGGCGGTTTCTTTGGTGTATAGCACAACACCATCTACTGTATTGCTTTGTAGCTGTGCATTGTTTGTTAACTGATTATCTCTAACCCATACGCCATTAGTCTTGTTGATCTTAAATCCACTATTTTGTGATTTGCGCGCCTTTGTATTTACTTTTATGAGATCTGTTGTATTGCTAAAATAAAGCTGCAAGAGTTTCTCACCGTCTCGTTTCAGCACTATCGACCTGGCGTTTTCAATACCGGCCGGAAAATTAAAGAATGAAAATGTTTCATATCCGGCTCTCGTTCTTTCCTCTTCTATACAAGTAATTTTTTCAACCGGCATCCCCTCACATTCGGTAAACTCTAATGCTCTGGTCCATTTTAATAGGTCTTTTCCCACAATTGGCGCTTTCGTTATAGGATCAACGTTTGCCACTTTTATCTCATCGGCCATAAATGCATAACCGGTACTTGCTGAAACTTGTATTTTTTCCAGCGAATTTTCCAGATCAGTAACCATCATCCTGTTAACACGATATTTGTTACCTGAGTGATAAACAGTATTATTAGGTCCAAATTCTGACAAAGCAAGTGCCCTTGGGCGCGATAGCACTTCCACATCATCGCGATAGCTCTTGCCCAACATCGCCCTTACCGGTAGCCGCGTGAAATTATAACCAGGTAAAAAACCTTCAGCTGCCAGGTATCTGAAAATGTAAAACTCCGAGCTACTTGAGTTTTGACGAGTTTCATTTTTTAACAAAGCTATTTGCTTTCTGGCGAAACGCTCCTGACGTTCTGCGCCTCTTCGTTCTTCACTGCCCGATTTGAATGTATGGTTATCAAGAACCGCCTGTGCTGTAGTGCGCAGCTGGCAGGCATTCTGAAACATCCGTATCCAGCGCTTAAATGAGCTACTAAAACTCAACGCAAACTTTTCAATTCTATCATTAAGCCATTTATCTGTTATCCAGCTAATCTCGTCGACATCCGAAAAACAACTTTCTATTATTTTACGGAATGCTGTAATATATGCAGATCTGTTTATAGCGGTTAAGGTATTAATCCGCTCGATAATATCATCTTTTACAAAAATTCTCTGTTCGTCAGTCAGATCCAATACATCGGCAGCTGACGTTCTAAGTTCAGACACTTCCAGGTTCATCATCAAAAACGCGTTTAAATGCGATGATATCAGTTCTTCGTTATTAAGATCAATTTTGGGCGGTTGAACCGTGCCTGCCACCATTTCTGCCGAGTTTTTGAAATAATTTACATCATGAGGCGACATTGTTGAACAATAGGTAAACACCAGCGCCGTTTGACCACTACGTCCGGCCCGGCCACTACGCTGCGCATAATTAGCCGCGTTGGGTGGCACATTGCGCATGTGGACAATGTTGAGATTGGCTATATCGATACCTAACTCCATTGTTGGGGAACAATACATTGCCGAAATTTTCCCTTGCCGAAATTCGCCTTCCCGCTTTTTACGATCTTCAGAGCCCAACTGCCCCGTGTGTTCACGCGCTATCAACTCTTTTCCTGTTTTGTTAAAATCTGCTTGATATAATTTCTGGAAGTAGGGATTGGGATAGATTTCGAGCATTTCATCCCTGAAATTAAATTGAGTTTGATCTAAACTGATGTGTTGTTCGGCTCCCGGCATCCATAAAATAGAATCGGCCCTGAGTTTATAACTTATGAGACCGGGACGAGTTTCTTCAATAGTAATAAGATTAGCCCTTTTTAATAAGTCACATATATCTTTGATAAAATCGGCGTAATCACTTTTCCTTAAAACAGGGAGTCCGCTATCATTTATTAAGCGGTTAAGATATTTTCCTAAATTCGAGCGCTCTCCAATTGAAGCAGCATAAAAGCCCTTGGGGGTCGGTTTTGGCGCCTTAATTACAATATGGGTGGGTTTATCAATTTTTTCATTATAGTTTAACGACCATATTTTATCAACATCTAAACGATCTCGCATCAACGATTCGATGTTTGCAATATCTCTGAAAAACCTATGGTCTAATGCATAGTTCGTTCTGAAATAATCCAATATGTTTTTTAAAACCTCGTACCGTTTATCCGGAGTTTGATCTTTTAAGAACAATAGGTTTTCGAAATAGCTATCACCGGCGGCTAACTTCTGAAGATTCTTATAATCAATTTTTAACAGAGCGACTTGTTCCAGGTTAGGCAATGTGTAGCGCCATCCTTGCCTCAAATCGCGAAGCACCCGGTATCTTAAATATTCTTTTAAGGCTTCAACATTACGATCATCCGGAAAATTTTCGTCTATAGAAGGTTCGGTAGCATATGCGATTTCTTTAAGATTGAGTTCTTTATATAGGCTTTCCGCAATCTCATGTATTTCCAAGGGTTTCTCAGCTTTTTTTACCGCGTTATATAACGCTGATCTTAATCGGATAGTAGCGTAAAAATCGTTAAAATGTCCGGCCTGTAGCGAGGCATCCTGGCGGTTATCAGTAAAGCTCAGTAATTTTTGATCCTCAATGGCTTCTTTCTGATCGGCGAGGCTATTTACAATAGCATAAGATATAACAGAAGTGGCGGTACTCCTTCCTTCAGAACCTAACCTGGCTAATTTGGTAAATTCATTGGTTCTGCTATCTTCATAAACAATTTGAGCAGTAGGGTCTATCCTCAACTTTGCGGGCATAAAGTAGCCCTTTATAGGAAAAAGAGGGTCAAAAGAAAAATCACCATCAGCATTAAAATAAATAGCTTTGGGCATTAACATCCTATAATATAGCGCAAGGCCGGTACCATTATTTTGATACCAGTCGGCCGGTGCCATATCCTCAAAGTTTGATTGCCAAAACTCTTCTCCTTCATCCAGAACAATGTATCCGTATTTAAAATCTTCCTGACTAAGGTTTCGGTTATCTACTTCATCTTTCTTTTTTATTTTAAAATCCCTATCCGGATGGGCTGGCAATATTTTTTTATCTGATAATGAAAGCTCAACGCATATAAAATCGTATCCCGAATATCGCGAAAATAATACAGGATATAATTTTTGTTCTTTGCCACTCTGTTTTGTGTAAAGCTCGTCAGACGAAGTAACAAATCGTGTTAATCTTGGCTCCAGGGTTGCCGAAATAGAACCCGTTTGCGAAATAAATTGATGAAAACGGAATGGTAAAAACGTCTTTCGGGTTTTGCGCGTCCTGTTATCTTCGTTTACTTTCTCTGCCCATTTTAATAAATCATGTAATGCTTTTTTAATTTCGTCGTAACCAAGTGAAGTAACCGACTGGATTTCTTTTGTAATAGCATGCGAAGATTTTGGTTTGCCACGTTCAAGTGTACCTTCATTGCTTACCAACGCAATTTTCATTTCCAACCAATTGGCAAGTGGATTTTGAATAAAAATGCTCTCATCCGCATTGGGATCAATTCCTTTTTTTATCGCAGCAGCTAATTCAAACGGATTTATCTCCCTTGCCTCAGTACAAGGCTCTAAATATTCGCTGACAATCTGATCTTTTTCGTATGGTTTTCCAAATATAAGCGACGCTACTTCAGCCACTTTTTCTTTTTTTTCGGCAGGCGTTCCTTTTGAGGCCATTGTTGCCGATGTGCCAATAAAAATCAGGTTGTTATTAGCGAGTGCCTGTATTCGCCTGTTAAGCACAGAGACATCGGAGCCTTGCCTGCCGCGATAAGTGTGTAACTCATCAAAAACGATATACTTTAAATTGTTTTTTAATGATTCCCGCAGCCATGATTCCGATTGCCGGGTCATAATCAACTCCAGCATCATATAGTTTGTAAGAAGAATATCCGGCTCCGAATTTTTTATTCGTTCCCTGTCATCCGAACTTTCCTGGCCTGTATACTGCCCAAAAGATACAGGGAATTCCTTGCCATAGTTTTGAGGGGCGTTTTCAAAATTTTCGGCGTACTTCTTTATTTCCTCGTATTGCGAATTAATCAACGCGTTCATCGGGTAAACCAAAATGGCTTTGATACCTTTAGGTTTTGGTTCGCCGATTTTAAAAATATCATTAAAGATAGTAGCAAGGAAAGTAAGCGATTTACCGGAACCTGTGCCGGAAGTTACCACATAACCCTTATTCTCTTTCGTCCCAATTTTTATTGCCTCTACCTGGTGCCTGTATAGCCTGTAAGCTCCAAGTGCTTTTGGCAAATCCCGATGGATAAGGCCTTCTCCAATCAGCTCATTTAACGAACTCCCTTTTTCAAACGAAGGATTAAATTGAATTAAAGGTTCAGGTAATATCTGCTCGACTAAAGTGTTGCTGTTAATATACTCTTTAATTTTTTCATCTTTAATATTTATGAACGATTGTAGATAAGCCTTGTAATCAGAGATTACCTGCTCATGGGTTTTAAATGCATCCATGATAAGATTTTAAATTATATAGGAATATAAAGGTAGATTATATATATAACTCTTCATAGTTAAAGATAATTATGAGCCTTAAGGCTGTTATTTTCGGAGTTTTTAACTGCAAATGGCCCGGCGATTCATTAAATGCGGAGAATAAACGCAGCATAATCCGCAAAATTGCGGAGAAAATTAATATATTTACCGCATAAGCTCTAAGATATGTATATACATCAATTAAAGGATTGGCCATCTTTTACGTGGGACACTGAAGCTATACTTATCCGTTTAGGCGAAATAAGGCATCGGCAAGGGCATATTTTAGGATTGATGAGTTCGGCTGGCTTTAAACTGAAAGAAAACGCATTATTAGATACCCTGACATTAGATGTCACTAAATCCAGTGAAATAGAGGGAGAAAAATTGAATAGTGACCAGGTAAGATCTTCTATAGCCCGAAGGTTAGGTATCGAAATAGCAGGTGCAGTACCCGCTGACCGAAATGTAGACGGAGTGGTAGAGATGATGTTGGATGCGACTCAGAAATATACCGATGTCCTGACTGCAGATCGCTTATTTGATTGGCATGCCGCGCTATTCCCAACCGGAAGAAGTGGTATGCATAAAATTACAGTTGCGGCCTGGCGCACACCGGAAGCCGGCCCTATGCAGGTTGTTTCCGGGGCCATGGGCAAGGAGAAAGTACATTTCGAAGCTCCGGAAGCAGAACGGCTGCCTGCAGAAATGGAGGCCTTTTTAAATTGGCTCAACGCAGAATCTAATACTGATGCAGTGTTGAAAGCTGCCATAGCGCATTTATGGTTTGTGACTATACATCCATTTGACGATGGCAATGGTCGTATTACCAGGGCCATTACCGATATGCTGCTCGCACGGGCGGACGGAACATCGCAACGGTTCTATAGTATGTCAGCGCAGATCATGCGTGAAAAAGCAACTTATTACCACATACTCGAAGCAACGCAGAAGGGTGGTCTGGATATTACAAACTGGATGAAGTGGTTTTTAGATTGTTTGTATTATGCCATGGACCATACTGAAGAAACATTATCTGCCGTAGCGAAAAGAACCCTATTTTGGGATAAGCATAGAGAAACTGTATTAAATAGCCGGCAGCAGCAGATGGTCACCGCCTTGTTGGATGAGTTTTATGGCAAACTAACCAGTACTAAATGGGCTAAGATGACAAAGAGTTCTCCCGACACTGCATTGAGAGATATTCAAGATCTGATAGAGAAAGGTATATTAGAGAAAGAAGCAGGCGGCGGTCGAAATACAGCTTATAGTATAGTTGCCTAATACTACTTATCGCAATGCCGATAAAATTATGATCGATACCCAACTTAATTTATATAAATCTATATTTAAAGGTAGAGTAGATGTGTTTGCACTACGGTGGGAAAAGAATGGGAAAGGTAGTTATATGCCGGCATACAATTTTGACCCGCACCGGTATAGGCTGCATAAGATCAAAGGCGGAACCTTTCAAAATTTTAATGAGAAATCCTTTCAACCATTAACCGACGATCAACTCATTAAACATATTAAAGGTCAGCAAATAGTAGGTATCTATCCTATGCTGCCAGATAATACTTCATGGTTTATCGCCGCTGACTTTGATGAAGCTAATTGGGTAGATGAATGCAGGATATTTATTAAAACCTGCGAAGAGTATGATATACCGGCTTATTTAGAGCGTTCCCGTTCGGGACAGGGCGGACATGTGTGGATCTTCTTTGAACAACCATATGAAGCATTCAGGAGCAGAAAGATAATGATGTCTCTATTACAAAAAGCGGGCATAGTTTCAGTATTTGATAAAAACTCAAGCTTTGATCGGTTATTTCCTAATCAAGATTATCTTTCAAAGAAGGGCTTAGGTAATTTGATCGCGTTGCCATTAAACGATACAAGTTTAAAACAGGGTAACAGTTGTTTTATTGCCCCTGCTTCTTTATTGCCGTTTATCGATCAGTGGGCATTCTTGAAAACAATAAACAAGGTATCAGTAGATCACCTTAACAACGTCTATAAGGAACAAACCGAACCCGATATACCAACAGTAGGTTTATTTCAGAAAGAGCCGGTACTAGGCAAATTAAATATTGTATTACGCAATGACATCTCTATTGGACGAATAGCTCTACCTGCTTCGCTTATCGCTTTTCTAAAAGATGAACTCAACTTTGCTAACAACGAATATCAAATAAAGAGAAATATCAATAAAAGCACATTTGGTATAAAGCGCTATTTTAAATTGCTAAACGAAACTTCAGAACAGATCTCGATTCCCCGCGGATTTATTGGAAGGTTATTACGTTTTTGCAAAGAACAACAGATCGATTTTATCCTTGAAGACGACAGGCAAAAAGTTGAGCCGGTTTTATTTAAAGGTTCAATAAAACTAAGAGACCATCAGATAGGCGCTAAGACCGCCGCGGAGAAAAAGAACTTTGGTGTGATCGTAGCGCCACCTGGTTCCGGGAAAACGGTGCTAAGCCTGGCAATTATAAAAGACAAGCAACAGCCTGCTCTTATTTTGGTTCACCGCAAGCAGTTGGCGGATCAATGGATGGAGCGGATCGAATCATTTTTAGGAATTCCCAAAAAAGAGATCGGACGCATTGGTTCGGGTAAAAACAAACCAGGCAAACAAATAACTGTGGCCATGATGCAAAGCATGGAAAAAGCGTTGGATTCGGCAGCGGCTTTAGACTTGGTCAATTCTTTTGGAACAGTTGTTATTGATGAATGCCACCATGTGCCTGCAGAAAGCTTTCAACGCGTGATCTCCAGGTTGAATAGTTATTATATGTACGGTTTAACCGCAACACCATTCAGAAAATATAGTGATGGTAAACTAATATTTATTCATCTTGGCGAGGTTATACATGAAGTTAAAGCTCCCGAGATCAAACGCCAGACAGAAGCACAAATCATAATCCGGGATACTGAGCTATTCGTGCCGTTCAATATCAAAACCGACCAGTTTGAAACATTGTTTAAGATATTAATACATGATTCCGCCCGAAACCAACTCATTTTAAACGACGTTATTTCACAATTAAATCTCGGCAAGAAAGCAGTAATAATTACAGAGCGGAAAGGACATATTGCATCTCTGCAGCAATATCTAAAACAACAATATGATACAATATCGTTAAGCGGTGCGGATTCTGATTTGAGTAAGAAAGCTAAATGGACGGCTATCAAAAAGGGGGATTTTCAGGTATTGATCACAACTGGCCAATATTTTGGAGAGGGAACAGATATACAAAATATTGAATGCTTGTTTTTGGTTTATCCCTTTGCCTTTGAGGGAAAGCTGATCCAATACATCGGCAGGGTCCAACGCTCAGAAATAGCCCCGATCATTTATGATTACCGTGATCACAGAATAGCCTACCTTGAGCGGCTATTTAAGAAGCGGAATACATATTATAAAAAGCTCGACAAGGATGGTTTGACAACCCCGGCGGATAAAAGCGAAACAGCAGATTTTCAAATTAATGAACAAATAGAATTTGCTATTGAAAATCTGGAGTTCAGGTTTGGCTTCATAACTTTCAAATACCATATTGCAAACTTCAACAATAAAGAGATTGAGTTTGAGATCGAGAATATAAATATCAGACCAGAATTCACCGTACTTAAGCCTTACTTTACTCGAGTACTCAAAAGTGATAGTGTCAAAATTAATATCCAGGCTACATTTCAAAATAACAGGCTGATATTTAAGTCCGCAATCTCTAAAGATATTGATAAGATAAATAAAGAGGTTATTGAGAGCGTAAAATTCAGGTTTTTAAGTAAAGATATCATTAAGAGCGTTCCTTCGTCCGAAGAGAATTTGTTAGACGCACAACAATTACAAAAAGGACAAAAACAACTCATTTACCTGTCTGAGGAAGACTTGCTTGAAAGTATACTAGCGCTCAAAAAATATAAGCATCATCGTCAACTCCGCTATCTTTCCAGAAAACATGAGCGTCGTACACTCAAACTAAGATTTGTATTAGAGCCCTTTTCGTTTATATTCCTGCTTTCAGGAGAACAACAATATCATGTAGTATGGGAGACACTGGATACCGAAGAGGCAACATACATGTGGCATATTGAAAGATCTGCTAACGAATTGGAAAAGGAACTAAAGAAAATAGATAGACTACTGGGAGTTATCAGAAGTAAAGGCCGCCAGGACTATTTAGAATCCAACCCGGAAAACTTTAGCCGTATAGTCCATGATTATTCAGACGAAAAAGGTTTGATCATTTGGAAAGACCAATTAGAAGAAAAACTTTATTAAGTTCAACGCCGCGGTTTATATGTTCAACAAGAGACTAACATTTAAATAACTATAATCTATTCTTGCCCATAAATAGACTTACAAGCAAGAATAGATCATTTAGCTCAATATTAATTCCTATCCAATCAACAACTCTATCAGCTGTTTTAATCATTTTAATGCTTCTCTTATCGCCTTCGCAATAACGCTGTCATCAATATCGTCCAGATAAACCCTGGTCTGAAACTGAGTTTCATGACCTAATGCGTCCTGAATGATTTTGATATCAACATTTTTCTCATTTAAGTGACTGGCGAAACCGTGCCTCAAAGCGTTTGATGTAAATCGTTTTTTCCAGCCCACGGCCTCTGCCATGGCTTGGGAATCTTCGTTAAAATCCTTCAAAGCCGAATCAATTCTGGTATCGATCTTTCTAGCTGTATTATGCTCAGCCATAATAAAAGGGAATATATAGCCGGCGTCCGACTGTTCATAATAAGTTTCAAATATTTTGATCACTTCAACTGCCTTAGGATGTAATTCAAAATCATATTGCCGCTTATTTTTCGAACGCTTATATCGAATTCCATCGTTGACAAATTGTTCGTTCTTTAGCTTAAGCATGTCATTAAAATTCATGCCTCTTGAGTAGTACATGAATTGCATAAGCAAATGAGAGCGGTACATCCTGGTGTCTTTTGCAAGCTTTAGTTTCATGATCCGTTCCCAATAGTCCGATTTGATCGATCTTTTTTTCGTCCGGATACGTTTATAAGCTTTAAAATTAATGAAGTTTTTAGGATGGTGATTAGCCGTCGCCAATCCGTCCTTTATGGCAAGGTTCCATATCCGGTAATAAGTCCGCAAGTAGTGACTTTGTGTTGATTCAGAAGTACCTGATATCTGTTTTTCATACGCTTCATGATCGGCTTTCGTAAAAGCCACAAACATTTTATCCTTGCCTTTCAGTAGTTTCTTAACAGTTAGCCTGCCGTTATAAAATACATTTGCATAACCAGGATTATCGACAGAATCATAATAGTCGATAAGATGTTTGGTGTAAGCCAAGATCTTATTGGGCTTACCAACGGCGACTACCGGCTGATCAGTTCGGCCGGTCAATCGGGCTTTGATTTCTACATGCGTGATCGACCGGCCACTTTTCTCGGCCGTTTTAATTTCGAAATCAATGTCGTCAAGGATCTTCTTTATCCTTGATACCAATTCTACATAATTTGGGTGGTTTGATCTGGGGTAGCCGGTCTTGGCGTTCCAATTTTTAACTGAACTACTATAGCCTGTTGAAATGTACTTAGGTACTCGATTTTGAGTTAACCGTATCCGTACTTCGTGTTCGCCAATGATGTAGTTTTTGTCAGTTTCTAATATTTCTCTGTAGGTCCAAAGAATAGGTTTAATTGCTATTTCCATAGCGATTAAAAATTTATAGTAAAGTCGGGCAAGCAAACCGCATTGCAAGAGGTTTATCGATTAATTTAGAGATAAACGCCTGATAAAACAAAGATAGCCATAACCACTATTAAATATAAAATTTTTCATCCTGAAAGTAGCTATCCTTAGAGTCTGGTTTTATAGTATTATATGAATGTCATAAACCGAGCCTTTGTAAAAAAGGTTAAACGTTATATGTTACTAATCATTTGCATGAGTTATATTCTTATAATCCCGTATAGTTAGTCAGCACTATAGCATTGGATCTTGGCCCTTTGTAAGAATATTAGGAAGTTTTAGTGGGATTAATTTTCCACATGACAAATGATTAAGTCCTGATCTGCGATAATGCACTTAAAATTAATCAGTAAGTGACAAATTTTCAGACACTTGTAATTATCAGAAAGTTGTTTTACCTTTGCAGTCCGCTTTTTTTAAAGTGGCATGTAAAATGTTAATAAGTTTATAAGCTTAAATTTCAGTTTTACAAATTAAGCGATACATTTACGGAATTAACTATTCCTTATTATTAAAACAACATATGCCTGAAATAAAAGCAGATATCAATCAACTATTCAAAAGCGGAAGAAATTTCCAGTTGAAGGAAACTGACTACAGTACCGAAAAAAAACGGGAAGAAATAAAGGAACTAAATCAACTGCGTGATGAAGTCAGAAAATCAGCGGAGGTAGATCTTGCAAAATTAAAAAACACGGTGTTCCGGGTTTGATAATTTCTGACGGTCATGTTTGCTTCTAAACCTTATCGACCGGAGGAGCTAAATCAGTTGTTGTTTGAGGCCAATGATAAAAAAACACCACTGGAACTGCTTCCCGATGACAATTTTCATTTAACCTATTTCAGAGAATATCTTGGCAGCGCTGGCGTCAAGGCTCGTTTTGTCGTTCAGGAATCTGAATACATCAGTATTGACTATCTGACCGATTACGCTTATTATTACGCCGAGAGTTTTGACGAATATAAGCGCAAGTGCGTAAGGCTACATTTTTTCACTTATTGCGATGAAGACCAACAAGCTTTCGACAGTGAACTGGAACTAGCTATTTTACAGGGGAACGACTATAGTAATGGCAAAGTCAACTCCTTCTGGGATAAGTATTACCTAGGTTTTATAGTTATCCGGCCGATCCCAAAGTTTATGATCGGCTACACCATTCTGAGGCATTATAATTACCGCTCGGATGCACCTAATTTCGAAGCCGGGCGGCAATTCTGGGGAACTAAAACCTATGATGTCCATGTATTCGGAACGCATGTGCGGCTAGAATCACTGGCATTTTTATCACAGGATAGTAATGTGGCTGCCTGTGCGACTATTGCAGTATGGTGTATGCTACAACGCGCGGTTGAGAACTACTATATTAACCTTAAATCACCTTATGAAATTACGCAAGATGCCGGTTTAACAATACATGATGGTAATCGTATATTTCCCAATAGTGGCCTGGATATTTATTCTATTGCCAATGCAATAACCAAATCCAATCTGGCAACAGAGATCATTGACTTGGAAGGTCAGAACAGAAATAAGATCGCACACATAAAAAAGTATGTAAATGCTTACTCAAAGTTAAAGTTACCGATTATCCTAGGGATCAAAGTGCCGGTAAAGGGTGAAATGGAACGACATGCGGTCGCTATTTGCGGACATCACACGAATTCTCAGATTCTTACAAAACGCCAGCAGGTTTGGGCGCGATTTAAGCGCACACTTGGCCGGAAAAAACCATATCAACCCATGTTGCGTTGTAATTCTATTGACAAATTGTATATGCACGATGACCAATGGGGGCCATTCTCACGTGCAGAATTTGTTGATCGAACAAAGATGTCAACATCTTGGTCAAAACTTCCTGCAAAAACGCATTTAAGTGTTCCAATTACCTTAATCATACCGGTTTTTACGCAGGTAAGGATTTCTTACCAAGATATTGAGGATCATACGATTTGCCTTAATCAATTCATTATGGATGCTGTGGCGGGCGAGCTAACGGGTGAGTTGACTTGGGACATACAATTACATTTTAGTGCAGAATTTAAGGACGAGGTCCGGGAAGCGGGTTTATTCGATTTGAATGACGTTGGACAGAAGAATGTGTTTCTGAATTTCATGGCGGTATCTATGCCGAAATATATCTGGGTTTCTACGTTGTACATCAATGATTACAAGACCTTGCATTTTGTCTATGACGCTACGGGTTTGCGTCATACAAGCAGTTTATTATTCTCGTTATGCTATTATCCTGATGTTCAGGAAAAGTTTGTCGCACTGCTTAATCGTTATGGAAAACGAAAGTTATCCGAATCGGGCGCTAGGTCGGTGCTTGAAACCCTACTGATGGATTCAGTGAGCGGCTTTCTTCAAAAATTTAATCGCTTTAATTTTAGAACACCATAATAAATAACCTATGCCATCATTTTTTACTAACATATCAGAAACTTATAAGGCGCTTGCGGGAACACAAGAAAGATCTCATTCCAAGACTTTTGGCGCTGGATCGGCAACGAGTAGCACAGGTAAAGGCGTCAGTAAGCCAGAAGCTGCCTTTAGGCTCGTTGTCACCGTATTATTGCTGGGGATAGCAGTATTTTTGCTAACCGGTGACCCGAAATCTCAGTTGGCTTCGGGCATGATTGGCGCCGTGATGGGATACTGGTTGAAATAGAGTGAATTTGGGCTGAGTTTATTACAGTAAATCCTGTTTGGACAAGCTCACGACTCCTGAAAACGCAGAAGTGCTGCTGATCGAATTGCTGACTCTGGTAACAGGAGCGCCAATCATTGCGATGGTGTCCGGCAAACGGGAGGTGACTTCACTTGATAAAAGGTCGCTGAAGATCTGTTGGCGGGTGCTACAGAAAGTTCCCGGCATGAACTGCATGATAATCTCACGCTTAAATCTATACTTTAAAGATAAACGACTGATAAAACAAAGATAGTTATAACTAACATTAAATAGAAAATTTTACAGCCCCAAAATCTACTTAAATAGCTGATATTGTGAATTTTAATAACCAATTTAAACTACTTTAAATTGCCAAATTAGCCCATGGCATGCAAGAGGTCATCGGTTCGACTCCGATATTCTCCACACAATATTTAAAACCCTCTGAATAACTTTTAGAGGGTTTCCTATTTCAAAGGATTAATAGCTATTAATCGAAATCGGCGGCTTGCCAAATCCTGTTATTGTTTTCTTCATTTTATTATCTCTTATTTAACTTGTGTAATATTGTAGTTAAACCGCTATCACATGAAACAAACGGATTTATTAAGCGAAGAACAAAATAATGCCGTTACTAATGATAATAAACGGATATTAGTTTTGGCTGGGGCCGGTTCGGGTAAAACTAAAACCCTGATTCAGAAAATCATCTACCTGATGAAAGATCGGGATGTAAGTTATTCCAACATTTTAGCCGTTACTTTCACCAAAAACGCAGCCAATGAAATGATTGACCGACTGATAATCTCGGCCGACAATACAGATGAATATGAATCGATATTATCAGACAAGCGTATCTCGAAACAGGAAAAAGATCAGGCTCGTTACACGTTCTGCAGCAAGTACAAGTGGATAAATGGTTTAAAAATAAAGACTTTTCACAGCTTTTGCTTTTGGGCGCTTCGCAACTACGGAGTACACGAATTTGATAATAAATTCAAGATCATAGGCGACGAAAGGCGCGGAGACGAAGAGGGCCTGCCAAAGGATGGTGCACCTGAAGCAATGTTCGAAGTATTTCACAAAGTTGTCATCGGCCTTTGCGACGACTCTAATTACCTGCTCGAACTCAAAAAATTTGTAATCGATTACATTATCGATAAAATCCATATCAAAACAGACCGCACGTCTGATACAAGGGATGGCAAATTCTACACAACTTTAAAAAGGGAACGGGTCCGCTCTAAATCAGAGCAGCATATTGCCGATTGGCTTTACCGTCATAATATTGGGTATGAATATGAGCCATCGTTAAACGTGACCGATTTCAATTTCCACCCAGACTTTTACATTCCTGCAGCTAATATCTATATCGAACATATCAGCAATAAAAGTTATGACATGCGCGATAAAGAAGAGCAATTTAAAAAGGGCAATTTGTTGCTGGTGAAGACCTATGAAAGTATGACTCAAGACAGTGCCTTGTTCAATCATGCTTTAGACAATATATTTAAAAACAGGTTACCAACGGACCACAGCAGCTCGCATAAACTTGTTTATAACGAAGAATTTGACACTTATCATAAAGATGTAAAAGAGTTTATAACTCAGGTAATGCGGGTTACCGATATGATAAAGGTAGATAATATTGATATCAATGAAGTCTTTGAGCGATCGCAGGCTGATCAGCATGAAAGAGTAAGAGCTTTTTATAGTTTGGCAATTCCTGTCATAAAGGGATATAATGATTATTGTATAAATAAATCATATCTCGATTTTAACGACCTCATATCCAAAACTATTGATTTATTTAAAAATCAGCCCGATGTGCGGCGTAAGCTACAGGAAAAATACAAGTATGTTTTAGTGGACGAATTTCAGGATGTAAACAATTTGCAGGTTGAACTGATTAAGCTTTTGATAACACCCGAAACACAGTTATTTTACGTAGGCGACGACTGGCAAAGTATTTATGGCTTCAGAGGCTCAAACGTTGGTTATATTGTAGAATTTGAAAGGCATTTTCCAAACGCTGAAGTTATCAAACTGAATTTAAATTACCGCAGTACAGACCACATAGTAGGTGCGAGCAATGAAGTTATTAAACATAATAAGTTTAAAATAGATAAGGACATCTCGGCTTTTCGGCAATCCGAGAATAAGATAGTTGTTTTCGCCGGCGTCAATGAAGACGAGAACGTGGCTTTTTGCGCCCAGAAAGTAAAAAAGCTCTTAGCGCAGGGAATAAATAACGATGATATTTTATTTTTATATCGAAGAAATAAAGTGTTCTTCTCTTATTCACAGCGTTTCAAAGACGAAGAAATAAAAGTTCAGGCAAAAACTATTCATGCCTCTAAAGGATTGGAGGCAAGCATAGTGTTTGTAATTGGTTTGAAAGATGGCAACGGCGGGTTTCCGGACATTTGGCTTGAAGACCGGATATTTCAGACCGTCAAAAAAGCCAATATCGATTTGCTGATGGAAGAAGAACGAAGACTGTTTTACGTCGCGATAACCAGGGCCAAAGATAAATTGTTCTTAATAACTGAAAAAGGCAGCGAATCAAGCTTTCTAAAGGAAATACCGGAAAACTTTACAGTTAGAACCTTTGCTTATGATCAGTCAGACAATCCCGAAAACCTCACATGCCCAATTTGTCATAGCGAATTGGAAAAACTATTTGTTTTTTGTCCGTATTGCGGCAGCAGGCAGTAAAAGTAATCACAAATCCACCCTATGAAAGCAATAATAACAACCCAGCCCGGCGGCCCTGAAGTTCTCCAGCCTGCAGAGCGGCCAAAGCCATCATGCGGACCCGGCGAGGTGTTGATAAAGGTGCGTTCTGCAGGGATTAACCGGCCCGATGTTTACCAGCGCAAGGGCAATTATCCGCCACCTGCAGGGGCACCGGCTGATATTCCGGGGCTTGAAATTGCAGGCATCATTACTGAAGTTGGTGAGGACGTTTCCCGCTGGAAGATTGGCGACAATGTTTGCGCGCTGGTTATCGGCGGCGGTTACGCTGAATATTGCGCCGCTGCGGAAGGGCAATGTCTGCCTATTCCGGCCGGGTTTTCTTTTGAAGAAGCGGCGTCGCTACCCGAAACGTTCTTCACCGTGTGGAGCAACGTTTTCGACCGCGGGCAACTGAGTGAGGGCGAAAGCCTGCTTGTTCATGGCGGATCAGGTGGTATAGGCGTTACGGCTATACAGATGGCGTCGGCTTTGGGTCACACGGTTTATGCCACCGCAGGGAGCAATGAAAAATGCAGGTTTTGCGAACAACTTGGCGCTGTGCGTGGCATCAATTATAAAACGGAACAATTTGCCGATGTAATCAAACAAACTACCGGCGGCAAAGGCGTCGACGTTATTTTGGATATGATAGGCGGCGATTATATGGCCGGCAACCTGGAATCTTTAGCCAACGAAGGCCGGCTGGTTTTTATCAATACCATGCAGGGCAAAATGGCAAATGTCGATCTATCCATCATTATGCGGAAAAGACTTAACATTACCGGCTCTATGCTAAGGCCGAGAGAAATATCGTTTAAGATGGCTATCGCCAAAAACTTAGAAAAACACATCTGGCCCTTACTCGCCTCAGGCAAAATAAAACCAATTATCTATAAAACCTTTCCGGCAGATCAGGCCGCCGAAGCCCACCGGTTGATGGAAAGCAGCGAACATAAAGGAAAAATTATTCTGAACTTTTAATTAGATCGGTTCTTTTATAAGGCATTATGCTGCTTCCTATTTAGGGGCAGGCATCCCTTGCCTCTTTCTTTCGACTATCGCTATCATCAGCAGCCCCGCACTCGGGCGCCTCACCGTTTAGTGCTTTATTAAAAATCTATCAGATAAATTAACTTTTTTTGAACCATTAGCCGGCAGTTTTCGTATAAAGGCATATACACTGCCGACACGCCTAAACGTCACAAAATGCTAATTTCCTTTTTACAGAAAAAGATAAGGGACATATCCATTGCAAGGAAATTATATTTCACCATTGGTATAATGGCCTTGCTGATAACCATTGAACTGTGCACCTTATGGTTTTCTGTTGGCACCTTAAGTTCGGTCAGAGCTTTTGTTAACGGTGAGGGATTATGGTCGAAGGCGCAAAAGGACGCTATTTATAGTCTGCTGATTTATGCCCGTTCGCACGATGAAAAAGATTACCGGGATTTTCGTGATTTTTTAAAAGTACCCTACGGGGATAACAATACCCGCCTTGAACTTCTGAAACCCATTCCCGATCTGCAGGTTGCCCGGCAGGGATTTCTTGACGGGCGGAACGAACGTGTGGATGTAGATGGAATGATCACCTTGCTGCGACGCTTTCATAGTGTTTCTTATTTAAACAAAGCGATAATTATTTGGGGCGAAGCCGAGCAACGGCTGGAGGAATTAATAGCCATCAGCGAAAAGCTGCACACTATGATCCTTTCCAAAACTGCCACGCAGGACGAAATAGATAACCAACTGGACCGGGCCGAGCTGATCAACATGAAGCTTACCAAACTGGAGGATGATTTTTCATTTACCCTTGGCGAAGGTTCCCGCTGGCTGGAAACCATTGTATTACGGTTGTTGCTTACCTTATCGCTAACCATTGGTACCACCAGCATAATGATCACTATTTCGGTTAGCCGCACCATTGAAAAGGGGATAAAAGCGATAATTGATGGCGCATCGCTTATCACTAAAGGATCGTTGCATACCAGGGTTAAAGTTTACTCGCGAGATGAGATCGGCGTATTGGCTATATCGTTCAATCACATGATCGAGACCCTTGAGCATAACATGCGCGATATCCGCGAATTGAAGGAAGCGGAAGAAAAGCTCAAAAAGGAAAAAGACAGGGCCGAAGCCTCCGAGAAAACGAAACAGCTTTTCCTGGCTAAAATGAGCCACGAGATCCGGACGCCGATGAATGCCATCCTCGGCTTTGCCAAACTGTTGGAAGAAACGCTTGAAACCAAAGAGCAGCAGGAATTTATTCATATCATCATTAAATCGGGCGATGACCTGCTGGTTATTCTAAATGACATTCTTGATTTTTCGAGAATGGAGGCCGGCAAGATCGTATTTGAAAATACGCCATTCAATTTAAGGGACATTGTTCAGACAACCATGCTGATGATGGAACTGAAATCGAACCAGAAAGGTATCGACCTGAAATACTCCATCGACGAAAACATTCCCGAAATGCTCATTGGTGATTCTGTAAGATTGAACCAGATCCTGTTGAACCTGGTTTCGAACGCTATAAAGTTTACCGAAAAGGGCGGCATAAATATTTCCATAACCTGTGTTGACCGTAATGACGATAACATCGTGCTTGATTTTGGGGTGAAGGACACCGGAATAGGCATCCCGCTTGAAAAACAGGAGAAAATATTCGAGAGCTTTGAACAGGCTACTAATGATACAGCGCGCAAGTTCGGCGGCTCGGGACTGGGCTTAAGCATCGTTAAACAACTGGTAAAGCTACAGAACGGGGAAATATTTGTGGAGAGCAAACCCGGCTTCGGATCCGACTTCCACTTCAAGCTTGCATTTTCAAAATCAGAAGATAAAACAAACGTTGCCATTCATAAGCAAACAAACGGCACATTACAGAATGGCGAAGGCATTAATATTTTGGTGGTTGAAGACAATATGCTGAACCAGATGCTGGCCATAAAGGTGCTGAAAAAACAGGGATTTGTGACCGATGTTGCCGAGAACGGCTTTGTTGCAATTGATAAACACCAGAACAATGATTTCGACGTTATTCTGATGGATTTGCAAATGCCCGAAATGGACGGCTACGAGGCTACCCGTAAAATAAGGAAACTGAACGGGCCTAAAAGAGATGTGCCGATAATAGCCATGTCGGCACATACCATCAAAGGCGAATATGAGCGCTGTATGGAAACCGGCATGAGTGATTTTATATCAAAACCGTTTGATACCAAAGAACTTTATGAAAAGATATATCAGTTCGTGAAAAATAGAATAAAGGTCTGATCTTTTTAAATCCGAAAATAAATCTCCCCGTGAATATCCGTATTTTGAAGCATGGATAAACATATTCTTAAGGTTTATTTAACATCTTGTAAGTGTATGCTTTCGGTCTCCATTCGGCTAAAATTTCTTCGCCAAAAATTCTTACAACTCCTATTTTAATATTTGTTTATAAATCATAACTTTGCGCTCCGAAACAGGTGGTATTTTTTTCAGCCGGTTTGTTTCGTAATAAATACTTTAAATTACCAGGTAATATATGCCAAACATTGGAAAAATATCACGGATCATCGGTCCGGTAGTTGACGTAAGCTTCGCAGACGACGCTCATCTTCCTAAAATTTATGATGCATTAGAAATCACCAAGGAAAATGGTCAAAAAGTTATTTTAGAAGTTCAACAGCATTTAGGTGAAGACCGTGTTCGCGCTATCGCGATGGACTCGACCGACGGCTTATTGCGCGGTATGAAGGTGTTGGATATGGAATCGGCCATCAGGATGCCTGTTGGCGAGGAAATTAAAGGCCGTGTATTTAACGTGGTTGGCAGCGCTATTGACGGTATTACCGAGCTGGATAACAGCGCCGGTCGCCCGATTCACGCTGCTCCTCCAAAATTCGAAGACCTTTCAACAGAAACCGAAGTATTATTTACCGGTATTAAGGTAATTGACTTATTAGAGCCTTATGCAAAAGGTGGTAAGATCGGTCTGTTCGGTGGTGCCGGTGTAGGTAAAACCGTATTGATCCAGGAATTGATCAACAACATTGCGAAAGCATACTCTGGTTTATCAGTATTTGCCGGTGTAGGTGAGCGTACCCGTGAAGGTAACGACTTACTGCGCGAGATGCTGGAATCAGGCATTATAAAATATGGCGATGCATTTATGCACTCGATGGAAGAAGGCGGCTGGGACTTAACCAAAGTGGATAACGAAGCTTTGAAAGACTCGAAAGCGACCTTCGTATTCGGACAGATGAACGAGCCTCCTGGTGCACGTGCACGTGTGGCCCTTTCAGGTCTGACTATCGCTGAGTACTTCCGTGATGGTGATTCAGAAGGTAAAGGCCGCGATATCCTGTTCTTTATCGATAACATTTTCCGCTTTACACAAGCAGGTTCTGAAGTATCGGCGTTGTTAGGCCGTATGCCTTCGGCGGTAGGTTACCAGCCAACACTGGCAACAGAAATGGGTGGCATGCAGGAGCGTATTACTTCAACCAAACGTGGTTCAATTACGTCTGTACAGGCGGTATATGTACCTGCGGATGACTTGACCGACCCGGCGCCGGCTACAACCTTCGCCCACCTGGATGCTACAACCGTACTTTCACGTAAAATTGCCGAGTTGGGTATCTACCCTGCGGTGGATCCACTGGATTCAACTTCACGCATCTTAAGCCCTGCTATCTTAGGCGACGAGCACTACAACACTGCTCAGCGCGTAAAAGAAACCCTGCAGCGCTACAAAGAACTTCAGGATATCATCGCCATCTTAGGTATGGACGAGTTGAGTGAAGAAGATAAACTGGTTGTATCGCGCGCACGCCGTGTTCAGCGTTTCTTATCGCAGCCGTTCCACGTTGCCGAGCAGTTCACCGGCTTAAAAGGCGTACTGGTTGACATTAAGGAAACCATCAAAGGCTTCAACATGATCATGGACGGTGAAGTAGACGAATACCCGGAAGCAGCGTTCAACCTGGTAGGCAGCATTGAAGAAGCCATTGAAAAAGGCAAGAAATTATTAGCAGAAGCGAATAATTAATGTGCGGATGCGAGGATATGCGGATGTGCGAATAAAAAGCCATCTGCATATTCATAAATTCAAACATTTATAAATCCGCACATTTGCACATCCGCAAATTCGCACATCAAAAATATGACATTAGAAATCCTTACACCCGATAAAACAGTTTACGAAGGCGAAGCCACCTCGGTAACCCTTCCCGGAACTTTGGGATTTTTTGAGATATTAAACCACCACGCGCCGATCATCTCTACTTTGGAAGATGGTAAGGTAACCATCCGTGGCGGCAACGCAGGTAAAGAAGAAACCCTGTTCATCAAAGGCGGTGTTGTTGAAGCATCAGACAACAAGGTTGTTATTTTAGCCGAAGGTATTCAGCATAAGTAATTCTTTATACTGTTTAGAAATAGGAACTCCCCGGCCGAAAGGTTGGGGAGTTTTTTGTTGGAAAGATGTTTTTTGAATGTTTTAAATGTGGTAGTTAAAACATTAAATTTGTAATAGAGGCGAATAATCATGACGACATCAACTATCCGCAAGAAATTAATGACCTATCTGGCAGACGCAGAGGACAGTAAGATCAGAGCAATTTACACGCTCTTAGAAAGCGATATCAGTGAAGAAACATCGGTTAGGCTGACTGATGAACAATGGCAGATATTAGATAAAGAGCGCGAAATGCATTTAAGCGGCCAATCAAGATCGTACACCCGCGACGAATCTCGTCAAATTATAAAAGGACAACGGGATTTTTAATGTATCGGCTGATAGTCAAGGAAAATGCTACCCGCATGGCTCAAGGTGCCTATTTATGGTATGAAGGCGAGCAACTGGGTTTAGGCGAATTATTTCTCGATGAATTGGAGCGATGCTATAATCGTTTAGAAGAATATCCACTCATCTACGCCAAAATCAAAAGAAATTTCAGACAGGTTGTTTTAAGGAAAATTCCTTATGTAGTTGTTTTTGAAATATTTGGAAATGACGTTATCGTTTACGCGGTATTTCACACCAGCCGAGACCCAAAGAAAAAGTTTAAAAAGTGACCTGTTCGCTTTTATTTAGAGGTGTCACTCCTCTTCTTTATTAGAATAGGTCCTTGACCTGAATTCAGGCAAATTCTCCTCCCCATCTGCACATCAAAAATCCGCACATCCGCACATCGAATTCCCGTTTTACGCCGAAAAATCACCCCCATGCTATGCATGCATAAAAAACATACCGTATACCGTTTTGAACTTTGGTATATTTTACAAAATATTTTATTTCAAATAATCGGTTAAATCGCTTCAAATAATCGGTTAAATCCATTAAAATCAAAATAATATACTAATTGAACTTTTTCCGAATATCACTTGGTATTAAAAAAGCCTATCTCTAACTTACAAATATCAATTTACAACGCCGGGCAAACCTCCGGCAATAATTGAATTTTAGAATATAAAAGCCGGCAACGGCATCAGAATATGAGCGCACCTACTGAACAGAACGAATTGAACAAATACAGCAAAACCTTCACCCAGGACCCTACCCAACCGGCGGCCCAGGCCATGCTTTACGGCATCGGCTTGACAGACGAGGATATGAAAAAGGCACAGGTGGGCGTGGCCAGTATGGGTTACGACGGCAACACCTGCAACATGCACCTGAACGACCTGGCGCAGATTGTTAAAAAAGGTATTTGGGACGAGGATCTGGTAGGCCTGATATTCCACACCATTGGCGTGAGCGACGGTATGAGCAACGGCACCGAGGGTATGCGTTATTCTTTGGTAAGCCGCGATATTATTGCCGATTCGATCGAGGCGGTTACCGGTGCACAATATTATGATGGTTTGATAACGTTGCCCGGCTGCGATAAGAACATGCCTGGTTCGGTGATTGCTATGGGCCGTTTAAATCGCCCGTCGATCATGGTTTATGGCGGTACCATTAAGCCCGGTCACTGGAAAGGTGAGGATCTGAATATCGTATCGGCTTTCGAGGCGCTGGGCAAAAAACTGGCCGGACAGATAGCCGACGAAGATTTCATCGGCGTCATCAAAAATGCCTGCCCGAGTGCGGGTGCCTGCGGCGGTATTTATACTGCTAACACTATGGCGGCAGCAATTGAGGCGCTGGGGATGAGCCTGCCGTATTCATCGTCGAACCCGGCATTGAGCGAGGATAAAAAAGCCGAATGTTTAGCCGCCGGTAAAGCGATCAAAATATTATTAGAGAAAGACATCAAGCCAAGTGATATCATGACCCGCGAAGCATTTGAGAATGCAATGGTGGTGATTATGGTATTGGGCGGAAGCACCAACGCCGTGCTGCACATGATAGCGATGGCCAAGAGCGTTAACCTGAAACTTACGCAGGACGATTTCCAGGCGATCAGCAACCGCATCCCGGTACTGGCCGATATGAAGCCAAGCGGCAAGTACATGATGGAAGACCTGCACAACATTGGCGGCGTTCCGGCAGTAATGAAATATTGTTTGGAGCAGGGCTGGCTGCACGGCCATTGCCTCACGGTTACGGGTAAAACAATTGCCGAAAACCTGGCCAATATCGAGCCATTGGAATTCGAGAATCAAAAGATCATCTTCCCGGTTGAGAATCCGATCAAAGCTACCGGTCACCTGCAGATCCTTTACGGAAATATTGCCGAAGGCGGTAGCGTAGCTAAGATCACCGGAAAAGAGGGCACCAGCTTTGAAGGACCTGCCCGTGTATTTGACGGGGAGTTTGAGCTGATCCACGGCATCCAGACCGGCCGTGTCAAAAAGGGTGATGTGGTTGTGATCCGCAATGTGGGGCCTAAAGGGGCACCCGGTATGCCGGAAATGCTGAAACCAACTTCGGCCATATTTGGCGCGGGATTAGGTAGTTCGGTAGCGTTAATTACTGACGGCAGGTTCTCGGGTGGAACGCACGGCTTCGTCGTCGGTCACATCACGCCGGAGGCTTATGACGGCGGGGGTATTGCCTTTGTTAAGGATGACGACACGATATTTATCGACGCGATAAACCGTACCATCAACCTTAAAGTAAGCGACGAGGAATTTGCGGCCCGTAAAGCAGCATGGAAAAAACCGGAGCTGAAAGTAAGCAAAGGCCTGCTGTACCGTTACGCAAAAACCGTGAGCACCGCCGCAGAAGGTTGTGTTACGGATGAGTTTTAAAAAGGCGAAAGCTGAAAGGTTTTCGGAATTAACAGAACGCAATCAGTGAAATTGCCGCAAATTGGTGAGATCACTTTAAAAATAAAGAATATGGAAGTTGCACAGGAAACATTAACCGCACCGGCCGAAACAAAATCGGTTGAGTTAACAGGTTCTCAGGCCTTGCTTGATGCGTTGATCATTGAGGGGGTAGATACAATATTTGGCTATCCGGGTGGCGCAATTATGCCCATCTACGATGCGCTTTATGATTATAGCGATAAATTAAACCACATCCTTGTTCGCCACGAGCAAGGTGGAATCCATGCAGGTCAGGGTTATGCCCGTACCTCCGGCAAAGTGGGCGTGGTATTTGCCACCAGCGGCCCGGGTGCTACCAACCTGGTTACCGGTTTGGCTGACGCACAGATAGACAGTACTCCCGTTGTTTGTATCACCGGACAGGTATTCGCCCATCTGTTAGGCACCGATGCATTTCAGGAGACCGATGTGATCAACATTACCACCCCCATCACCAAATGGAATTACCAGGTAACTGATGCCAATGAAATTCCTGAAGTTATTGCCAAGGCATTCTACATTGCTAAAAGCGGCAGGCCTGGTCCGGTTTTGATCGACATTACCAAAAACGCGCAGATCCAGAAATTCGATTATAAAGGTTATACGCCTTGCAGCCATATCCGCAGCTACAGGCCGAAACCAATTGTTCGTCCGCAATATATTCAACAGGCTGCCGAACTGATCAACCAGGCTAAAAAACCGTTTGTGATCTGGGGACAGGGTGTGATCTTAGGTAGCGCGGAACAGGAGTTTAAGGCTTTTGTTGAAAAGAGCGGTATCCCTTCGGCATGGACTGTTTTGGGTGCCGGCGCTATTCCTACCAACCACCCATTAAATGTGGGGATGCTGGGCATGCACGGTAACTATGGCCCGAATGTGCTGACCAATGAGTGCGACGTATTGATTGCCATCGGCATGCGTTTCGATGATCGTGTAACCGGTCGTTTAGACAAATATGCCAAACAAGCAAAGGTTGTGCATTTGGATATTGACCCAGCGGAGATAGACAAAAACGTAAAATCGACCGTACCTGTTTGGGGCGATTGCAAGGAAACCCTGCCATTGCTGACCGAACTGGTTGAGCAAAGGACGTTCCCCGAATGGATGGAACGCTTTAAAGAGCATACCCGCCAGGAAGTTGAAGCTGTTATAGAAAAAGAACTGAACCCAACTACCGACGAAATGACGATGGGCGAAGTGATAAAAGAATTGAACGAGCTGACCAAAGGCGATGCCGTTATTGTAACCGACGTTGGTCAACACCAGATGGTGGCCTGCCGTTATGCAACGCTGAATAAAACCCGCAGTAACGTAACCAGCGGCGGCTTGGGAACTATGGGCTTTGCCCTCCCCGCAGCTATCGGCGCTAAGTTCGGCGCACAGGATCGCGACGTGGTAGCTATCATCGGCGATGGCGGTTTCCAGATGACCTTACAGGAAATGGGCACCATTATGCAAACCGGCATCGATGTAAAGATCATCATCCTCAACAATAGCTTTCTTGGCATGGTGCGCCAGTGGCAGGAACTGTTTAACGAGCGCAGGTATTCGTTCGTTGATATTCAAAGCCCTGATTTTGTGGCGCTGGCTGCAGCTTATGGCATTGCCGGTAAAAAGGTGGATGAGCGCAAGGATCTGCAATCATCATTAAAACAAATGATGGAGAACAAAGGCTCCTTCCTGCTGGAAGTAAAAGTAACCAAAGAAAATAACGTATTCCCAATGGTGCCGCAGGGCTGCAGCGTTGCGGAGATCAGGCTGAAATAGAAAACCCCAAACCCTGAAGGGGCTTACTGTAGAGACGCAATACATTGCGTCTCATTACAAAAAGAGACATTAAAATGGAAACCGAAATAACCAAACAGGAATACAACATCACGGTTTATACCGAAAACCAAATTGGTTTACTGAACCGGATAGCTATTATATTTACACGCCGGAAGATCAATATCGATAGCCTGAATACTTCTCCGTCGGAGATTGAGAGTATTCACCGCTTCAACATTGTGATCACGGAATCGGAAGATGTGGTGCGCAAGCTTTGCCGCCAGATTGAGAAACAAGTTGAAGTACTGAAAGTGTACTACCATACCAATGAAGACGTGATCTGGCAGGAACTGGCGCTCTACAAAGTATCGACCGACGTAATTGCCGAAAAGGTGAGCGTTGAACGTTTGCTGCGCGAGAACGGCGCCCGCGTAGTAACCTTGCGCAAGGACTACACCATATTTGAAACCACCGGTCACCGCGAGGAAACTGACAATCTGATCAGCATTTTGCAGCCTTACGGCCTGATCGAGTTTGTGCGCAGCGCCCGCGTAGCCATCATCAAAGACAGCGAAGGCTTCAACAGCAAAATTCGCGAGTTTGAAAGATTGGAGCCAGGTGAGGACGTGGTAGAAAACGAATATTTGAATAAAGGGGATAAAGTGTTCACTATGTAAAGCTGAAAGGAGAAAGCAGAAAGCTCAAAGCCGAATAACAAACAGCTTTAAGCTTTGTGCTTTTAGCTTTCACCTCTGAAATGGAAGAAATAAGACAAAAATATCCATCGGCTTACAATGCCATCAAGGTTGCTACCGAGGCGAGCGGTTTTACCATGCCTTCGGAAGTGCTGACTTGCTCGTTGTTAAAAACGCTGGCAGCAACTAAACCGGGTGGCAAGTTTCTGGAACTGGGTACAGGTACCGGCTTATCAACCACGTGGATACTGGACGGCATGGACGAATCATCAACATTAATATCAATTGATAATGATGAAACGTTATTAAATATAGCCAAAGAGAACCTCGGCGTTGATAAAAGGTTGAAATTGATCTGCGCCGATGGCGGCGACTGGATAAAACAGAATGCCAGCCAGAAGTATGACTTTATCTTCGCCGACACCTGGCCGGGAAAATACCTGCTGCTGGATGAAGTGCTGGATATGATTGGCAAAGGCGGCATCTATATTATAGACGACATGCTGCCACAGGAGAATTGGCCCACAGGTCACGCCGAAAAGGCCACTGATCTGATCAGCTATCTCGACAGCCGGGAAGATCTTATTTTAACGAAGATGGGCTGGGCAACGGGCATTGTAATTATAACTAAGAAAGGTTAAAGCTGAAAGGCGAAAGCTAAAAGGTGGAGAAGAAATTAAAAGAAGAAACAAAAATCGGTGTAATCAGAACCCATCGGTGAAATCATCAAATAACAAATAGTAAACTAACCAGGCATCGGTGTGATCAAAAGAAATCGGTGCAATCAAAAAAGAAAAATAACAATGGCAAAATTAAATTTCGGCGGTACTGAAGAAAACGTAGTTACCCGCGAAGAGTTCCCTTTATCAAAGGCTCAGGAAGTACTAAAAGACGAAGTTGTAGCGGTAATTGGCTACGGCGTTCAGGGTCCTGGTCAGGCGTTGAACCAGAAAGACAATGGCATTAATGTGATTGTTGGTCAGCGTAAAGGCACCAAAACATGGGATAAAGCTGTAAGCGATGGCTTTGTACCCGGCGAAACACTTTTTGAAATTGAAGAAGCCCTTGAAAGAGGTACCGTTATTTGCTACCTGCTGAGCGACGCTGCGCAGATTGCAGTTTGGCCAACCGTTAAAAAACACTTAACTCCGGGCAAAGCGCTGTATTTCTCTCACGGCTTCGGTATCACGTTTAAAGAGCAGACCGGCATTGTTCCTCCTGCTGATGTTGACGTGTTCCTGGTTGCGCCTAAAGGTTCGGGTACTTCGCTGCGTCGTATGTTTTTGCAAGGCCGTGGCTTGAACTCAAGCTTCGCTATTTTCCAGGATGCTACCGGCAAGGCACGCGACCGTGTAATTGCCTTAGGTATAGCTGTAGGCAGCGGTTACCTGTTTGAAACCGATTTCAAAAAAGAAGTATATAGCGACTTAACCGGCGAGCGCGGTACCCTGATGGGCTGCGTGCAGGGTATTTTCGCAGCACAATATGAAGTCTTGCGTAAAAACGGCCACTCGCCATCTGAAGCGTTCAACGAAACTGTTGAGGAGCTGACCCAATCATTAATGCCGCTGGTTGCTGAAAACGGTATGGACTGGATGTACGCCAACTGTTCAACCACCGCACAGCGCGGCGCGTTAGACTGGTGGAAGAAATTCCGCGACGCTACCCAGCCGGTATTTGAAGAACTGTACAAAAGCGTGGCAACAGGCGTTGAGTCGCAAAAATCAATCGACAGCAACAGCAAACCTGACTACCGTGAAAAACTGGATGCCGAACTGAAAGAACTCCGCGAAAGCGAAATGTGGCAAGCCGGTAAAACAGTTAGAAGTTTAAGACCAGAGAACCAGGTGGTAGAAGCGTAAATGAATAAGTGGCAGTAGCAGTGGTAAGTAGTAGTATTTTTTAACTGCTACTCACCACTGCCACTGCTACTCAAAGAGAAAGTATATATAGTAGTAGTGACAAGTAGCAGTAAAAAACAAAATAAACGACTGCTACTCAACACTGCCACTGCTACTTAAAAAAAGCTCAATGAATAAGAAAATATTAGTAATACCCGGCGACGGAATTGGCCCTGAGGTTACCACCTGGGGCAAAGCCGTTTTGGAGAAGATTGGTCAGCAGTTTGGCCATGAGTTTACGTTTGACGAGGCGCTGATGGGCCACGCGGCTATCGAGGCGACTGGTAGTCCGCTGCCGGATGAGACTTTGGAAAAGGCTAAGGCCAGCGATGCGATCTTGTTCGGCGCGATTGGTCACATCAAATATGATAATGATCCGTCGGCAAAGGTTCGTCCGGAGCAGGGGTTGCTGGGTATCCGTAAAGGATTAGGCCTGTATGCCAACCTGCGCCCAATCATGCTTTTTGATGAGTTGCTGGATGCATCGAGCTTAAAACCGGAAGTGCTGAAAGGCACCGATATCCTGTTTTTCCGCGAGCTGACCGGCGACGTTTATTTCGGCGAGAAAAACCGCACGGCTGATTTTGCTTCCGACCTGATGAATTACAACCGATACGAAGTAGAGCGCATTGCCCGCAAGGCTTATGATGCAGCCCGTTTACGCAGTAAAAAAGTTTGTTCGGTAGACAAAGCTAACGTGCTGGAAACTTCACGCTTATGGCGCGAGGTTGTTCAGGAAATTGCCAAAGAATATCCTGATGTTGAAACTGAGCACATGTTCATCGATAACGCTGCTATGCAGCTGGTTAAAAACCCGAAGAAGTTCGACGTGGTAGTTACCGCTAACCTGTTCGGTGATATTCTGACCGACGAGGCTTCGCAGATTGCAGGTTCGATGGGGATGCTGGCATCCGCATCAATTGGTGATGGCACCGGCTTTTTTGAGCCGATCCACGGTTCGGCGCATGATATTGCCGGACAGGACAAAGCCAACCCGCTGGCGTCGATCTTATCTGTTGCGCTGATGTTTGAGGTAGGTTTCGGCTTGCCGGACGAAGCAAAAAAGATCACGCAGGCCATCGACAAAACACTGAAAGCAGGTTACCGCACCGGCGACATTGCCGACGCCAATACCGACAAAGCCAAGATATTAGGCACCACGGCCATGGGCCAAAAGGTGCTGGAATATTTGTAGTACTATCCGCGGGTCATTGCGAGGTACGAAGCAATCTCTACATAGGACATTAGCGCCAATGCAAGTTCAGAGATTGCTTCATTCCTCGCAACGACGTAGCGGAGTAAATTATAAAAAAATGAAATGGAACGCTGAACTGTACGACGATAAACACGCCTTCGTATTTCAATACGGGGAAAGCGTGCTGGAGCTGCTGGATGTAAAGGCAGGCGAAACCATATTGGATCTGGGCTGCGGCACCGGCCACCTCACCAATGAGATCAGTAAACTTGGGGCAGATGTGACGGGCATAGACGCATCTGCCGAAATGGTGGAGAAAGCGCAAAAACTTTTCCCGGATGTAGATTTCAGGGTAGCGAATGCTGCCAATTTCCATTTCAACAAGGCATTTGATGCGGTGTTCTCGAATGCCGTGCTGCATTGGATTAAACAGGCAGATGATGCCATTAAATGCGTTTACGACAGCCTGAAACATGGCGGCCGGTTTGTTGCGGAGATGGGCGGTAAAGGCAATAACCAATTGATACTGGCCGCTACACAACAAGTGCTGGAAAAACACGGTTACAAAAACCTCAGCACTGCGATGCCCTGGTATTTCCCTTCGTTAAGTGAATATACCACCAAACTGGAAGCCCGGGGATTCAGGGTGACCTATGCCGTACATTTCGACAGGCCTACCCTGCTTCAGGATGGCCGGGAAGGCATAGGCAAATGGCTCATGATGTTCGGTTCCGCCTTTTTTGAGGGCATCCCGGCAACTGTGCTGAAGCAGATATTAGAAGAAATTACCGACGCACTTGAACCCGTTTGCAACAAGAACGGCGAATGGTATGCTGATTATAAAAGGCTGCGATTTGTGGCTGTAAAAGAATAGATATGAGACGTGAGATTTGAGACGCGAGACTTTTTTTCCTGTCTCAAATCTTACGTCTCATATCTAAAGAAAAAAGAATAACATTAACCGATGAAGGATATGAGTCTCAAATCTCATATCTCTCATCTCAAATCTATAAAAGATATGATACACGATCCGAACCGCGTTTATGTTTTTGACACCACGCTGCGCGATGGCGAGCAGGTGCCGGGCTGCCAGCTTACCACACCCGAGAAGATAGAGATTGCCAGGGAACTGGAAGCGCTGGGTGTTGACATTATCGAGGCCGGTTTCCCGATATCGAGTCCAGGCGATTTTCAAAGCGTGGTGGAGATCTCGAAAGCCGTTCGTAACCCTACGGTTTGCGCGCTTACCCGTGCCAACAAAGGAGATATCGATTCGGCCGTTGAATCGTTAAAATACGCCAAACATCCGCGCATTCACACCGGTATCGGCTCATCGGATATGCACATCAAACATAAATTTAACAGCACCCGCGAAGAGATCCTGGCCCGTGCTGTTGAGGCGGTTAAATATGCGAAGAAGTCGGTTGAAGACATTGAGTTTTATGCTGAAGATGCCGGCAGGGCCGATATTCATTTCCTGGCACAGATGGTGGAAGCGGTAATTGCTGCCGGTGCAACAGTCGTCAACATACCCGATACGAATGGGTATTGCCTGCCCAATCAGTACGGGGATAAAATAAGGTTTCTGAAAGAGAACGTTCAAAACATAGATAAGGCAATAATTTCGGTGCACTGCCATAACGATCTGGGATTGGCCACCGCAAACTCAATTGCCGGCTTACAGGCGGGCGCCCGCCAGATAGAAGGCACCATTAACGGCATTGGCGAACGTGCCGGTAATACGTCGATAGAAGAAGTGGTGATGATCCTGAAAACACACCAGCTGGGCCTTCACACCAACATCAACACCAAAAATATTTACGAGATAAGCCGCATGGTGAGCACACAGATGCGCATGCCGGTGCAGCCTAACAAAGCTATTGTGGGCGGTAACGCCTTTGCACACAGCTCGGGCATTCACCAGGATGGGTTCCTGAAAAATCGCGAGAATTACGAGATCATTAAACCGGAAGATGTAGGTTTCCCGAGTGCAAGCATTGTATTAACAGCGCGTAGCGGACGCCATGCTTTAAAATTCCATTTGGAAAGGTTAAATGTTAAACTGGATAAGCCTGAACTGGACGAGGCTTACAAGAACTTTTTAACCCTGGCCGACAGCAAGTTAAATATCACCGACGAAGACCTTTTAACGCTGGTGAATAGTGATAAATTTGTATCGTAGCCCGTCGGCTAAAGCCGACGGCAATATTGGGGAATACCAAGAAAAATAAATATTGCCGTCCCATTTATGGGACGGAATGAGAGATTAATAAACTATAAATAAGATGAGCAAAACATTGTTTGATAAGGTATGGGACAAGCATGTGATCCGCAAGATTGATGGCGGACCGGATGTGCTTTTTATCGACCGTCACCTTATCCACGAGGTAACAAGCCCGGTAGCTTTTTTGGGACTGAAAAGCAGGGGCATCAAAGTTTTATACCCTGAGCGGACGTTCGCTACCGCCGACCACAATACGCCAACCATTAACCAGCACCTGCCGGTTCAGGATCCACTGTCGGCTAATCAGCTGAACGCGCTGGAAGCTAACTCGAAAGAATACGGCATCAGCTACTGGGGTTTGGGCCATCAGAAAAATGGTATCGTTCACGTGGTTGGCCCGGAGTATGGCATTACCCAGCCGGGTGCAACCATTGTTTGCGGTGACTCGCATACTTCAACCCATGGCGCTTTTGGTGCCATTGCGTTTGGTATCGGAACCTCGGAAGTGGAAATGGTTTTGGCTACGCAATGTATCATGCAGCCGAAGCCTAAGAAAATGCGTATCAATGTTACCGGTAAATTAGGAAAAGGCGTTACACCGAAAGATGTGGCGCTGTTCATTATCTCTCAGTTAACCACCTCTGGCGCTACAGGATATTTTGTAGAATACGCAGGCGAAGTGTTTGAGAACATGACGATGGAGGGCCGCATGACCGTTTGTAACCTGAGCATTGAGATGGGTGCACGTGGCGGCATGATCGCTCCAGATGAAACTACCATCAACTATGTAAAAGGCCGTGAGTTTAGTCCGAAAGGCGAGGCTTGGGACAAAGCGCTGGAATACTACAAAACTTTAAAGACCGACGAAGGTGCTGTGTTCGACAAGGAACTGACCTTTGATGGTTCGAAGATTGAGCCGATGATCACCTACGGAACCAACCCGGGTATGGGCATGGGTATTTCGCACGATATTCCGGATGCATCGCATGTGGAAGGCGGCGTGGCTACTTATGAAAAATCGTTAGGCTACATGGGCTTCCACGAAGGCGAAGCGATGATCGGTAAAAAGGTTGATTTCGTGTTCGTGGGTAGCTGTACCAATGGCCGTATTGAAGATTTCAGAGCGTTTACCTCACTTGTTAAAGGCAAGCACAAGGCCGATGATGTAACCGTTTGGCTGGTACCTGGCTCGCACATTGTAGAGAACCAGATCAAGGAAGAAGGATTGCTGGATATCCTCACCGAAGCGGGTTTCTCACTGCGTCAGCCGGGATGCTCTGCATGCCTGGCTATGAACGACGATAAAGTTCCGGCCGGCAAATACGCGGTAAGTACATCGAACAGGAACTTTGAAGGCCGCCAGGGCCCCGGCGCACGCACTATGCTGGCCAGTCCGCTGGTTGCTGCCGCTGCTGCCGTTACCGGTGTAGTTACTGATCCGAGGACGTTAATTGAAGAACTTGTTTAATCAGTCTATAGTCTTGAGTCGTTAGTCCGGAGTCTTATTTAAAGACTATCGACTAATGGCTAATGACTAATGACCAATGACTTAAAAATATGGCTTACGATAAATTTACAGTATTGAGAAGCAGCGCGGTTCCGCTTCCGATAGAAAATATAGATACCGACCAGATCATCCCGGCCCGCTTCCTGAAAGCCACCGAACGTGTTGGTTTTGGTGATAACCTTTTCCGCGACTGGCGCTACAATGCCGACAACACCCCTAAAGCGGATTTTGTGTTGAATAACCCAACCTACAGCGGCAAGATCCTGGTGGGCGGTAAAAACTTTGGTTCAGGCTCATCGCGCGAGCATGCGGCCTGGGCAATTTACGACTACGGCTTCCGCTGCGTGATCTCGAGTTTCTTTGCCGACATTTTCAGAAATAACTGTCTGAACATCGGCGTGCTGCCGGTGCAGGTTAGCGCTGAATTTGCTGAAAAGATCTTCTCGGCTATCCATGCCGATCCGAAAACGGAGGTTGAAGTGAACCTGCCGGAGCAAACCGTAACCCTTGTATCAACAGGCGAAAAGGAATCGTTCGACATCAGTCATTATAAAAAAGATAACCTGATGAACGGTTTTGACGACATCGATTACCTGCTGAACATGAAAGGCGAGATCAAAGAGTTTGCTGAAGAACTCCCGCTGTAAAAATAATCGAAAACAAGCGGGTTAACGGGGCTCCTATGGAGCCTAACGGTCGGGTTGATTGTGCTATAAACACGGTACTCCTACGGAGTTTAGAATGTGTGATAATGGAAAACGTCAATTAATAATCGCCCTGCAAAAATTGCATCGGCTCCGCTGGAGCCATGTGTTTATAGATAAGAGATAAAAGGGGTTTGGGCTCCGTAGGTGCCTCCTAAGGGAGCGCTGCTTAACTGTCCAAAACGATAAAGTCCATCAATGGAACGAAAAAAGATAGAGATTATGGATACTACACTGCGCGACGGCGAGCAAACGTCGGGGGTGTCGTTTTCCATGTCCGAAAAACTGACAATAACACAGCTGCTGCTGGAAGAACTGAACGTTGACAGGGTTGAAATAGCCTCTGCCCGCGTATCTGAAGGTGAATTTCAGGCAGTGAAAAGTATTTTGGCCTGGGCGGAAGAAAATAACTATGCCGACCGGATCGAAGTGCTGTCGTTTGTTGACGGCGGGGTTTCTATCGACTGGATGGTGAGTTCGGGAGTTAAGGTGCAAAACCTGCTGACTAAGGGCTCATTAAATCATCTCACCCATCAGCTTAAAAAAACACCGGAACAGCATTTTGCAGAAATAAAAAGTTGCATTGAACTGGCACAAAGTAAAGGTATTACTACCAACGTGTACCTGGAAGACTGGAGCAACGGCATGCGCAACTCGCGTGAATACGTTTACCAGTACCTGGATTTTATTACCAAGCAACCGGTAAAACGCATCTTATTACCCGATACGCTGGGCGTATTAACCCCGGTGGAAACATTCCTGTTCCTGACAGACTTAATTGCTAAATATCCCGCCGTTCATTTCGATTTCCATGCGCATAATGATTACGATCTGGGCACTGCCAATGTGCTGGAAGCGGTAAAAGCAGGCGCAAGCGGACTGCACCTAACCGTAAATGGCATGGGCGAGCGCGCGGGTAATGCCGCTATGGCCAGCGCTGTTGCCGTTATTAACGATTTTGCGCCGGATGTGGAGATCGGCATTAAAGAATCCGCTATCTATACAGTGAGTAAACT
>DATCQV010000060.1:0-23812 GCA_036569325.1 Mucilaginibacter sp. | reverse complement strand
GGCGTATACGGGGTATTTGGCGACGAATTTGGGTACGATTTCGGCGTCAGCAGAGCTCGTCAGAATATTTTTATCGATTATGCACACAGCAAGTCGTTATCGGTATTTGCAAATGCACCAGGTGTAACAGATGTGTTGGCCGGGAACGACTGTCACATGGGGCAAAATGATTATTACCTGCTCGAAAGCTTTTTATATGCCAACGGATTAAACACTAACCTCGATGGTTATAAGCTGGTGGGCGATGCGGCTTATATTTATTCCAAAAAAACAAAGGTGTCAGTAGCAGTAACAGCTACAGCAAAAAATCCGGGCGATGTTAACTCAACATCAAATACAACAAACGCGTTTTTGCAAAGTTGGTACGGTACGGCCATGTATAATTTCGATGCTTTCCAATTCACGTCTTCCGCTTATTCTGCAGATGCTTCGGCGTTGGTCTATTTTTTCCCGAACCCGATCACGTCCTACGGCACCAGCTGGAAGGATTATGATTGGGTGCACCAGGTATCGAAGGATAAGTATCAGCGTTCAACCGATAAATACACGCTTTATATTACCGGGCCTGATAGTACGGCAACCGGTGGGCATACGCCATAGCACAATTTACCGTTCGGCAATCACCACTCTGAATTTATTGTGGTAAACCACGTGCCCGTTGCCCTGTATATATGGCTGCACGGCCTGTAACACGGCATCCTGCACATTTTGCAGGCCGCTGTAAGCAATGGCGGCGCCGGCGGGACCTACGGCAAGCAGTCCCTTTAAGGCGATGGATGTATCGGGATAATCCCAAACGGTGGGGATGTCTTCGTTACTGATGATCTTAAAGCCAACGGCTTCGAGCAATTTTTCGAGCGACCGATTTTCAGAAAGGGCGAACGGGCCCGGTGCGCCCGGTGAAGGCGCAGGCAGAAGGCTGCCCAGGGCTTTGAGGTAAGTTGCGGCTTCGCAGTCCTCTTTGTTGCCCCAAATCATGACTACAATTTTTCCGCCGGGTTTCAGTACACGGTAAGCCTCTGCAAGCGCGTTTTGCACATTGGCGGCATATTGAAAGGAGTTAAAACCGCAAACTACGTCAAAAGTGGCGTTGGCAAAAGGTAATTCTTCCATTTCGCCGGTGGCAAAATTGGCGGTGGTGCCGCGCTGGCGCGCTTCGCTGATGAGAGCTTCACTGGCGTCGATGCCGGTTACGTAAGCGCCTGTTGTGCTGGCAACACCGGCAAAAAGCCCCGAGCCGCAGCCCACATCGAGCAATTGATCGCCGGGGTTAAGATTTAAAAACCGGAGTGCATATACATAACCGGCGTTACCGGTTGGTTCCTGGATAGTCGCCCAGTTTTTTGATTGCCTGCCCCAAAGCGGCCCTTGTGTAATGGCTGATCCCATGTAAGTGTTTAGTTTGCAGCCAATTTAGAAATAATATTCAGAATTGCCAGTCGGCCTCAACTTTAGGGAATGTTGTTTGCTGCATTATGGTTTCTTAATTCCCTTGCAAATCGCTGATAACTCCTACTTACAAAATACATAAAGGTTATTTACAATTTACATGAATCATACTGAAATACTAATAAGGAATGCTATTCAAAGGCTCTTGCAGTCACCTTCACCCAATTTTCCAATTCAGACATTTGGGTAGGATTATCCTTTATCCATTTAGCGCTCTCAGGTGTACTTTGACTAATCAACCGAGCTAAGGCAGGCATATTGGGCGATTGCGCCAGCTGGTAAAAATACGCCGCCAGATACTTTCTGAAAAAATCGTTTCCCGTTTGCTTTTCCGCAAGCTGGCCTATATTTATGAAGATGGCTTTCAGCTCGGCAGTGAGCAGATCGCCGGCCGAGGCATAGCGGCGTTTGCCAAAATCGGCAACAGCTTGGGTGATGGCCTGGTTAAGGGCGTTGGTACTGGCATCAATGGCATGTGGTGCGGTTTCGCCGGGTTCGGGTTTTAGGGTTCCGCCCTGTAAAATATGCTGGATATTACCGAAGGTTTCACCACTTCTTACGGCAACCGGTTTCAACAAAATATAACTGCAAAAGCCGAGCAACGCCTGCGCCCTTTTATCCTGGTGAAAGCTCACCAAAGCATACATCCGCTGACGGGACGGAACTGTTGGATCGAGTTTGATGGCTTCAACGGCGTTAATTTCCGCTTCGGCATACTGATGATTTTTGAAATAGATCAATCCCAAAAGTTCGTAAGCGGGGCCTTTTAGTTTTGAATCTGTTTTTAATATTTTTTCGAGAAGAGGAATACCGTCTTTGCCCTTATCGGTCATAAACAGGGCCCTGCTTAACTGGTAATCAGCATACAAACTGCCCGTGTCCAATTTCAAAGCTTGCTGAAGTTTGCCAATCGCTTCGACGTATTTCTCCCGGTCGATTAACTCCGTACCTTCTTTTACCAGTGTCCGCGCCTCGTCGGCGTTTTGCGCGAATATTTTAACAATGGATGCAATTATTAATAATGCGGTCAGCAGGTATTTCATAAGCTAAAATTATAAACACAGATTAACTAAAAGAAAAAATAATTAAAACATTACTTTATATCCAATGTATAATTTCTGACTTTTGCCTGCGTTTAGTTCTGAGAATTTTAGTTTATGATATTTTATAGACCCCTTGTAATACTTTCGTTCTTTATAGTTGTTTTAAGCGCCTGCTCCTCCAAGCAGGGGAAAGATAATAAAGCCCAGCAAAAATTAGCCCCGCCTGCCACACCGCTGGATACCAAAGCCTTACTGGCCTACGATCCCAAACATGCCGATAAAAAAATTGACGAGGTAATGCAGCAATTGCATAAAACCCGCGGCTTCAACGGCAATGTACTGGTGGCCAAACACGGCAAAATAATATATGAAAACGCTATTGGCTGGGCCGACTACCTGCATCGCGATAGCCTGAAAATAAATTCACAATTCGAGCTGGCCTCGGTTACCAAAACCATGACCTCTACAGCTATTTTAATGCTGATGGAACAGGGCAAAATTAAGCTGGACGATGATGTTAAAAAGTTCTACCCCGATTTTCCTTACGACGGCGTCACAATCCGCCTGCTGCTTACGCACCGCTCGGGGATGATGAACTACGTTTACTTCACCGACGACCTGTACCGCGCTGAACACCGCAACCAAAGGAAAGGGATTTCTAACCAGGAAGAGATGGCGCTGATAACTCAATATAAACCACGGCCTTTTAACAAGCCGAACGCCCGGTTCTTATACAACAACTCCAACTTTATGGTGCTTGGGTCTATCATCGAGAAGGTGACCGGCCAATCGTACGCCGATTTTATGAAGGAGCATGTGTTCAAGCCTGCGGGAATGGGGCACACGGCGGTTTACTCAAAGGCTGTTTATGACAAGATCCCGGTGGATGTTGTGGGTCACGACCGCGGCCAGTGGCGCTATTCGGTTGTGCAAAACTTTCTGGACGGACCGGTAGGCGACAAAGGCGTTTACAGCACCGTTGGCGATCTGTGGCTGTACGACCGTGCCTTGCGGGCCGGAAGATTATTGAAACAAGCTACTATGGATTCGGCCTATGTGCCGCGCAACCCGTGGGTGCACGGTCATTTCAGCTACGGCTATGGCTGGCGCATTTTCGAAGCGCCGGGCAAGCAGGTTATTTATCATACCGGCTGGTGGCACGGCTTCAGGCATATTTACCTGCGCGATATTAAGGACGATATTACCGTAGTGCTCCTCACCAACCTCTCCAACGGTAGCCTTTTAAAACTGGACGACCTGTTCAATGCCGTAGGAATGCCTATCGTTCGCAAAAGCGCTTATAAAGGTAATGGCGATACGAGTGATGATTAGGGTTGTGTATTTATAGAAAATGGTATCATCCTAAAAACGCTTACGGGGTTTAGAATACACTAATTCCAAGCTTCCTGAAATCGCTGACTCACTAGTTAAAAACTCGCTCACTTGTTTGTAAATAGGCAAAACCTGTGGATTTCGGAACAATATAAATTAGTACCTTAGCGGTCACAAAAAACTTTTAGGAAAGTATAATTTGTTTCCTATATTTCGTTAGTGAACAAAACCCGTTTATTAATCTTTTTAAGTGTAAAATGAGTAAAATTATTGCTTTGGCCAATCAAAAAGGCGGCGTTGGTAAAACTACTTCATCAATAAACCTGGCCGCAAGCTTAGCCGTGCTCGAATTTAAAACCTTGCTGGTTGATGCCGATCCGCAGGCCAACTCAACATCGGGTATTGGGTTTGACCCGAGGAATATCAAGAACAGTATCTACGAGTGCATCATTAACGATGTAGACCCGCATGATGCGATTCAAAAAACCGAAACACCTAACCTCGATCTGCTTCCCGCACACATCGACCTGGTAGGTGCCGAGATAGAAATGATCAACCTGGCCGACCGTGAGTACAAAATGAAATCGGTACTGGGCAAGGTGAAAAAGGAATACGATTTTATCATTATAGATTGTTCGCCATCGCTGGGCTTAATCACCATTAACGCGCTAACTGCTGCCGATTCGGTGATTATCCCCGTACAGTGCGAGTATTTCGCGTTGGAAGGATTGGGCAAACTGTTAAACACCATAAAAATTGTACAGTCGCGCCTGAATACTGCGCTCGAGATCGAGGGTATTTTGCTGACCATGTACGATGTAAGGCTGCGTTTATCGAACCAGGTGGTGGAAGAAGTGCGTACCCATTTCGAGGATATGGTGTTCGATACCATTATTCAGCGTAATACGCGGTTGAGTGAGGCGCCAAGCTTTGGCATATCGGTAATTATGCACGATGCCACCAGCAAGGGAGCCATCAATTATTTGAACCTGGCCCGCGAAATTTTACGCAAAAACGGATTGGTTAGAGAAGAAACCGACTCGACCGCAGCAATAGTATAAGTATAAAAGATGAGTGTAGAAAAAAGAAAGGCTTTAGGACGAGGATTAAGCGCGCTGCTGAACGACTCGGATAACGTACAACCAAACCCAACCAAAGCATCAGTTACACCGGCTGCAGAAGTAAATAGCGCAGGCTCGGTGAACGAAATTAAATTATCTGAAATTGAAGTTAACCCTTTTCAGCCCCGTACTGACTTTGATCAGGAAGCGCTGGCTGAACTGGCCGATTCTATAAAATTACAGGGGCTTATACAGCCCATTACCGTAAGGCGTTTAAATGCCAACAGCTACCAGCTGATCTCGGGCGAACGCCGTTTCCGTGCCTCAAAACTGGCGGGCTTAACACAGGTTCCGGCCTATGTACGTTCGGCTAACGACCAGCAAATGCTGGAAATGGCGCTGATAGAGAACATCCAGCGCGAAAACCTGAACGCCATTGAGGTTGCCTTAAGCTTTCAGCGAATGATAGAGGAATGCCACCTGAAACAGGAGGAACTGGGCGAACGTGTAAGCAAAAACCGCTCGACCGTTACCAACTACCTGCGTTTGCTTAAATTGCCGCCAGCCATACAGGCTTCCATCCGCGATGGCGAGCTTTCTATGGGCCATGCAAAGGCCTTGATCACTATCGACGACCCTACCAAACAAATATATATCCATCAACATATTATTCAGCAGGGTTTATCCGTTCGTAAGACAGAAGAACTGGTTCGTGATATGCAGAGGGCGCCTGTAAAAAAAGAAGGCAAACAACCCGAGCCCATTTCGTTCCAGTTTCAGAAGATACAGGATGACCTGGCCTCCAAGTTCAGCACACGTGTAAAGCTGAAAATGGCCAGCCAGGGAAAAGGAACCATCGAGATACCATTTTTATCAGAAAGCGACCTTACCCGTATCCTCGAAATTATGGATTGGTAAACACCTCCTTGTTAAAAAGGGGCTTTAACAGAACAGATGTATAAATATTTGCTCATGATCTGGCTGGTAGCCGGATTTGTTTTTATAGGCCGGGCACAAACACCCGATACCACATCCTCGGCGGTGATCAAAGCCAAACCGAAGGATACGCTGAAAGCTACCAGGCAGGATACTGATATTATACGGTCTAACCTCCCCAAAATAAGGAAACCGAAAGTTTATCATATCGATACAACGCATAGCCCTCACAAGGCGGTTATCCGCTCACTTATTATTCCCGGCTGGGGGCAGGTTTATAACCATAAAATATGGAAGGTGCCAATTGTAATTGGTACGCTGGCTTTACTGGGCGATGCCATTGTGTTCAATAATACCTACTACAAGGAATTTTTGCAGTTGTCAATTTACCGCAATCACCTTATAACGCCAAAGCCCGGCGATCCTTATTATAACGAGTTTAATCAATTTAAAGCGGCAGGTTACAGCGACCAGGCCATTTATAATGCCAAAGATGGCTACCGGCGTAACCGCGATCTGTCTATACTCGGCGTGGTGGTGTTCTGGGGGGTGAATGCTATCGATGCGTATATCGATGCTAAATTCATCCACAGCTATACCCTCGACAATAATTTCTCCATGAAAATTAGCCCGGGCGTAATAAATCAGCCAACTATGTTTGCGCAAAACACCGCTGCCTCCTATATTCCGGGGATAAAAGCTACCTTTACGTTTTAATAATTGAGCAATATGATTTCATGGCTACGCTAAATTCGTGAAATTCGCCTCAATTAGTGCAATTCGTAATATAAAATAGAAATGAAGATCGCTTTATTAGGTTACGGTAAAATGGGCAAAATAATAGAAAAGATAGCCCTTGACCGCAAACACGAGATTGTCCTTAAAATTGACCATGATAACCAGCATGAGCTTACTGCCGAAAACCTGCAATTGGCCGACGTCGCCATTGAATTCAGCACTCCGCACACGGTGCTCGCTAATATTAACCATTGCTTAAATGCCGGAGTTCCGGTTATTGTGGGCACTACCGGCTGGTATAACAATCTGCCAGAATTAAAAGAGCAATACGAGCAAAGCAATACGGCCATGCTTTATGGTTCCAACTTCAGCGTTGGCGTAAATATCTTTTTCCATGTGAATAAGATGCTGGCCAAGCTGATGAACGATTACCCGTATTATGATGTACAGGTTGAAGAAATTCATCATACCCAAAAACTCGATTCGCCAAGCGGTACCGCTATCACTATTGCGCAGGGGATAGTTGATAACCTTGACGCAAAAAAGGATTGGGTTAACGTGCTGACAACAGACACTGCCGAAACCACTGCCGACACCGTTAAAAGCGACGAAGTATTGATCGAATCGCTCCGTATCGATAGCGTCCCCGGGACACATACCGTTATCTATGATTCGGAGGTCGACTCCATCGAATTTAAACATACCGCGCACAACCGCAACGGCTTTGCTCTGGGCGCCGTACTGGCCGCCGAATGGATCCAGGGTAAAACAGGGTTTTATTCAGTTGAGCAAATGTTTAACTTTTAGAGTCAAGAAGCAAGAAATCAAGAGTCAAGACAGAAAGTAAGAAGTTAGAATCAAGAGTCAGGAAATCAAGAATCAAGACAGGAAGTAAGAAGTTAGAATCAAGAGTCAGGAAATCAAGAATCAAGACAGAAAAGGAGTTGGCTGTCACTATGATCATTTAACATATAGTCCGCCAATAAATTTTCTCTATCTTGACTCTTGGTTCTGAATCAACAAACACCCCAAAATATGAACTGGAAATTCTGGAGTAAAAAGAAAAATACCACCCCGAAAAAGAAAAAAAGCAAGGTCCGTGAGTGGACTGATGCCATAGTTTTTGCTGTTATTGCAGCGACACTTATCCGCACATTTTTTATAGAAGCTTACGTAATTCCCACGCCTTCAATGGAGCGTTCGTTGCTGGTTGGCGACTTTTTGTTTGTAAGTAAGGTAAATTATGGCCCGCGTACGCCTATTACCCCGCTTGCGTTCCCATTTGCGCACCATACCATGCCATTGATAGGTACCAAAGCTTACTGGGACATTATAAAATTGCCGTACTACCGCCTGCCTGGTTTCAGCGAGGTTAAGCGCGGTGACGTAGTGGTATTTAACTACCCTATGGATGCCGATTCGCCGCTTTACCGCCCGGTTGATAAACGCGAGAACTTTATCAAACGCTGCCAGGGTATTCCCGGCGATACCTTAAGCGTTGTGGATGCACAAGTATTTGTAAACGGAAAAGCGGCACCCAACCCGCCGCAAGGGCAGATAGATTATACTTATACAGCAAAAGGTGTGGATGTTAATCCGCAGATCTTCGACGAGCTGCATATATCGAGATACGAGGGCGGCCAAGGAAACCCGACAATGACCGCCGCTGCTGCCAAAACATTAAAAGGCTATTCGAATGTCGAAAATCTGAGGCCGAATATTGCGCCTAAAGGCCAATCCGATGCTAATTACCCGGTATATCCTACCAACAGTCAACACCCGGTAGGTCCGCCTAACCTGATGCTGAACGGCAAACAGCCCGATTACCATTGGAATGTAGATAATTACGGGCCTATCATCATCCCTAAAAAAGGATGGACCGTTAAGTTAGACAGTCTTACTTACCCGATTTATGAGCGTTGCATTAATGTTTACGAAGGCAACAAACTGGAAGTAAAAGGCAGCGACATTTACATTAACGGCCAGAAAACCGACAGCTATACATTTAAAATGAATTACTACTGGATGATGGGCGACAACCGCCACGACTCCGACGACTCACGTTTCTGGGGCTTTGTACCGGAAGACCACATCGTAGGTAAAGCATTATTCATCTGGATGAGCTGGGACGATAATGCTTCGTTCTTCGGCAAAATCCGTTGGAGCAGGTTATTTAATGGGATACATTAATAGGTTGATTAAGTTGGATTGGTGAGTGGTTGATGGAGTTTATTACTCAAGCTTACTGATCCCAAACTTCTCCGCCAAACTATTCAGGTCATTTACTACGGCATCCACCAGCGGGATGCCGTTTGCTTTTCTATCGGCTTCTGCGGCCAGTTCGGGCTCGCCGGGAATCACCACTTTCTGATCGGGATGGATAGTAGATGCCGATTTAAAACGGCTGATCCAGTTATCCATGTGGCTTTTAAACTCTTCAACGGGGCGGAAGCCGTCAACCCGCATCGCACCTACAAAATGACCGATGCCCATCCCAACCGGATCGGCAGGTGGTTCTAAAAATGCCACAAACGGCGGCACCCAGGGACCATAATTGGCGCCGGATAATACCGCCGAAAGAATATCAACCGTTGCGCTTAACCCAAACCCTTTATGACTGCCATGTTCCTTATCGCTACCTAAAGGAAGCAAGGAGCCGCCGGATTTAAGCGCATGCGGATCGGTAGTATAGTGGCCTTCGGCATCCTGGATCCAGCCTTCTGGAACAGGCTTGCCGGCACGTTGCGCAATCTCCAATTTACCGTTTGCTGCTGCTGAAGTAGCCATATCAACAACTACAGGCGGATAATTACCTGCGGGAAAGGCATAACACATCGGGTTAGTCCCCAGCAATCTTTCGTTGGAAAAGGTAGGCGCTACCAGCGGACTCGCATTGGTCATGGTGAAGCCGATCATATTCTTTTCAACTGCCATCAGCGAATGGTATCCCGCTATCCCGAAATGGTTTGAGTTACGCACCGACACCCAGCCCGAACCGTATTGCCCTGCTTTTTCGATAGCCAGCTTCATAGCAACTGGTGCAACTACCAAACCCAGCCCTGCATCACCGTCAACAGTGGCTGTAGTGGGCGTTTCATGAACAATGGTGATATTAGGATTGGCGTTAATGCGTTTGCTCTCCCAAAGCCTTACATAACCGATCAGGCGGGCAACACCATGCGAATCTATACCGCGCAGGTCGGCCTGCAGCAATATATCGGCGGCGAGGGTAGCGTGTTCTACGCTGCACCCCATGGATAGAAAAACGTTCTGAGTAAATTGGCGAAGGGTAGATTCGGAGATAAGCATTGTCAAACTTACGTTATTCTCCAAACTTAGTTTTTAAAACTTCGTAAGTTTCATATCGCTCGGTCATTTTTCGGTGATAACCGTAAACTTAAAGTCCAGTGGTTCAAATAACCGGATCAGTTCATCGATAAATTCCTGGCCCCATTTCACATAGAACAGGCCGAAGTTTTCGGTGCGTTCCTGTAAACTATCTTTAGGAAAGATATCAGCTTTTATATCTTCTACCTGTTCCAGGCGGGTATGAAAATTGCGTTTTTCAGCTTTTATCAGTTTTTTTTCCAGGTTATCAATCGCGTGTTTTAACCGTGCCTGTACCGCTTCGGTTGATGGCGCAAGCGTATTGTCGATTTTCTGAGCGCGGAGTTTTATCTTTTCAAAAATGTTAGTCAGTTCACGCCACTCGTCAGTTAAATTCAGCGTATGCTCACTGTGCTTTTTCATCCAATTGTTTTTGATCTCGTCAGCTGTGTGGAAAAGATCAACCGGCTGCAAATCCATCTTGCCAATTTTAGCAGCGGTTTCTTTATTGATCACCAAACCTGAGTTACGCAGGATCAGGATTGGAAAATCGATCCCATAATGCTGGAAGTTCGATTTCAGTTCCAGCCAGTAAACCACTTCGGCACCACCGCCTATGTAGGCGATGTTGGGTATGATACATTCCTGGTATAACGGGCGCATCACCACGTTGGGGCTGAACCGCTCGGGATGCTGCCTGATCTCAGCCTTTAATTCCTCTTCCGTAAAAGCTATATCGGTATTCAGCACTTTATAGGTACCGTCTTCAAAAACTACACGTTCACGTAGCCCATCAAGCAGGTAAAAGAAATTGATCTCGCGCGGATTTACCTGGATATGCACGCCCAGTTCATGCAATTGCTTATTGGTGGCTTCAATATTTTTAAAACTGTTCTGCTCGATAATGTCCCGCTCTATAATCGGCGCGAACGACTGTTTAAAGCGGTGATCGTCTGCATCGATAACTACCAAACCATATTGACCGAACAACGCATTAACCAAATAACGGGTGGCATCGGCCAGCCTATCAAATTTGGTGTAAGCGGTTTCAACAATGTCGCCCAGGTCATGTGCATGATGATCGATGCCCAACGCGCCTTTGTATTGGTTTAAGGCCTGGCGCATGGTCTCCGGGTTGATGCGCCCCGTGGCACCCGATGCCTCGTACCACCAATGCACTTTCTTACCGCCAATATTGGTGTAATTGATCTCGGCAAAATCATGATCTTCCGAAGCCATCCAGTAAACCGGAACAAAATCCTTATCAGGAAATTCTGCTTTAAGTTGACGAGCCAGCTTAATGGCAGTTACAATCTTATAAATAAAATAAAGCGGACCGGCAAAAATATTCAGTTGGTGGCCGGTGGTAACGGTATAAGAATTATCAGCGGCAAGCCCCCTAACCCCCTGAAGGGGGAATTCAATATCGGCGTGGCCTGCAAGACGTGCGTATTGTTCTGTCAGCACTTCAACCAGCACCTTCCTGTCGGCAACCACTTTTTTGGTTTTCAGAAATCCGGCAAAGCCAGCCATATCAGGACGAGATCCATAAAACGGACGCAGTGCCGGGGCATCTTCAATATATTCGGTAATGGTGTGGGAGAAAAATCCCGTGTCTTTATAGTTTATACAGGCAGCGTCCATTTTTGATTTCGGATATCGGATGTTCGATTTTGGCTTTAGATAATCAAATATAGAACATCAACTCAGTATCAAGTATCAGATACAGAGGCCGAATTTAAATTTAAAAACGTGAAAGTGGATATAGCGGGATTAAAAACCGGTTATTTTACAATGTATAGATAAAGCACTTTATTAGCCACCCCTTAAAGGGATGGCAATATTGGATATTGTTCTTATTCACCCATCAGTCATTCTTAATATTGCCGTTGCACCGTCTCACACAAACATGAAACAGTTGAAACAATGTGAAACAGATGAAACAGCCCATGTTGAAAATCAACCACTTAGCCTATGCTTGTGAAACAACCTGAAACAGTATGAAACAAAAAATGGCGATTTTTAGCCAATTTGCTGTTTCAGGTGAAACAGCAAAGCCAACTAAGGAATGGGCAAAAACGGATGGCTTTAGCCAAACTATTTTACAATATGCCCGTAAAGATCAAAGTCCTCCGCGCTATCCACCTGTACATTTACAAAGCTGCCCACAGTTGCATAATCAACTGACGCATCAATCAGTACTTCATTGTCCACCTCCGGCGAATCAAATTCTGTACGCCCAACAAAGTAGCCTCCGTCTTTCTTGTCAACCAGAACTTTAAATGTATGGCCTACTTTGTCCTGGTTATTATCAAAGCTGATGCCCTGCTGAATTTCCATGATCGCATCGGCGCGTTCCTGTTTTACTTCATCCGGCACATCATCAACAAGCGAATAAGCATGGGTCTTTTCTTCGTGCGAATAGGTGAAACAGCCCAGCCTGTCGAATTTGGTTTCCTCAACCCAGGTCTTCATTTCTTCAAAATCCTGTTCGGTTTCGCCGGGGTAACCGGTTATCAGCGTGGTACGCATGGCAATGCCTGGCACCCTGTCGCGGATCTCATTTACCAGGTCGATGGTTTTTTGTTTGGTGGTACCGCGGCGCATCGATTTCAGCATATTATCGCTGATGTGCTGCAGCGGCATGTCCATGTATTTGCAGATGTTTTCGCGCTCGTTCATTACATCCAAGATCTCCATCGGGAAACCAGACGGATAGGCGTATTGCAGCCTGATCCATTCAATACCGTTCACGTCTGAAAGATTACGAAGCAATTCATCCAGGTTACGTTTACCGTAAAGGTCGAGGCCGTAATAGGTGAGGTCCTGCGCAATCAGGATCAGTTCTTTGGTGCCGTTTTTAGCCAGTGCCTGCGCGTCTTTCACCAATTGTTCAATCGGTGTGCTTAAATGCTTGCCGCGCATCAGCGGAATAGCACAAAATGAGCAGGGGCGATTACAGCCTTCGGCTATTTTAAAATAAGCGAAATGCTTAGGTGTAGTCAGCAAACGCTCGCCTATCAGCTCATGCTTATAGTTAGCGCCTACAGAGCTCAATAAGTTTTGCAGGTCATTCGTGCCGAACCATGAATCAACATTGCCGATCTCGGCTTCCAGTTCGGGTTTGTAGCGTTCAGAAAGGCAGCCGGTAACAATTACTTTCCCAACCTTGCCCTGGTCTTTCAGTTCGCTGTATTGCAGGATGGTATCGATAGATTCCTGTTTGGCATTATCGATAAAACCGCAGGTATTGATCACGATGATATCGTCGCTGGCTACCCGCTCGGCCTCATGCACCACGTCAAAGCTGTTTCCCTTCAACTGGCCCATCAAAATTTCAGAATCGTATATATTTTTGGAGCAGCCTAAGGTAACCACGTTAACACGGGGCTTAGTTTGTACTGTTGGTTTGCTGATCGACTTTGTTTTCATTGATTTTTGATTTCAGTGATTATTTTGATTTCACCGATTTCTAAATTGATAATCTTTTAATTGTACAACTGATATTTCCAAAATTTATCAGCAGACCAGTTTTAACATTTGCCGCTTTCAGATACGACAATATTTGTTTTTGGAATAATACCGGTGCAAACATTCCGGTAAATGATTTTATTTCAACAATAACTCTGCCTTCTACAAAGAAGTCCCATCTGAATTTTCCGACACACCTGTCTTTGAAATAAAGATCGAACTCTTTCTCCGCTTCAAAAGCTATTCCATCTATTTGCAGTTGATGCTGTAGCGCCTTTGAATAAACTTTCTCTGCAAAACCCGGTCCTAAAACCTTGTGGACTTCAAAACAACATCCAATTATTTTTTCAGTCAAGGCATCGTGCTCGTAATTCCCCATACCTTTTCGGTGAAATCAAAACAATCGGTGAAATCAACTTTTAAATAAGCTATTCACAAACTCCTGCCTGTCAAATAACTGCAGATCATTCATTCCCTCACCTACACCGATATATTTTACCGGGATCTTAAACTGATCGCTGATACCTATCACCACACCGCCTTTGGCTGTACCGTCCAGTTTGGTTAAGGCCAGGGCATTCACATCGGTAGCCTCGGTAAATTGTTTGCATTGCTCAATGGCATTCTGACCGGTCGAGGCGTCCAGCACCAGCAGTATTTCATGCGGCGCGCCGGGCACTACCTTTTGCATCACGTTTTTGATCTTGGTCAGCTCGTTCATCAAACCCACCTTGTTATGTAAACGGCCTGCGGTATCAATAATTGCCACATCGTCGCCATTAGCCACTGCCGAGCGCAGGGTATCATAAGCTACCGAGGCAGGGTCTGATCCCATTGCCTGGGCCACCACCTTTACACCAATACGCTCACCCCAAAGCTGGATCTGTGCCACGGCCGCCGCCCGGAAGGTATCGGCAGCGCCTAACACTACCTGGTTGCCGGCTTGTTTTAATTTGTGGGCCAATTTACCGATGGTAGTAGTTTTACCTACGCCGTTCACACCCACCACCATAATTACATAAGGCTTGTGGTTGCCGTATTCAAAATTGGTAAAATCGTTGCTGTTATTTTCGGCAAGGAGTTTCTGAATTTCGTCCTTTAACAGGGTATTCAGTTCAGATGTACCGATGTATTTATCGCGGGCTACACGGGCCTGGATCCGCTCAATGATCTTCAGCGTGGTTTTTACGCCTACGTCTGATGTTACCAGTACTTCTTCCAGGTCATCGAGCACATCATCGTCGACGGTCGATTTACCGGCAACTACCTTGGTTATCTTTGAAAAAAAGTTATCCTTTGTTTTTTCTAAACCGGTATCCAGCGCCTCCTGTTCCTGCGGGGTGCTTTCCTTTTTCTTGAAAAAATCGAATAATCCCATGTTTTTAATGTGCGGATTCTTGATGTGCGAATGTGCGGAAAAAATTAATGTGCAAATGTGCGGATTTTTAATGTGCGAATAGTCATGTTAATTAAACATTCGCACATCTGCATATCCACGCATCCGCACATTAAACAAAAAGCCCTCTCGTATGCTACAAGATGGCTCTATATATTTTGTCAAAAATCCGGCGAATTATTTGCCTGCAATAGCGTCCTTCACGTTATCGTTAGGAACGATCTGCTCTTTAAATGAGTAAGCACCGGTACGTGGCGACTTAACCATTGTTATAACTTTTGAATATTCTTTTCCTTTACCTGCTACTTTCAGGGTTGCAACTACTTTCTTTGCCATGTCGTTTTAATTTTTGAATTAGTGAGTTAGTGAATTATTGAACGGCGATGCCCATCAACCTCATCAACCAATTAATTACTTAATTTCTTTATGAACGGTTACTTTACGTAATACCGGGTTGAATTTTTTCAATTCTAACCTTTCAGTTGTATTCTTTTTGTTCTTGGTGGTGATGTAACGAGACATACCAGGCATGCCGCTTGTTTTATGCTCGGTGCATTCTAAAATTACCTGAACTCTGTTGCCTTTCTTAGCCATCTTCTTATTTATTGAATTAGTGAATAATTGAATTATTGATCTGGCTACCGGTTCAACTTAATCAACCACTCACCCAATCAACTTAATCAACCACCTACTAAATATATCCTTTTTTAACGTATTTATTGATGCAGGCAGTTATACCATTCTTGCTGATGGTTTTAACAGCCGAAGTAGATACCTTTAAGGTAATCCATTTATCTTCCTCAGGAATATAAAACTTCTTAAGTTTTAAGTTTGGATGAAATCTGCGTTTGGTTTTAACGTTCGAGTTTGAAACGTTGTTACCCACCAGAGATCCTTTACCTGTTAGATCACAAATTCTTGACATGACAAATATTTTTATTTAGCCCCTTTTGTAAAGAGTTTGCAAATATCAGGATTTCAACTGAAATAGGCAATAGTGATTTCAAAAATATTTTCAAATTATTTCAAGGCGAATAGTTTCTAACAAATTCAAGGTTAATAACATTACGAATTCCCAATTGTAACAACTGTAACATATATGTTCCGCTGTGTCGCTCCTAAATCTTTTTAAAAAAATTTAAAAAGTCGGATGCAACTATACATATCTCTCATAAAATTACTATTATTACACCACCAATTCCATAGACTATGAAGACCGCAATGAAAATCTCATCATTCGATGAGTATAAGCAAGTTTATAAGCAAAGCGTTGAGCAGCCCGAGCAATTTTGGGAGGGCATTGCAGAAAATTTTTACTGGCGCAAAAAGTGGGACAAAGTACTGGAATGGAACTTTAAAGAGCCACGCGTAAAATGGTTTCAGGGCGCCAAGCTGAATATTACCGAAAATTGTATCGACCGTCACCTCGAAACGCTGGGCAATAAACCGGCCATTATTTGGGAGCCGAATGATCCGTCGGAAAATCACCGCATCCTTACCTATAAACAACTGCACGATAAAGTTTGCCAGTTTGCCAATGTGCTTAAAAACAACGGCGCTAAAAAGGGCGACCGCATTTGCGTGTACATGCCCATGGTGCCCGAACTGGCTATCGCTATATTGGCCTGTGCCCGTATCGGCGCTATCCACTCGGTAGTTTTTGGGGGATTTTCCGCCCAATCCATTGCCGACAGGATCAACGATGCTTCCTGCAAACTGGTCATCACTGCCGACGGCAGCTTCCGCGGCAACAAGCCTATCAAATTAAAGGAGATCATTGACGATGCGCTGGTGCAGTGCCCATCGGTCGAAAAAGTGATTGTGCTTACCCGCAGCCGTACGCCTGTTTCAATGATCAAAGGCCGCGATTTGTGGTGGGAAGACGAAATTAAAAAAGTAGAGACCCAGGGCATTGTTGATTGCGAAGCAGAAGAAATGGATGCCGAGGATATGCTGTTTATCCTTTATACATCAGGCTCAACCGGCAAGCCAAAGGGCGTGGTGCATACCTGCGGCGGCTACATGGTTTATGCCGGCTATACCTTTAATAATGTATTTCAGTACAACCCCGGCGAGGTGTATTTCTGTACCGCCGATATTGGCTGGATCACCGGGCACAGCTATATAGCTTACGGTCCGCTAAGCCAGGGGGCAACAACTGTAATGTTCGAGGGTATCCCGTCGTGGCCAACACCCGGCCGTTTCTGGGACATTGTTGAGAAATATAAGGTAAACATATTATATACTGCACCCACTGCCATCCGCTCGTTAATGAGCTTTGGCGATGAAGCGCTGCAGGGCAAGGATTTCAGCTCGCTGAAAAAATTAGGTTCGGTAGGCGAACCCATCAACGAAGAGGCCTGGCACTGGTTCGATGAAAAGATTGGCCAGGGTCGTTGCCCTATTGTAGATACCTGGTGGCAAACCGAAAACGGTGGCATCATGATCTCGCCTATTGCGGGTATCACGCCAACCAAGCCGGGCTACGCTACACTACCTTTGCCGGGCGTTCAGCCGGTTCTGGTTGATGAAAACGGTAAGGTGATAGAGGGTAACGGGGTAAGCGGTAATCTCTGTATTCGTTTCCCATGGCCGGGCATGCTGCGCACCACCTACGGCGATCACGAGCGCTGCCGCCTCACTTATTTTGCCACTTATCCTGACATGTATTTTACCGGCGATGGCTGCCTGCGCGATGAGGACGGTTACTACCGCATCACCGGCCGTGTGGATGATGTGCTGAACGTCTCAGGTCACCGCATTGGCACCGCCGAGGTGGAGAATGCCATTAACATGCACAGCAGCGTGGTGGAATCGGCCGTGGTAGGCTATCCGCACGATATTAAGGGACAGGGTATTTATGCCTTTGTGATTTGTCCCGGGCAGCACGGCGACGACGAACTGGCCCGCAAGGATATTATGATGACGGTACAGCGCATCATAGGCGCCATTGCCAAGCCTGATAAAATTCAGTTTGTAAGCGGCCTGCCGAAAACACGCTCGGGCAAAATTATGCGCCGTATTTTAAGGAAGATAGCCGAAGGCGATACCAGTAACCTGGGCGATACCTCTACCTTGCTCGATCCTGCCGTGGTTGAGGAGATTAAAGCAGGTGCTTTATAAGGAGGCTAATGGTTGATAGTTCATGGTTCGTAGTCAAAGATGAACGCAAGAAAGAGAAAACCCAATGCAACCAAATATTTGATGTTGAGTAAACCTAATGAAATAGCACTTGATAAAAGTATAAACAGGTTGAGGACGGCGATGTGGTAAAATTATCACTTAAAAATTTATGGCAGTAGTTTTTTAAGTCAGAGACCTTATAAAACTTTATCATTTCGAGTAATAAAACCCGCGGCTTCTAAAGGTAAAAATGACAAGAAAGGATTCATGAAGCGATATCGAATGGCCGAAAGGAAGAAGACCCCATCGGGGGCAAATATTGGCAGAAAAAAGATATGCTTGTTCAATCGTGCCGCAGGTACGTAACACTGCGTTCAGGTATTGGCGGGCTATGTGGCGCACCTAACGGCGCAAAATGGCCTGTTTTCTACCAATATTTTGCACCTACGGCGCAAGTATATCGGACGTCTTATTTGGATAAAATTAACTTGTAATGGGTAGTACGAAGCAATGACCAAAGTTCAAGGGCGCTATTCTAAAGAATGCTACAACCCCCCCTGCCCGCGGTACAATTTCAGCGGCTTATCCAGCTTTATCTTCAGCACGCTCATATATTTATCCTTCAGCTTATCGGCAACATCGATATAAACCAGGCCGGGCACTTTGCTCCATGATATTTTGCCAACCACTTTCGGTGTCAATTTCACATCGGTGCCCAGCACGGTAATGTCCTCAATCTTGTTATCCAGGCCTTTGATCATCACCTCGCCATTATTTTTTTCAGGCACGAATAAATATAAGGTAGTCGAATCCTTCGATATGGTCGACGGGCCGTAGTAATGACCATTCGGCAAACCCGCTTTGGTGCCAAAAACGGCCTCTTCGTGAAGTTTATTCCAGGCGCCCAATTCCTTCAAAACATTCACCTCTTCATCAGGAATGGTACCATCTTCTTTAGGACCGATGTCGAGCAGCAGGTTGCCGCCGTTCGAGATCACATCGGCAAAAATGGTGATGATTTCATAAGGTGTTTTCCAGTTTTTATCATTAGGCTGATATCCCCAGTTGTCATTAATGGTCATGCACAGCTCCCACCAGTTAAAAGGTGGCCGGGTAACCGGGAAATTCTGCTCAGGCGTATTGTAATCGCCATAACCCTGCAGGCGACCGTTAATAATGGCGTTGGGATTTTTGGAGGTGATGATATACCTGATGCGTTCAGCTTCCCACTCCTCGGCGGTATGCTCCCAATCGCCGTCGAACCACCATAGATCGGGCTTATACATGTTATTGATCTCGGTGATCTGACCCTGCAAAAACAAGCGGAAGGTGTTCCAGCGATCATAATCTTTATTCAGATCATAGCGTGAGCTGTCCTTCAAAAATCCCGGATAATTAGGGTTCGACCAGTCGATCAAAGAAAAATAAGCGCCGCATTTAATATCGCGTTTGCGCAATTCCTCAAATAAAGGCTTTACCATATCCTGGTTGGCCGGTGTTTTTTTAACAATGCTCAGGTTATTCTGCTTGGTATCGTACATGGCCACGCCATCGTGATGCTTGGTGGTAATAACGGCGTATTTTGCCCCGCTCTCCTTGATCAGATCAGCCCAGGCGGCGGGATCGTATTTTTTCAGCGTGAAGCCTTTTAGCTGCTTCATGTAATCGTTATAGCTGACCTTTTTATTATGAAAGCTCCAGGATTCGTCGATACCATCAACCGAATAAATGCCCGCATGAATAAAGATCCCCAGTTTGGCATCCTCAAACCATTTCATTTTGGGGGCAATGGTTTTAGGATCTACCTTGGTTTGCGCATGGGCGGCAAGCGCTGTGCAGGCAATAAAAAACAGGACTATCTTCTTCATAGGGCAGGGATTTTATTAACAGATAAATGCAATTATAAAAAAGATGTTTTTAAATGAGCAGGTTTAATAGAAAATGAGGCTTGGCTTAACAGGCAATCAGCCGTATCATGCCGCACATTCTCTTTACAAGCCGATGAATTAATTTTGCCCGGAATTGCCTACCTTTGCACATTAAAAATCGATCAAATTTTAATAGGCCTGGAGGTCCTGTTAAATGCGGTCTTCAAATTATCCGCTTATCATAAACGGGCGGCAATAAAATTATGTTAGACAAATTAGAGGCGATATATCAACGCTGGAAAGATGTTGAAAATGAACTAAGCAGCCCCGACGCCATGGCTGATATGAAGCGTTTTGCCCAATTGAACAAGGAATATAAAGACCTTGCCAAAGTGGTTGAACAATACAACATCTATAAAAATATCATCAGCAATATTGAAAGCAACAAGGAAATCCTGGCCACCGAAAAGGACGAAGAGTTCCGCGAAATGGCTAAAGGCGAGCTGGACGAACTGCTGACCAAGCAGGAAGAAATGGAAGAAGCCATCCGCGTGATGCTGATCCCTAAGGATCCCGAAGATTCTAAAAACGCCATCGTCGAAATCCGCGGCGGTACCGGCGGTGATGAGGCCGCCCTTTTTGCCGGCGACCTTTACCGCATGTATATGCGCTACTGCGAAAAACGCGGCTGGCGAACCGAACTGGTTGATTATACCGAAGGCACCTCGGGCGGCTACAAGGAAATTGTATTCAACGTAAATGCCGAAGACGCCTATGGTAACCTGAAATATGAATCGGGCGTGCACCGCGTACAGCGTGTGCCCGATACCGAAACACAGGGTCGTGTGCACACATCGGCCGCATCGGTTGTGGTACTGCCGGAAGTGGACGAGTTTGATATCGACCTGCAGGCGAGCGATATCCGCAAAGATCTGTTCTGCGCATCCGGACCGGGCGGGCAGTCGGTAAATACTACTTATTCGGCTGTACGGTTAACGCACATTCCTACGGGGATTGTTGCACAATGCCAGGATCAGAAATCGCAATTAAAGAACTACGATAAAGCTTTGCAGGTACTGCGTTCGCGCGTTTATGAAATGGAGCTGCAAAAGCACCTCGAAGAAACGTCAAAGAAACGTAAAACTATGGTATCAACCGGCGACCGCTCGGCCAAGGTTCGTACCTATAATTACCCGCAGGGGCGTTTGACCGAACACCGCATAGGCCTCACTATTTATAACCTTACCGGTGTAATGAACGGCGACCTGCAAGACATCATGGAAGCCCTCCAGTTTGCTGAAAACGCAGAAAAACTGAAAGAAGGAACGGTAGCGTAAAGGTCATTAGGCATTGGTCATTAGTAAAAAATAGAACTGCCTAATGACCAATGACCAATGACCGATGACCGATGATCAATGCCTAATATCCACCTTGTTACAGTTCTCCAAATCCTGTTTTCATTTCAATTTCATAATACTCTGCTACTTTAGCGACGTTAGCATGGCCCCAGCTATCGTTTTCTTAGTGATGTTATGTGGCCGCGCTGTATAAAAGTCAAATTCTACAGGCTTTAAATTGAAATTTATGCTGGCTATAAAAAACATTTCTCATAACAATTCTATCGTTTTCAGGCGTTCAGTACGTTTAATGGGTAACCAGTTCGAGATCAGCGTTGTTGGCAACGATCCGCAATGGGCCGACGAACGTATAAACGATGCCATAGCCGAGATAAACCGTGTAGAAAAACTGTTGAGTGCTTTCAGCGATGATAGTCCGCTAAATCATATCAACAGGAATGCAGGTATTAAACCAGTAAAAACCAACCCCGAAATTTTCAAGCTGATTGATCGCTCCCTGCAGATCTCCGAACTTACTTTCGGCGCATTCGACATTACGTATTCAACAAACAGCAATGAAGCAGCCGAAACAGGCAGCAGCACGGCAGTTAAATCTGCAATCGGCGTAAACTATAAAAATGTTGTTATTAACGCAGCAGAACAAACTGTTTTCTTAAATGAACCGGGCATGCGCATATCTTTTGCTGCAAACAGCAAAGGTTATGCTACCGACAGGGCCAAATATGTACTGCAGATGAGTGGTGTTAGCAGCGGCGTGATCAATGCCGGCGGCGATATTCTTACCTGGGGTTTTCAGCCCGACGGCCAGGAGTGGACCATTGGTGCAGCCGATCCATCGCAGCAAAAACAACCGTTCGCCAGCGTAATTGTTGGTAATATGGCGGTCGCAACCTCACTGAATGATGAAAAATATACCGACATCAACAGCAAAAAGCTGCAAAGCTCGCTGAATGCCAAAAAAGGCTTTACAGTAAGTAAAACAAAAAGCGTAAGCATCATTGCCGCAACTGCCGAACTGGCCGACGCCATGGCAACACCCGTACTTTCAATAGGTGTAAATGCCGGTTTATATTTAATAAACCAGCTGAACCAGATGGCTGCGGTGATAATTGACGATCACGACCGTGTTTACACATCAAAGCATATTAGCTTATAATTATATTTAAACTTTCTTTTTCCTGTATAAGGGATAAAAGTTATTTTTAATTGTATTTTGGTGTACAATTAACACCAATTATATTGTAGTAATAAACCTCTGTTATAATTCCGATCAGTTTAGATTTTTTATGCCCGGCACGTTTTACAGGTGTTAACCGGGCCGGAGATCATTATTTTGAATAATTAACCGGCTATTAATTTGATAGGAATTTTAATATTTTTCTGCACGTAATGATAAAGTGGCTTGCGTATATTGTATTGTTGTTGGTATTTGCACCCTGTTTATCATCCGCCAAAATAAAAAATAATCATTTTCATTTTGTTTGTAATAATTTGCAGATAAGTTTGTCTGTTAATAAGACATTAGCTGATACCACTAACAAGAAAAAACAAGAGCAGGACGAAAAGAAGAAAATTAAAGAAGTAGCCAGAGCAAAAAAACAGCCCAAGCCCGAAAAGGTGGAACCACCTGCAGATCAGGCAGCCAAGCCGAAACCCAAACGACAGCGCAGACCTGAAGGTTTGGAACGGCCACCGGAAATACCCCGGAGAAATGGCAATTAACAATTCAATCCTAACGTTATTCAATTATTAAATGAGATACTATTTAGTATTGCTTCTGCTCATAATTGGTACCGCTGCAAACGCAGCTACGGCTACGCTATTGCCGCTTACTTACGGCGGCGGCGGTCATACAGCCAGGGATACAGATACTGTTTTAAGAAAACGCTCCATATCTGCCGGCATCAACTACGGCAGCGATGTACTTTTTTTCGGGCGTACCGGGCCGGTTACCTACCCTTATATGAGCACCGATGTGATCTACAATACTAAAAACGGCTTCTTCATATATGGCTCCGCCGTAAAGGTGTTAGGGTATGATCCCTTTTTTGATGAGATTGACCTCGGTGCCGGTTATCTGTTCAACTATACTAAAAAGGCTACGGGGGTTATCAGCTATACCCGCTTCTTTTTTAACCGTGATGCCGCCGATGTGATCAAATCGGCCTCGTCAAACGACCTTAATTTCAAGAACACCTTCGACTGGAAGGTATTTAAAACAAGCGTCACCGCCGATTACCTGTTCGGCAAGGAAAGCGACTTCTTTCTCACCTTCAATGCCTCCAAATATTTTGAGAGCAGTTGGAGCGTGTTCGACGATAAGGATTTTATCAGCATAAACCCCGGCATCAGCGCCATATTCGGCACGCAGAACTTCGTGGGCAAATTCTCGCGCGATCATTTGAACCGGTTCGAATTATACGATATAGGAGCGATCCCGGTTGAGGGTTCTACGGCGCGCCCCTACAATAACGGCCGTTTCAACGCGCTTAATTACAGTATTAAACTACCTATAGCCTATAACAGGCCGCATTATACATTAGAGGCTTCGGCAAAATACTCTATCCCCGTTAACGTGGAGGGCGGATTGAAGAACAGGCACGAGCTTTTTTATAACCTTACATTTTATTACGTATTTTATTAGGCAGGTATGAATGTTTTGATAATTGAAGATGAAAAAGCCCTTGCAGCAGAGTTGGAGATTTTTCTG
>DATCQV010000059.1:0-4304 GCA_036569325.1 Mucilaginibacter sp. | reverse complement strand
ATTGAGAACAAAAGTCACACATAACGCTTTATATTTGTTACACACTATCGTTAAACTTTAAACTGAAATATTATGGCCTTTACACTAAAAGCGTTACCTTACGCTACCGATGCCCTCGAACCGCACATTGATAAACTGACCATGGAAATCCACCACGGCAAACATCACCAGGCTTACGTTACCAACCTGAATAAAGCGTTGGAAGGTAAACCTGAGGCCGACGGCAATATCGAAGATATCATCAAAAACATTTCGAAATTCCCTGCTGCAGTGCGCAACAATGGCGGCGGTCATTATAACCACAGCCTGTTCTGGACACTGCTTTCGCCAAACGGCGGCGGCGAGCCTACTGGTGCGCTGGCAACTGCCATCAACAGCACTTTCGGTTCATTTGCCGATCTGAAAACTAAAATCTCTGAAGCCGGTGCAACCCGTTTCGGTTCGGGCTGGGCATGGCTAATTGTTACTGCCGATAAAAAACTGGCTGTAACATCAACCCCTAACCAGGACAACCCATTAATGGACATTGCCGAAGTAAAAGGCACCCCAATTTTAGGTATCGACGTTTGGGAACACGCTTACTATCTGAAATATCAGAACCGCCGTCCTGATTATTTAGCTGCCATCTGGAATGTGATCAACTGGAATCACGTTGCTGAATTGTATAGCAAGGCGTAAGCCTCCTACCTCCTGAAGGGGGAATAAAAATTTGAAAGCGGCAAAACTTAAACATTTTGCCGTTTTTTGTTCAACAAACTTTGTCATTATAAGCGTAGCGTGGCAATCTCGTCGCTATTGTATTAGCGCTAATGCATTAGCGTCGGTGTCCTCAACGGGATTGCTTTCCCGAAGACTCAGGACAAGCGTTCCTCGCAATGACAAAGAAAAAATGTAAAGGTTATGAAAGCAAATGTCCTTGAAGCGGCTGATCAACCGCTGGTATTTAAAGAAGTCGACAAGCCCGCCCTTGCTCCGGGCGAGGCATTGGTACAGATCAAAGCCGCAGCCCTTAACCGCCGCGACTACTGGATAACCGTTGGTAAATACCCTGGTATTAAATACCCTACCGTTCTGGGTTCAGACGGTGCCGGTATTGTGGCCGAAGTAGCCAGCGATGCTGATAAACACCTGTTAGGGCAGGAAGTGATGATTAACCCTGGTTATGGCTGGGGTGACGATGAGAATTTCCAGTCGGACGATTTTAAGATCTTAGGCTTACCCGGCGACGGCACCTTCGCCGAATATGTAAAGGTGCAGACACAGCAGCTTCACCCCAAGCCCGCCTATTTAACATGGGAACAGGCGGCAGCTATACCACTGGCGGGCCTCACGGTTTACCGGGGGTTATTTGTAAAAGGAAAAGCAAAAAAAGGCAACAAAGTATTGATAACCGGCGTTGGCGGTGGTACAGGCGCTATGGCCCTGCAATTGGCTGTCGCGGCAGGTTGCCAGGTATTTGTGACTTCGGGTTCGGGCGAAAAGATAGACCAGGCAAGGCATTTGGGCGCCGCCGCGGGCATAAACTACAAAGCGCAGGATTGGGCCGAACAATTGCAGCAGCTTTCAGGTGGCTTTGATGTGATCGTCGATAGTGCGCTTGGTGACGGCTTTGCCAAACTGCCTGATCTTTGCAGGCCGGGTGGCCGCATTGTGGTATTTGGCGGTACGGCGGGAAATATCCCCCCTTTAAACGGGCGCAAAATATTCTGGCGGCAATTGCAGATCATTGGCACCATGATGGGCAGCCCTGCAGATTTTAATGCGATGATCGATTTTGTGAACGAGCATCAAATAGTGCCGGTGGTGGATAAAGTTTCCCCGCTTGCTGAGGCAGACAAGGCCGTGAGCAGCATGGAGCATTCATCGCAGTTTGGTAAAATAGTGTTACGGGCGTAGGCAATATGCTTCAGTTAAAGGTCGAGGCCATTAAATGGGAATTGCCCGATACGGCTACTTTTTTTCTGAGCGAGATCTCGGGAAAAAACATCAGCTACATTGCCGGGCAGTTCATTACGCTGGTATTTAACCACCATAATGAGGAAGTGCGGCGTTCCTATTCTTTAAGTTCCTCGCCCGATGAGGCGTTGCTTGCCATTACCGTAAAACGGATAGCCAATGGTGAGATCTCACGCTTCCTGCTCACCAAAATACAACCCGGTGATATGCTAAATGCTATTGAACCCGCCGGAAGATTCACCATTAACGATTTCGAAAGCGAAAAAGATATCCTGTTATTTGCGGCAGGAAGCGGAATAGTGCCTATTTTTTCTCAATTAAAGTATGTACTGAAGCGACAGGGTTTTAGTCGTATTATACTGGTTTACAGTAACATGAGTGCAGGCTCTATTCTCTTTAATGAAGAATTAAAACAACTTGCGGAGGCTCACCCCGACCGGCTGAAAATTATCCATCAGCTCAGCAGCGAAGCCAACCGGCTGAATAACCTCATTGTAGAGAAGCTGGTGCGTACCGAACTTAAAAACAATCCATCCAAAGCAGAAATCTATACCTGCGGACCGTTCGCCTATATGCGAATGATCAGGCTGACGCTGCTTTATATGGGTCTGAATGCCAGCCAAATTCGTAAGGAAAATTTTGTATTGGAGACCATCCCCGTTGCCGCTGCTACGTTAAACTATCCACCCCGCAATATCCGCATCCGTTTCAGAAACGAAACGCATAATGTGACGGCGGGCGAAAATCAGTCGATTTTGCAAGCCGCCCTGCAAAACAACATCCCGCTGCCCTACAGTTGTCGCGTTGGCGATTGCTCAACCTGTGCAGCCCGCTGCACCAACGGCAAAGTAGAAATAGTAAAAAACGATGTGCTTACCGATGCAGATCTGGCCGCAGGTTGGATACTCACGTGTACCGGGTATGCCGTAAGTGATGATGTGGTAATTGAGTTTTGAGGCGGCGACCTTGCACGTTACGCCTTACGAGCGTCATTGCGAGGTACGAAGCAATTTCTATGTAGGACGTTAACGCTAATGCATTAGCACTAATATATAGTCCGCAAGCATGGCGTATAAGATCTTTCGCTATCGCTCAAGATGACAAATGAAATAACCTGCAGATCGCTCCTTTTTGCAATGAAGTAACAGATTTAAAGCATCACTACCACCCCGCCGCTCACCAAATACCCCTTCCTATACACCCCGTTCATCTCCGTTTTATCAACCTGGCCCGAGGAAAGATAAAGCATATCATTACCGTTACCGGTTTGCCAGTTGAAATAGTTATAGCCGATGTGCACGCCGATGTTAGGTGTAATGTTGTAAACCAACCCTGCGCCTGCATTTATGCCGTATCCGCTGGCAACGTGGGTATAACTTACCGGATGCTGGAACTGGCTGATGAGATTCCAGTCTCCCTGGGCATTGTAGTTGACCTGGTTATAGGTAATATCGGCGGCTATCTTTAAAGAATTGATCAAGCGAGCTGATGAGGTTACTTTTATAAAAGGCCCTTTCCAATGAGTAAAATAGCTGCTGTTCAGATCGGGGAACTGCCCGGTTTCATCTAAAATATAAAGAGATTGCTTATCAATGCCGTAGCCAACATAAGGAGTCAGGCTGAAACGGCTGTTGTGGAAAATCATATAGCCGACTCCGGCATACCAGGCTTGGGTATTGCCTTTATTGTCGCTGAAGCTTTGGTTGTAGGTGGATTGTGTGCGATTATCGCCGGCGTAATCGATATCGCTTACATCGCCGCTGGTGATGCGCGAGCGGTTATAGCTCCCGTAGAGCACTATCCGGTTCCAGGTATTCCATTTCAATTCGCCGGAAAAATTAAAACTGGCTGCGTTCTTCCATTTCAATTCGGACAGTACATTAGGATTCTGACCGCTGCTGTTCCCGGCTATCGACCAATTCAGGTTTTCCTCCTGCGCACCGACCAATGCCGATACCTGTAATTTTTTTTCCAAATCCTGCCCATATCCCACCCCGACATAACACAAAATGATTGTTAATACGGCGAAGAATTTAAATTGGAGTTTGGTCAGCATAGGTAAATGATGCTTAATTAGCTTTGTAAACCCTCACATAATCGACGTACATTTTTGCGGGTAGTTTGGTTTCATCTACCGGCACATTAGGAAAATCACCACCTACGGCCATGTTCAGCAAAATAAAGAATGGCTCCTGGAATGCCCCGGTGTTGTTAATATTGTTGGTGGTATTTGCGGTAACGAACAGCTTATCATCAACATACCAGCGGATACCGGTGTTGTCCCATTCAATAGCATAAACATGATAATCATCGGGATTGGCTATTGCTGTTTTATCACCGTATTGCAC
>DATCQV010000058.1:0-4232 GCA_036569325.1 Mucilaginibacter sp. | reverse complement strand
CCCCCTACCCCATCTTTCCCATTAAATCTATAGAGAAACATTAAAGTAAGTGCTTAAAAAAAGTTATTATTACTTTAGCGGCGATCCATAATTTACGCCGAATGACGGTACTTTTATTTACGTTGATTATACTTATCGGCTCGTATTGCGCGGGGCTGCTGGGCTCGTTAACCGGGCTTGGCGGCGGGGTGGTAATTATACCCATGCTTACCATTTTGCTGAAGGTTGATATTCATTACGCCATCGGCGCTTCATTGATATCGGTTATCGCTACTTCGTCGGGTTCGGCGGCGGCGTATGTGAAGGAGGGCATTACCAATATGCGTTTGGGCATGTTCCTGGAAATTGCCACAACTGCAGGGGCTATGCTGGGCGCTATTCTGGCTACTTATGTTCCTACGCAGTTCATCGCTATCTTGTTTGGGGTGATCTTGACTATGTCGGCCATACTGTCGCTGCGGAAAAAAGCCGAACATATATACACAAGTGAAAGCCCGCTGGCAGTGAAACTAAAATTGAACAGCAGCTACCCTGCCGCAACAGGCGAAGTAAAATACAGCGTGCGCAACGTGGGCGGCGGTTTTTTCATGATGGTATTTGCCGGGACCATTTCAGGATTGCTGGGAATTGGCTCGGGAGCGCTGAAGGTGATTGCAATGGATACCATTATGCGTATCCCTTTCAAAGTTTCGACCACTACCAGTAATTTTATGATAGGTGTTACAGCCGCAGCCAGTGCTGTGGTTTATTTGCAGCGGGGCTATATTCACCCGCCGCTGGTAATGCCGGTTGTTATAGGCGTGCTGTTTGGCGCGTTTACCGGATCGAAGATATTGGTGCGAACCAGCTCGTCGCAATGGCTGAGGTGGATATTTGCCATTGTGGTTACGTTTCTGGCCGGGCAGATGATCTATAATGGGATCGTGGGGAAGATTTAGAGGGGAGGAGAGAGAGTAAAGAGTAAAGAGTAAAGAATCAAGATAAAAAAGCTTGTGGATCCTGGTGGCGCGCATGAGTAAAGGTCGTTCGCTATGCCCGGGATGACAAAAGAAGAGATTTGCTATAAACCATAAGCCATGCGTTTTTTCTGTCTTGGCTCCTGGTTCTTGATTCCTGGCTCTTTCTTACTATGAACTATGAACCATCAGCTATGAACTAAATAATAAAATGAAAATCAAAGATACAGACATACAAACGCTTATCGGGCTGGTGCTGCGCGGAGGGATGATCCTATCGATGAGCGTGGTGTTTTTTGGCGGGATATTTTATTGTTACCGCCATGGTCAGGCAATTCCCGATTATAAGACCTTTAAGGGGATTCCTGCTTTTTTGAGTCGGCCGGATAGCCTCATACAGGCGGCTTTTGATCTGAAAGGACAGGCCATCATCCAGATCGGGATCGTTTGTTTGATAGCGACGCCGATATTGAGGGTATTGTTCTCGACCATCGGTTTTTTTCTTGAAAAAGATTACTTGTATGTTGCCATAAGTCTGCTGGTGCTGCTGATCATTTTTGCCAGCATGATGAGCGGGCATGCCGGTTAATTGCCGCCGCCCAAACCGATACGTTTTTGCTCTTCCTCGTTTCCGGTTTTATGTGTCTCGGCGGCTTTTACCGATGTTTTGCCGAAGCGGTAGGTAAACGTTAACCTCGCTATCTGGCTTTCTTTTTTATCAACCACCGTCATATCCAGATTTTGATAGTTGATGGAGCCGCGGTCGCGCAGGCTATTGAATATATCGAACATGGTGAATCGCAGTGTTCCGCGCTTATCAAAAAGCTGGGTGCCTATGCCTGCATCGGCCCAGTAACGGGCTTTATTCTGGTTGATACCGTAAAAATTTGGTGATTCGTATTCGCCGGAGATAAACGCCGAAATGCTACGGGTTAACCTGAAGTTCTGGGAAGTATTAAATATTATATCCTGCGTTCCCTTGTTCAGGTTACCGTTTTGCTTGTAAGCCACGTAACGCTGGTACGAGGCATCTAACCTGAAAAAGGCGCTCCACCAGTTGGTGAACGTTACCTGGTCTGAAAACCTGATGCCATAATTAAAGATCCGGCCCAGGTTTTTTTGCGTTTTGATGCTCACCTTCGTGCTGTCGTTTTGCTCATAAAATCCAAAATCATAGGCATCGCTTATCATCAGGGCGTAGAGCGTTGTCGACAGGGTTTTGTCGTAAGTGTGAGTTATCTCGATCTGATTTGTGTATTCCGGCTTCAGGTCGGGGTTGCCTGAGCGGTAATCGTACACGTCAACATAATATAAAAACGGGTTGATCTCTTCGTAAGCAGGGCGTGTAATACCGCGGTTATAACTTACCGAGTAATCGTTCTTAGCGTCCTTATGATAGGTTACCAATGCCTGCGGAAACAAGCTGAAATAATTACGGTTGATCTTCGCATCCATGGTTACCGAGTTGCCGTTGGCGCTGGTTTGCTCGCCGCGCAGGCCTGCGGTAAGTTCAACCTTATCAAACTTGTTCTGGTAGTTTACATAACCGGCATTTATATTTTCGGTATAGAAAAAGTGGTTGCTTAAGGCAGGATTGGGAACATAAACATCGCCAACCATCGGCCCGAAAACAAGATCGTTATTGCTGGTAACATGGCTGTATTTTATACCTGCCTCGATAATTGATGTTTTTGAAAGCGGCGTCGAGAAATCGAGTTTGGACAACCAGATACGGATACGCGACGGCGACAGGTTTTCGAGCAGCAACTGGTTACGGTACGGGATCCAGTCGGGGCTGTAAAAATCGTTAGTGATATATTCAGACGAGCTGCGGTTAAAGGTTGTGTAATTCAGATCGGCCGATAGCGTTGTTCCTGCCTTATCCAGCTTGCCGTTGTAATTAAGGTTATAATTTATTTTGCTGATGTGCCGGCTCAGGTCGGACGATGCGGTGATGATGGAATCGAGTTTGCCCTGGTTTGAAATATCAAGCTGATTATCTTTTACAAAACTATCCTGCCGCGAAAAGCCGTTCACCAAAAAGCCGATGGTTTGAGCAGGACTTATAAAAAAATCGGCGCCGATATTAAAGTTATTGTTCTGGCTTTTCTGGGTTGTTTTATAATCGACATGATAATTGCTCAGTACATCATCAAAATCAATGTACCGGTTGGTCATGAAATTGTGAAACGTTTTATCGCCTGTAAAGCTATAGCCGCCAAATATATTAACCTTATCCACCCGGTTATTAAAGTTGACGCCGAGGTTACTTTTGTAGTATTTACCGTAGCCCGCGGTAGCGGTAATTGAACCGTTGGAGCCGAAGTTGTTTCCTTTTTTAAGTACGATATTGATGACGCCGCCGCCCGATGCATCGTATTTTGCCGATGCGCTGGTGATGAACTCGATCTTCTCCATCATACCCGATTGCAGGCTTTTCAGATAAGCTGCGAGGTCTTCGCCGGTAAGGTTGGTGGTTTTACCGTCGATGGTGATAAGCGCTGCCTGCCTGCCTATCATGCTGATATTATTGCTGTTATCTACCCTCACCCCCGGCGCGCGTTTTAAGATCTCGAAAGCGGAGCTGCCATCGGCCGAAAGACTATTGGGAATATTAAGGGTGATCTTCCCCGGCTTAACCTCTACTTCGGGGCGGCTGCCTGATATTACCACCTCCTTCAACTGGGTTGCTGAAGGTTTCAGAATGATCTCTACGGCCCGGAGGGTTTCGTCCTCATTCAGTTTGTAAGGACCGCCATAAGCTTTATTGTAACCTACCAGCGTTACCAGCAGCAGGTAATGATCGGGCAGTACCTCATCGAAACGATAGCGGCCGTTGCGGCCGATGATGGTTGAGCTTACTATAGACGAATCGCGGGCTTTGAGGAGGATGACGGTTGCCGATTCGGCGGGGATATGTTTGTCGGTAAGTACTTTGCCCTGTATTGATGAAGGCGTAACCTGCGCACGGGCGTTAGTAAATAAAACGGCCAGGCAAGCCGTTAGTACGAACCCAAATATGACCTTCATTAATAGTTAGTGTACAAATTTACTATAAACTTACCTTTAAATTAATTCGCCACAATATAGTAACAAACATTCACCTGATAATAAGCATCTTTCTACGTGAAAATGGTAGTAAAAGTTGTAGTAACTTTGTGGAAACTTAATTTCGGTTCAGGCTAATTGCAGCGCGAATATTAACCAAAGGTACTTTAATTAAATTATACAAACAATCTTTACAGGAATATCATACCATGTTAATATTGCCTTACA
>DATCQV010000057.1:0-14613 GCA_036569325.1 Mucilaginibacter sp. | reverse complement strand
CATAATTTATCACAACTTTACATGCAATTAACAAGCCAATGCGCTGATATTTTCCTCCAGTATTTTCAACTTGGCTTCTGCGTCGGCCTTTTTCTTTAACTCAATGTCAATAATTTCCGGTTTAGCATTGGCCATAAAACGTTCGTTACCTAACTTTGAGTTAACCGATTTCAAAAATCCTTCTAAATATTCCTTCTCTTTCTGGAGTTTGGCGCACTCGGCAACAGGGTCGATATTCTCTTCCATCGGCACATAAAACTCATCAGTTGAGACCATAAAGCCTGCAGCACGGTCTAACTTGTCGCTGGTAAAACCGAACGCGTTAAGGTTGCCGAGTTTAGTTATAATTAATTCGTAATTCTTGTAAGCCACGCCCGAATTTGCTTTTACCGAAAGCGGTAATTTTTCTTTCGGCGGTATCTGTTTTGCATTACGGATGTTCCTGATCTGGGCAATAACCTGTTTCACCATTTCAATATCCTCGAGCAGACGTGTATTTATTTGCCCACCTTTTGGCAGTTGTGCAACGATGCAGCAATCGAGTGCCGCACGCTCACCAAACAGTTCATCATGCCATAGCTCCTCGGTAAGGAACGGCATGAACGGATGTAATATCTTCAGGATATTCTCAAAGAAAGATATTGTAGCACTGTAGGTTCCGGCATCGATCTTTTGTTTCTCCACATCCTGCTGATAGGCTGGTTTTACCATTTCGAGGTACCAGGCGCAGAAATCGTCCCAAACCAGCTTGTAAGTGGCCATCAGGGCTTCCGACAGTCGGAACTGTTCAAAGTTGCTTTCTATCTCGGTCATCGCCTGGTTAAAGCGGCTTTCGAACCAATCGATAGCAATTTGATTTTCATTTTTAAGAGATCCGTCAATCTCCCAGCCTTTTACCAGTTTAAATGCATTCCAGATCTTGTTGGCAAAGTTTCGTCCCTGCTCGCAATAGCTTTCGTCGAACATCAGGTCGTTACCGGCAGGCGAGCAGAGCAGCATTCCTACACGCACGCCATCAGCGCCGAACTTATCGATCAGTCCAAGCGGATCAGGCGAGTTACCCAACGACTTCGACATTTTACGTCCCAGTTTATCTCTAACGATACCGGTAAGGTAAACGTTCTTGAACGGCGCTTCGCCTCTGAACTCGTGCCCGGCCATAATCATTCTTGCTACCCAGAAGAATAAGATCTCCGGAGCGGTAACCAAGTCGTTTGTAGGATAATAATAGTTGATATCGGCGTTGTTAGGATCCTTAAAACCATCGAATACCGAGATAGGCCATAACCATGAGGAGAACCAGGTATCAACTACGTCTGGGTCCTGGGTTAAGTCTTCAGATTTGAGATTTGAGATTTGAGATTTGAGATTTTTTGCAAGCTCATAAGCCTCCTCCCTTGTTTTTGCAACAACGTGCTGTCCATCCGGAAGGTACCAGGCAGGGATCTGCTGTCCCCACCAAAGCTGGCGGCTGATGTTCCAGTCGCGCACGTTCTCCATCCAGTGACGGTAGGTGTTGATGAACTTATCAGGGATCAATTTGATCTCGCCTTTCAGTACGTAATCCAGCGCAGGCTTCGCCATTTCAGCCATCTTGCAGAACCACTGCATCGATAGTTTCGGTTCGATAACGGCGTCGGTACGTTCCGAAAAACCTACCTGCGATTTATAGTCTTCTATTTTTTCAAGATAACCATCGGTTTCCAGCAGCGCGGCTATTTTTTTACGTGCTGCAAAGCGGTCCTCTCCTACTAAGATCTGTGCTTTTTCGTTCAGCGTGCCGTCATCATTTAAAATATCGATAACAGGCAAGTTATGGCGGATGCCCAGCTCATAGTCGTTCAGATCGTGCGCTGGCGTTACCTTCAAACAACCGGTACCAAAATCCATCGTTACATAATCATCCAATATCACCGGTATTTCGCGGTTAATCAAAGGGATGAATACTTTTTTTTCATGCAGATGGGTGTAGCGCTCATCATTCGGGTTGATACAAATTGCGGCATCAGCCATAATGGTTTCCGGACGGGTGGTCGCGATTATTATGTAGTCCGAAAGTCCGGAAGTCCGGAAGTCCGGAAGATCAGGATTACTTTCGGTCTTTCCGTCTTTCGGATTTTCGGACTTAATTGCATACCGGATATAATACAACTTCTGATTAACCTCTTTACGGTTAACTTCCTCATCACTTACTGCAGTCTTTCCTTGCGGGTCCCAGTTGATCATGCGCACGCCGCGGTAGATCAATCCTTTTTTATAAAGATGGATAAACGTATCGATCACCGCTTCAGACAGGCTTTCCTCCATCGTAAAACGGGTGCGGTCCCAATCGCAGGAGGCGCCGAGCTTTTTTAATTGTTCAAGGATGATACCGCCATATTTGTCCTTCCACTCCATCGCGTATTTCAGGAATTCGTCGCGGGTGAGGTCGGTTTTGCTGATACCTTTTTCTTTCAGCATATTCACCACCTTCGCTTCGGTGGCAATACTAGCGTGATCGGTTCCGGGTACCCAGCAGGCGTTCTTGCCCTTCATGCGGGCGCGACGGATAAGCACATCCTGTATGGTATTGTTCAACATGTGGCCCATGTGCAGCACACCGGTGACGTTTGGCGGAGGGATTACGATTGTATAAGGCTCACGCTCATCAGGCACCGACCTGAAAAATCCGTGCTCCATCCAGTAACTGTACCATTTGTCTTCGGTCTCTTTGGGCAAATATGTTTTAGAAATACTCATAGGGTGCAAATTTAAAAATAGTTCATGGTTGGCGGTTCATAGTTCATAGTTTTTTTGTGGGAAGTTCTTGGTAAAAGTGGCAGTAGCAGTAGCGACAGGGAGTGGCGGTAAATTCTGCCCTGCTACTCTCCAATGCCACTGCTACTCCATTTATGAACCATGAACTCTCGCTCCTTCTACTGCCACAATATTTTTACAATTCAAAAGTTCAATATATAAAACACGCTTAATGGCCCTCAAAACGTTACCGCTACTTCGTTTTATAGTTGAATTGTTTAAAAAGCTGCGTTCGTCCTTTTTAATAAAATGGTTCAATCGTTAACCCGGTTGCCCACTCATTTGCACCCTTACCGCCTATTTTACTAACTTTAGTTTTAAGTAACTGAATTATGACATTTTATAAAAGAAATTTTATGCTGATGGGCATGCTTTGCCTGTCGGCGACCACCTTTGCACAGGTGGGCCCCAAAACCAAGGACAAACCCAAAACCCCAAAAGTTTCCTTAGACCTTAAAAAATACATCGACCCGGCCAATATGGACCAGTCGGTGAATCCGGGCGACGACTTTTTCGAATACGCTAACGGTGCATGGGTAAAAAATAATGCCATTCCCGCAAAAGAAACCCGCTGGGGCAGCTTCGGAATCCTTCACCAGGAGAATACCGACCGTTTAAAGAGTATTCTTGCTGAAGTGAGTACGCCGGGGCAACCAAAAGGCAGCCTGAAACAACGTGTGGGCGATCTTTATGCAAGTGGTATAGATAGCGTGGCTATCGAAAAACGTGGTTATGACCCAATCAAACCTGATTTAGAACGCGTATCGAAAGTGAGCGATCTTGACGGCGTGATCCACGAGGCAATTTACGAGCGTACACATGGTGTGGGCAGCCCGCTGTTCGGCTTTGGTGTTGGGCAGGATTCCAAGCACCCAACCGTAAATATATTGAGCTTTGGTCAGGGCGGCACCAGCTTGCCCGACCGCGATAATTACCTGAAATCAGACGATCGTACCAAAAAGATCCAGGCGGCTTACAAGCAATACATCGTGAGCCTGTTCAAATTGACCGGTTCGAGCGATGCCGAAGCAGCTAAGAATGCGGAAACCATTTTTAACATAGAAACCGCTTTTGCAAAGGCGCAACTAAGCCGAGTGGCCATGCGCGATCCGAATAAAACCTATAACAAGTTCGCTGTTAAGGATCTGGGTAAACTTGCTCCGCACATTAAATGGAATGAATTGCTTCCATTGATGAAAGTAAGCGGTCAGGATAGCGTGATTGTCTCTTCACCTGATTTTTATAAGTCAACCGATGCTTTGCTGACCTCTACCCCCATTGATGATTGGAAAGTTTATTTAACCTGGAACGTATTGAAGGGTTCCGCATCGTCGCTAAGCTCTCCTTTTGAAAAGGCTGCCTTTACTTTCAGCAGCGCATTGAGCGGACAAAAGGTTCAGGCGCCGCGTGATGAGCGTATGACCAACCTTGTTGACGGAAGTTTAGGCGAGTTGCTCGGCCAGATATATGTACAGAAATATTTCCCGCCTGCCGCAAAAGAGTATATGCTGAAGCTGGTAAATAACATGAAAGCTACCCTGGGTGAGCGCATTCAAAACCTTACCTGGATGAGTGCCGAAACCAAAGCCCGAGCATTGAAAAAACTGGCTGCATTCACTGTAAAAATTGGCTACCCAGATAAATGGCAGAACTACGACGGCCTTGAAATTGAACGCGGCGACTATGCCGGCAACCTGCGCCGCATTTCTGAATGGAGATACAATTACAACGTGAGCCAGTTGGGTAAACCAGTGGATAAAACCCGCTGGGGCATGAGTCCGCCTACGGTTAACGCTTACTACAGCCCAACCAATAACGAGATCGTTTTCCCTGCAGGCATCCTGCAGTTTCCGTTCTTCGACTTTAAGGCCGACGACGCGGTTAATTACGGCGGCATAGGTTCGGTTATCGGTCACGAAATGACGCATGGTTTTGACGACCAGGGTCGCCAATACGATGCCGACGGTACCCTGCGCGACTGGTGGACCAAAGACGATGCCGATAAATTCAAGTTCCGCGCCGACCAGGTAGTGAACCAGTACAACCAGTTCACCGTGGTAGATACCATCCACGTAAACGGTAAGCTTACCCTCGGCGAAAACCTTGCCGACTTGGGCGGTTTGAACGTAGCTTATGCAGCTTTCAAGAAAACCAAAGAAGGGCACTCGCAAACCAAGATCGACGGCTTTACACCCGATCAGCGTTTCTTCCTGTCGTGGGCACAGGTTTGGAGAAGCTCTCAGCGCCCGGAATCAGCGGCACAACGTATTTTGACAGACCCGCACTCACCTGAACAATACCGTACCAACGCGCCTATTACCAATATCGATGCATGGTACAAGGCGTTCAACATTAAGCCGGGCGATAAGATGTACAAGAAACCGGAGGACAGAACGAAGGTTTGGTAGTTGTTGAGAAGAAGTCCATAGACCATGGACGATAGACCATAGCAAAAAAGTCTCGCCGGATGGCGGGCCTTTTTTATGCGTTTTCCTTTCACCTCTCCATGTCATTTCGAGCGTGAGCGAGAAATCTTATACGAGAGACATTACCACCAATGCATAATCGGAATGCATAGTGCGAGTGCGGGGCGCATAAGATTTCTCGCTCGAAATGACAAGCGGGAAAAGTATGTATTTGCAGAGACGCTATGCATTGCGTCTTTAACCCATAATGTCATTAGTTTCTATGCTGTGTCGCTGTGCCACACAAACGTGGCACAGTTTGGCACACCCTACTACTGATAATCAGTTACTTAAGCCACATGCGTGGCACAACCTGGTACAGTTTGGCACAAAAAATGCCGATTTTTAGCCATTTTAGTGTGTCACATGAAACACTAATGCCTAACTAATGCGGCGAAAACATCGAAGGATGATATTCTAAAATATCGCTTCGGCAATTTTCCTCGTTGGGCCGGGATTACTCATGGTGTAAAAGTGCAGCACCGGAGCACCAACCTTCACCAGCTCCTTGCATTGATTGATCATCCATTCAATGCCCACTTCTTTTACTTCTTTTTCAGATTTGCAAGCAAGCACGGCATCACTCAGGTCTTCGGGGATATCGATGTGGAAGATCTTCGGCAGATTGATCAATTGTTTTGACGATGTAATAGGTTTCAGTCCCGGTATAATAGGTACGTTGATACCATTATCACGGCAGTTCTTTACAAACTCAACGTACTTCTGGTTATCGAAAAACATTTGGGTAACGATGAACTGCGCGCCCATATCGATCTTCTGTTTCAGGTATTTGAAATCAGTTTTCAGGTTTGGGGCCTCGAAATGCTTTTCCGGATACCCGGCTACGCCGATGCAGAAATCGGTATTCACCACTTCATGATCTTCGTACAGGTACTTGCCGTTATTCATATCAGTAACCTGTTTCAGCAGATCGGTTGCATACGAGTGTCCACCTGGTGTAGGGATAAAAGAGGTATCGGCATGACGGGCGTCGCCTCTCAGCACCAATACGTTATCTATGCCTAAAAATTGCAGGTCGATCAGCGCGTTTTCGGTTTCTTCCTTGGTGAAGCCGCCGCAAATCAGGTGCGGAACCGCATCCACCTTGTAACGGTTCATAATGGCCGCACAAATAGCCACGGTGCCCGGACGTTTGCGGTAAGCCACTTTTTCAAGCAGACCATTATCGTGCTGCTTATAAATGTAATCTTCCCGGTGGTAAGTCACATCGATAAACGGCGGGTTAAACTCCATTAAAGGGTCTATCGCATCATAAATACCCTGGATGCTTTGGCCCTTAACGGGGGGTAATAATTCGAAAGAAAATAAGGTCTTTCCGTTTGCGTTTTTTATATGATCTACGATCTTCATTCTAATAGTAGCAGTAGCAGTGGGTAGTAGCAGTTAGTTTTTGTTTTTAGGTAGAAATTTTTCAGGGTTTTGAGCCATAGAATATAGCATTCTACCTATTTCTGTATATTTTTCTTGTAATTCCTTGTGTGTATTTGAATCAATGTATTGGCAATCTAAAGCAAAGTCCAACCAAATCGATGTCTCTGTAGCCTCTCCGTCAGCATCGGTCATTTTCGAAGTAAAGTGCTTGGGATAAATCCTTTTTCTGTATCCTTCGCCAATAGTAACGCAAACAGAACGGGAAGAGCGCCTGATTTGATCGGTGAGTGAATAAGTTTCCTCTTTCGGAAATTTCAAACTAATTAAACGTATTTCCCGGGCAGCCTGGAAAGCTAATTGATAAACTTTTAATTCCCTAAAACTTCCTGTCACGTCTCTTATATTAAAACTTATTACTTATTATCAAATTTTCAAGACTGCCACTTCCCACTGCTACTGCCACTAATAGTTAATGTTCGGTCCCAGCCAGCGTTCTACATCTTCCAACGGCATGCCTTTACGCACGGCGTAATCCTCAACCTGGTCCTTGCTGATCTTTCCCAGTCCAAAATACCTTGCCTGCGGATGCGCGAAATAAAATCCGCTTACAGAGGCAGCCGGTGTCATGGCGAGGCTTTCGGTAAGGTGCATACCTACGTTGTCTTCGGCTTTCAGCAATTCAAACAAAGTCGTTTTTTCAGTGTGATCCGGACAAGCGGGATAACCCGGAGCCGGACGAATACCCTGATATTCTTCCTTAATCAGTTCCTCGTTGCTTAACCTTTCACCACTCGAGTAACCCCAGTAGTCTTTACGCACCAGTTCGTGCATGCATTCGGCAAAGGCTTCGGCAAGGCGGTCGGCAAGGGCTTTGGCCATAATACTGTTGTAATCGTCATGATCGCGCTCAAATTCGGCAACCAGTTCGTCACACCCTAAACCTGCGGTGACCGCAAATCCGCCGAAATAATCCGGAACTGCGCTTTCTTTAGTGGCGATGAAGTCCGACAAGGCGTAATAAGGATCATTCTTCACCTTTTCGGCTTGCTGACGCAAGGTGTGGATGCGGGTTAAAACCGTTTTACGGGTTTCGTCTGTGTACAACTCAATGTCATCACCAACACTGTTAGCAGGCCAGAAGCCTATCACACCGCTGGCTTTTAACAGCTTTTGGTTTATAATGCGTTTCAGCAATACCTGTGCATCGTCAAAAAGCTTCTTCGCTTCCACCCCAACAAACTTATCATCAAAGATCTTCGGGTAACTGCCGCGCAGTTCCCAGGTATGGAAAAACGGCGTCCAGTCAATATACGGCACCAGTTCTTCCAACGGGTAGTTTTCAATTACTTTTGTTCCGGTGAAAGTTGGTTTTTGCGCCACATCGCCATCCAGGCTGATCTGGAATTTTCCGGCACGTGCTTCTTCTATCGATACAAACCTCTTGTCCGACTTCTTATTCAGGTGCGCCTCGCGGGCCTTGGCGTACTCGTCTTTTATACCCTGGATGTAGTCCTCGCGGGTGTCTTTGTTCATCAGGCTGCTGCACACCGTTACGCTCCGCGATGCATCCAGCACGTGTACGGCCGCGCCCGAATAGTTCGGCGCCACCTTTACCGCAGCGTGGATCCGCGAGGTAGTTGCCCCGCCTATGATCAGCGGAATGGTAAAGCCTTCACGCTCCATTTCTTTGGCAAAATGCACCATTTCATCCAATGATGGCGTGATCAGTCCGCTCAGGCCGATGATATCCACTTCCTGCTTTTTGGCTTCCTCGATAATGCGCTGCGCAGGCACCATCACCCCAAGGTCTATCACCTCGAAGTTGTTGCAGGCCAGCACTACGCCTACTATATTTTTACCAATGTCGTGCACGTCGCCTTTTACAGTCGCCATCAACACCTTACCGGCGTTGGCACGATTGGCGCTGGCATCTTCGCCGGCATCAATAATGCGTTGTTTTTCCAGTTCGATAAACGGCAGCAGGTAAGCCACGGCTTTTTTCATAACACGGGCCGATTTTACCACCTGCGGCAAAAACATCTTACCGGCGCCAAACAGGTCGCCTACGATGTTCATCCCGTCCATCAGCGGGCCTTCAATTACTTCCAGCGGTTTGCTATAGGCCTGGCGTGCTTCCTCCACATCATCATCCAGGTATTCAATAATCCCTTTTACCAATGCATGCGATAAGCGCTCCTGCACGGTTCCCTTACGCCATTCTTCATCGCGCTCAATGGTTTTGCCTTTGCTTTTAATGGTATCGGCAAATTCAACCAAACGCTCGGTAGCATCCGGTCGGCGATTTAGTAATACGTCCTCCACCAGTTCCAACAGGTCCTTCGGAATCTGTTCATATACTTCCAGCATCCCCGCATTCACGATGCCCATATCCATACCGGCTTTAATGGCATGATATAGAAACGCCGAGTGCATGGCCTCGCGCACCACGTTGTTACCGCGGAACGAGAACGAAATATTACTTACCCCGCCGCTCACTTTGGCATAAGGCAGGTTTTGTTTGATCCAGCGGGTGGCTTCGATAAAATCAACCGCGTAGTTATTATGTTCTTCCAGACCGGTAGCAACGGTAAGGATGTTTGGGTCGAAGATGATGTCCTGCGGAGGAAAGCCCACTTCGTTCACTAAAATATCATAAGAGCGCTTGCAAATCTCTATACGGCGCTGCAATGAATCGGCCTGCCCGGTTTCATCAAACGCCATTACCACCGTGGCGGCACCGTAGCTCAGGATCTTACGGGCCTGTTCCTTAAATTTATCCTCACCCTCTTTTAGGGAGATCGAATTCACGATACCCTTACCCTGGATACATTTCAAACCAGCCTCGATCACCGTCCATTTGGACGAGTCGATCATGATGGGCAGTTTTGCGATATCCGGTTCGGAGGCCACAAGATTCAGGAATTTCACCATTACGGCTTCCGAATCGATCATACCCTCGTCCATGTTAATGTCGATCACCTGCGCACCGCCTTCTACCTGCTGACGGGCAACAGTTAAGGCTTCTTCATAATTCTCGGCCAGGATCAGCTTGGAGAACTTGGGCGAACCGGTAATATTGGTACGCTCGCCCACGTTCACAAAAATGCTTTCGGGTGTAATGGTCACGGCTTCGAGGCCGCTTAAGCGCATAAAAGGTTGAATTTCCGGAATGCGGCGCGGTGGATATTTGGCCGCTTTATCGGCAATACATTTAATGTGTTCCGGCGTGGTGCCACAACAGCCGCCAACAATATTTACCAGCCCGGCTTTCATAAAATCGTCTACCTGGTGTGCGGTCTCGTGGGCGGTCTCGTCGTACTGGCCAAACTCATTCGGCAAACCGGCATTCGGGTAAGCCGAAATATAAACGTTGGCTTTTTCAGACAATTCGGCAATGTGCGGACGCATTTCTTTGGCACCCAGCGCGCAATTCAACCCAACAGAAAGCAGGTTGGCATGCTGCACTGAATTCCAGAATGCCTCCACAGTTTGTCCTGATAGCGTACGGCCCGATGCATCGGTAATAGTACCTGATATCATCACAGCCCCCTTCCCGCGGAATGGCGCAAAATCTTTACCGGCGGCAGCACACTCTTTTCTATACCTGTCAATAGCAAAAAGCGCGGCTTTTGCGTTCAGGGTATCGAAAATAGTTTCTACGATCAGTAAATCTGAACCGCCGTCAACCAAACCGCGTACCTGCTCGTAGTAGGCTTCCGCCAAATCATCGAACGTTACGGCACGATAACCCGGGTCGTTCACATCAGGCGATAATGAAGCAGTACGGTTAGTGGGACCAACGGCGCCAGCCACAAAGCGCGGCTTATGCGGTGTTTTTTGATTATATTCATCAGCTGCCTCGCGGGCAATGCGTGCACCCTCATAGCTTAGCTCATAGGCCAGCTCTTCCATCTGGTAATCGGCCAGTGAAATGCGCTGCGTGCTGAAGGTATTTGTTTCGATGATATCCGCGCCGGCATCCAGGTATTCGGCATGAATAGCCTTGATGATATCCGGACGGGTGATATTCAATAAATCGTTATTCCCTTGCAGATCGGTTGGGTGATTCTTAAAACGCTCACCGCGAAAATCCGCTTCCTGCAATCCATAGCGCTGTATCATGGTACCCATTGCACCATCTATAACCAAAATCCGCTTCTCTAATTCTTGTCTGATATTCATATTATGATTGCACCGATTAGCAGATGATTGTACCGATTATTTTGATTGATTTTACCCGATGTTAGCCTAAAACGCAGCTATCGGTGTAATCATCCTCAAATCATTTTCATCATCATAAAAAAAAGCTTATATCGAAAAGTCGGGTGTTAGTTTGACTTTCGCTTATCTTTCCAGGCGCCGCGTGGCTTCCGGGTAGAATGTAGCACCTTGTAAGTACAGGTTGCTAAGACATCGCAGGGTCTAATCCCTCCGTCTTTCTCCATAAGCACCACAAAGATGAAGATTATGTTAATAACATGCAATAGCGCGGAGTTGTCATAGGATAAGAAAGAGCTGCGTTAGAATTAAGAATTAAGAGCCAAGAGCCAGGAATCAAGATTGGAAAAAATGAGAATTGTAGAGACACAATACTTTGTGTCTTTGAGAAGAAATGGGCTTGTCGAAGCCTGATAAAATTAGGAAAGGGCAACGATCTGCTCGTTGCCCTTTCCTAATTTTTTTTAATTATTATCTATTATCTTCTGCTGCCAAAAAGGCGAAGCATTGAGATGAACAGGTTAATGAAAGTTGTGTACAGCACGTAAGCACCGATTATTACCAACTTCTTAGATTCTGCCGAACCATATTCCAGGCCGGCACCAATACGTTTCAACATTTGCATATAGTATGCTGTTAAACCGATCATTAGAGCAACGAATACAAAACTTATGATATAAGATAGTTGCGCACTACCCATAAAGAAGTTCACCAGGCTCACTACAAACGCGCCGATAAAGATCATATAAAGAACAGAACCGAATTTGGTAAGATCCATCGATGTTGTATAGCCGGCAATAGCCATAATACCAAATAACAGGGCCGAACTTAAAAATACGGTGAATAACGACGATGCCGTGTAAATTAAACCAAGTACACTTAAGCTGACACCTATAGCGACAGCATAACCGATGAACAAGATTACCATGGTACCGTATGACAACCTGGTAAACCCGAAGTTCATTACCAGGCCAAAAGCAAGCGGAGCAAAAACAGCTACGTACCCTAAGCCTGTGTATCCACCTCTTACTGGGTCGATAATGAGACTCATCAAGCCAAGGTTAAGATTAAATTCAAGCGCTATAAAGGCCGAAATGCCTAAAGCCACAAACATCCAGGCAAAAACTTTAGCGATGTATTTTCGCGATGAATCAGTTTCATCTAATTGCATTACATTTTTGTAAATGTAATCGGGGTTATTATTTTCCATTTTCTGTTTTAGAATTATTAATCAAATATAGAAATAGATATCAAATCAAAAACTTGATTTTTGTTCAGCACTATGCCGCTTTAACGTTTGTTCGACGCTGATTATTGCACTTAGTTTAATTGACGGCAATAGCACATACCACCTAACTCAAATCTCATGCCCTTGTATCAGTTCAGCCTTTTTGTCAGTTGCTCTTCTACAAGTTTGAAGACTTGCAGGGGCTTGAGCGTCCGCCAGGCCAGTTCGTCGAGCGCACCGCCAAAATTGATGTAGTAATCGATATTGTTGCGTTTGAACTCCTCGATTACGTGCGGACGGAAGTTAATGCCTGCTATCCAGCCGTCTTCCACATCCTGGAACCATTCCTCATAATAACAATCGTCAGAAGAGTGGAAGTTCAGCACGTTCTCCCCTATCAGGATAAAATGAGTAATGTTATTGTCGATCATCAGTTCGATGATCTCGCGTTTCAGCATCATGATGTCGTTGTTGATGGCATCGTTCCATTCGCCGATAAATTCAATTATAGCATAACCGCGTTCATAATCAACAAATAATGTTTTCATATAAAGCGTATTTGAGCCGAACGAATCCCATTGCGGGTGCAGCAGGTAATTATACACCTGCTTATCAAACTCAAATTCGCTGTATTGCGTAGCGTAAAAAGGCGAAAACTCGTCTTCCGATGCGATATAATCGTCGCGCCACTTATAATATGGTTCTATCTCGTGCATGCATTAATCCCAATGTGCAGATGCGCGGATATGCGAATGATAAATTCGCTCTATCCGATGATCTGCCGTTCACAAACCCTTCTCTATTCACAAGATGCAAATTACTGCATCTGCATATTTATCATTTATTACTCAATTATTCGCACATCAATCATCCGCACATCCGCACATCAAAATCATTTTCCCAGGCTTTCTACCGCCTTGCGTACGCTGCCGTATTTGTTTAGCAGCTCGGCGGCGGTTTGTTCATCCAAACCTGTCTCTTTCATTACCATGCGGGTACCGCGGTCTACCAGTTTGTTATTGGTTAATGCCATATCCACCATCTTATTCCCTTTGACGCGGCCAAGCTGGATCATTACGCTGGTGCTCAGCATGTTTAAAACCAGCTTTTGCGCGGTACCGGCCTTCATGCGGGTAGAACCGGTTAAAAATTCGGGGCCAGTAACTACCTCAACAGGATATTGAGCTACCGCAGCTATCGGGCTGCCCTGGTTACAAACAATACAGCCGGTTACTATATTGTTTTCATTGGCTTTCTTTAAACCACCTATTACATAAGGCGTTGTGCCCGAGGCTGCTATCCCTACAACCACATCTTTATCGTTGATGTCGAATTTTTTCAGGTCGATCCATGCCTGGTCGGGATTATCTTCTGCAAACTCAACCGCCTTGCGAATAGCGCCATCGCCGCCTGCTATAATACCGACCACCATATCGAACGGCACACCGAAAGTTGGCGGGCATTCCGATGCATCAACCACCCCCAGCCTGCCGCTGGTACCCGCACCGATATAGAAGAGCCTGCCGCCGGCCCTCATCCTCTCCGCAGTAATTGCCGAAAGTCTTTCTATTTGCGGCAACGCCTTTTCAACTGCCAGCGGAACGGTCTGGTCCTCTTTGTTGATGCTCTGCAGCAATTCCGTTACCGGCATTCGCTCCAGGTTGTTATAGTGCGAATCCTTTTCGGTGGTTCTTTCCATAAGGCAAAGTTGGGAAAAGTTTATTGAAGTCCGAAAGTCCGATGTCCGGAAAGTCCGAAAGTAGTTCACGTACATCATCACAATCTTCTTTCGGACTTTACTGACTTTCCCGACTTTCGGACTAATTCCGACTTATTCATTAACTTTGTGACAATTACAAGATGAAGAGAGCTGCAGGCATAATTTTCAGGACAATATTGCTGGTGTTTTTGGGTATTGCCATTGGGATGTTTATCGCCAATCGCAATCTCATGAACCAAAGCCTGGGCTTTTCGCTGGAAGAAAACGATAAGATCTCTAAAGTACTGAACCTTGTGAAGCACAATTATGTCGATTCTGTAAACGTCGACAGCATCGAGGGCTCAACGGTAAACGGCCTGCTCCAAAATCTCGATCCGCATTCCCTTTACCTGCCCGAACAACGCGCCACCTCTATTAATGAAGGTCTGGCCGGCGGCTTTACCGGTGTGGGTCTGGAATATCAATTGCTGCGCGACACCATGGTGATCACAATGATCTATCCCGACGGACCGGCAGCTAAATCCGGACTTGCTACCGGCGATAAGGTGATCGACATCAATAATAAAAAATTTGCGGGCACACACCTTACCGCTCAAAAAGTTAACAATATTTTGCGGGGCGAAAAAAGTTCACAGATCTCGCTCACTGTGACCGAACCGAATGCCAACATTACCAAATCATACACCCTTAAGCGCGGCTATGTGAGCACCAGCAGCCTTGATGCGGCTTATATGACCACGCCCGAAGTGGGTTATGTAAAAATCAGCAAGTTTGCCATCACTACCGACGCCGAC
>DATCQV010000056.1:0-11625 GCA_036569325.1 Mucilaginibacter sp. | reverse complement strand
AACTACCTGTTATTATCCTGCTGCTTGCATTTGTAAGCAAAACCACGCTGCTGAGCGCGCAAAAAGCCAACCTGACCAAGGTTTACAACGAGGCGACCAAACTTGCCATGATTGCCGACAGTACCAAAAACATCGATACATTGATGACGTTAACATCATCAAACACCGTATTGCAATGGAAAACAATTCATGGGAAAAATTACGTGTTAATGGGAACCTTTACCAGTTACCTGAAAGGATACCCGGTAGGGGATTCAACTACAACTACAAGGCAAACATGGCTGTTCATTCCCGGCCAGATGCAATACCGGCTGCGCCCTAAAATGACCCCTAAAACCGATACCGTTCTCAAGCTAAATGAAATGCTGGGCCTGCCGCCTGTATCAGGAGACACCCATATCGCGCAATTCTGGGTACAGGTGGACAACGTTTTCCGTCCTGCAGGAAGTCCTGACGTAACAGTACCAAAGGCTTCGGGTACCTTGTCGTTAAATGTAAGCCCGGAATATAAGCTTTGGTTTAACAACTATATTATCACCTCCTATTTCGCACCGCTCGCAGCCGGGCAGGTGTATTACCCTTGGACACGCATGGGCTACACCTACAACTGGGCGCCAGGCGCAAACCGGGTTGGCGTGAGTGAGTTTGTGCTAAATGCCAATTCGGGCATATGGGTGGAATCTGTTACGAAGGCGAGTGATTATTTTAGGAAGTAAACTATAAACATAGAGCTTTTACTATGTAAAAAACGCCCGCAGAGTATATTCTGCCGGCGTTTTCGTGGAGCCGGAGGGATTCGAACCCTCGTCCAAACATGGTATAAGGTAAGCTTTCTACATGCTTAGCTTCTGTTTAATTGTCGGGATGGGGAAGGCCAGTTGCTTGCCTGTACCGTCGTCCGTAGGTGCTTTATCTCGCCTGCTTATCACACCCTAAGCTGGCCAGTTTCATCTTTCGATGCCCCGGTTGCCGGCCCGATGAAACGGAAAACCGGCGGGACAAAAGCTATTCTAATTCTAAATTAGGCAGCTAAGGCGTAGTTATTTTCGCCATTTGTGATTTTGAGCGTTCAGATTAAAGCGCTAATTCACCCAACGCGCTGCATGCTTACCTACTTATCTCCATCCTGTCAATTCCGGTCGACCCCATTTTTTAGTTTGCAGTTACCAGTGGGCAGTTTGCAATTTTGATAAGAGAACAAAGATAATGAAAAGTTTGCAGTTGTCGGTAAGCAGTTGCAGTTTAATCAATACTAACTATAAACGGCCTGCTGTACACTATTCTCAGTTGCCCACCGCCAATTGCGCACTGCCAACTGTTCTTCCCGGATAAACTTTCAAAGCTTCTTCCAGGCAGGTCATTGCCTTTGCAATATCTTCGTTATTCAAAACGTATGCCATTCTCACTTCGTTTAGTCCGGCACCCGCGGTGCTGTAGAAACCTGTGGCAGGGGCCATCATTACTGTCTGGTTGTCATGACTGAACGACTCCAGAATCCACTGGCAAAACTTGTCGGCATTGTCGATCGGCAACTGCGCCACCACGTAGAATGCACCGCCGGGATTAGGACAAAATACCCCGTCCATTTTATTCAGTGCGTTCACCAGCGTGTTACGGCGGGCGGTATATTCTTTGTTTACGGCTTCGAAATATTCGTCGGGGGTATCAACAGCTGCTTCGCCGGCAATTTGTTCAACCATGCCGGGGCTCAACCTGGCCTGGGCAAATTTTAATGCCGCTGCCAATACCTCTTTGTTTTTGGTGATCAGGCAACCTAAACGGGCACCACAGGCGCTATAACGCTTGCTTACGGTGTCCATTACGATCACGTTTTCCTCCAGGCCGCTGAGGTGCATAGGGGAGGTGAAGGTTTGGCCGTCATAGCAAAATTCGCGGTAAGCTTCATCGCTAAAGAGGTACAGATCGTATTTCAACACCAGTTCCTTCAATGCTTCCAGTTCTTCCCTCGAATATAAATAACCGGTAGGGTTATTAGGGCTGCATATAATGATAGCTTTGGTTTTATCAGTGATCAGCTTTTCAAATTCGCTGATAGGAGGCAGGGCAAACCCGTTTTCGATAAACGACAGGATAGGTTTTACCACAATGTCGCTCTGGCAGGCAAAACCATTATAGTTGGCATAGAAGGGCTCAGGGATGATCACCTCGTCGCCGGGGTTAAGGCAGGCCATCATGGAAATAGTAATGGCTTCCGATCCGCCGGTGGTAACAATGATATTTTCCGGGGCAATGTTATAACCCAGTTTGTTGTAATATTCAGTAAGCTTTTTACGGTACGACAGTGTACCCTCTGATGCGGTGTACGCCCAAACCTTAAAATCGATATTCTTTATAGCGTTCAGCATACCTTCCGGCGTTTCGATATCCGGCTGACCGATATTCAGATGGTAAACCTTTTTACCGTCAAGCTTCGCCTTGTCGGCAAATGGTGTTAATTTACGTATGGGCGATGCAGGCATCTGTAGTCCCTTGTGCGATATTTTTGGCATGGGACAAAGGTAGATATTTTAGTCCGAAAGTCGGAAAAGTCTGAAAGTCGAAGAGTCCGGAAGAAGAAGTTTTGAGCCTGATGTAAAATAGAAAAGGCGCAATTACTTGCGCCTTCTGATAATATTCTTTCGGTCTTTATTGACTTTTCCGACCCAAATTAATTACTGCTTGCGGGTTTCGCCACTACTTCGCCTACAATGTTCAGCGTTTTTTGCGGGATGGAAGCGTTGGAGGTAACTACGATGCCTTTGTTAAACGGAGCCGCTACAGCTGCGTTATAGGTGATTTTGATTGTGCCTTTGTCGCCGGCTTTTACAGGGGTTTTGGTGTAGTCGGCAATGGTGCAGCCGCAGGTTGGCCTTACATCGGTAACAATAAGCGGCTGTTTGCCCACGTTAGTAAATTCAAACACGGTTGTAACCGGAGTGCCCTGTGGGATCTTACCGAAATCGTGTTTTTCCTCATTGAATTTAAATACCGGTTTTTCGCTATCTTGCGCCGATGCAGTAAAGGCGAAACCTAAAATTACTGCACATATTAATAAAATCTTTTTCATATTGTTTAGTTTGATTTTCACAAATATAAAAGGTTTAATCTAATATTAAAACTATTCGTTAAACTCCATGTTTTATAAGGAAAATTACCAATTACAGAATAGAATTTTATAATTTTACCGCCCTAACAAAATTATATATGCCCGAAACTGCAAATAACCTTGCCGGACAGTTACATACTTCCGAGCTCAGTTTTGAAGATTTTAAAAGGATTGTGATCGAGGATTACCGCATTGGCTACGAAAGCAGGCAGGCGAGTTTGATCGGCAGAAAAGAGGTACTTACGGGCAAGGCAAAGTTTGGCATTTTTGGCGATGGTAAAGAGGTTGCCCAACTGGCCATGGCCAAAGCCTTTAAGAAAGGCGACTGGCGTGCAGGCTATTACCGCGACCAAACCTTTATGTTCGCTACCGGCATGAGTAACCTGCATGAGTTCTTTGCTCAATTATATGCTTATCCGGAAATAGAAAAAGACCCGGCTTCGGCAGGTCGCCAGATGAATTGCCACTATGCTACCCGGTTTGTAAATCCCGATGGCAGCTGGACTAACCAGGCAGATACAATGAACTGCGCGGCCGATATTTCGACCACCGGCGGACACATGCCTCGTTTGCTGGGTTTGGCCTATGCATCTAAACTATACCGTCAGAATAAACAACTGGAATACCTGAACAAATTCTCAATAAAAGGTAATGAGGTTGCGTTCGGCACCATCGGTAACGGATCGACATCGGAAGGTTTGTTTTTTGAGACCTTGAACGCCGCTGGGGTACTGCAGGTGCCTATGGCCATTTCGGTTTGGGACGATGCTTACGCGATATCGGTTCCCGCACGCTTACAAACTACCAAGGAAGACATATCTGAAATATTGAAAGGCTTTCAGCGTACAGAAGGCAGCAACGGCTACGAGATATTTAAGGTTAAAGGCTGGGATTATGTAGCCCTTTGCGAAACTTACGAGCGTGCCATTACCATTTGACGTAACGAGCATGTGCCGGTGCTGATCCACGTGATTGAAATGACGCAGCCGCAGGGGCACTCTACCTCCGGTTCGCACGAGCGTTATAAATCAAAAGAGCGCCTGGCCTGGGAAGAGGAACATGATTGTTTGTACCAGATGCGTAAATGGATGATAGCTTCGGCTGTTGCTACCGAAGCCGATATGGACGAACTGGAAGCTGCCGCAAAGAAATATGTACGCGAAGTGCAGAAACAGGTTTGGGCTGAATTAAGCGGCGAAATATTTGGCGAGCTGAATGACGCCTCACGCATGATCCAGCGTTTGGCGCAGGATAGTCCGCATCACGATCCGCTGTATGAAGTGATCGCCGATTTGCGCGATTGCGTCGACCCCGGCCGCAAGGATGTTGTGGCAGCCATCCGTAAGGCGTTGCGCATTACTGTTAAAGAGCATACGCCAGAACGGCAGGCGCTCTTAGATTGGATAGCTGTAGAAAATCAGAAAAATGTTAACCGGTTCAACTCTAAGCTGTTCACCGGCACGCGGCATTCGCCTTTGAATGTTTCGCCGGTAAACGCAAGGTATTACGAAGATTCTAAATACATCGACGGGCGTGAGGTATTGAATGCCTGTTTCGATGCGAATTTTGAGCGCGATAAAACCATTGTAGCTTTTGGTGAGGACGTAGGCGCCATTGGCGACGTAAACCAGGGCTTTGCAGGCTTACAATCGAAGTACGGCGATCTGCGCATTACCGATACCGGTATCCGGGAAGCCACTATAATAGGGCAGGGTATGGGCCTGGCTATGCGCGGCCTCAGGCCGATAGCTGAGATCCAGTACCTCGATTACCTGTTATACTCTATCAATGTTTTGAGCGATGACCTCGCCAGTTTAAGTTACCGTACCCGTGGTGGTCAGAAAGCACCGCTGATCGTTCGCACACGCGGCCACAGGCTGGAAGGGATCTGGCACTCAGGGTCTCCGCTTGGTTTGATATTGAACTCGATGCGTGGTTTGCATATCTGCGTTCCGCGCGATATGACGCAGGCTGCCGGTATGTATAACGTATTGCTGCGCGGTGATGAACCCGCATTGGTAATAGAATGCCTGAACGGTTACCGTTTAAAGGAACGCTTACCCGCCAACGTTGGCGAATTCACCGTGCCGTTGGGCAAAGCCGAGATATTGAACAGTGGTACCGACATCACTGTAATATCCTATGGCTCTACCTTGCGTATTGTACTGGAGGCTGCTAAGGAACTGGAAGAAATGGGCATCAGCATCGAGGTGATCGATCCGCAAACGCTTTATCCTTTCGATACAGACAATGTTTGCGGCGCATCACTGAAGAAGACCAGTAAACTCCTTATTGTAGATGAGGATATTCCGGGCGCTGCGTCTGCCTATATTTTACAGCGTGTGTTAGAAGATCAGAAAGGTTACTATTCACTTGATCTGCAGCCGCGTACGCTTACTGCTAAAGAACACCGTCCGCCGTATGGCTCTGATGGTGGCTATTTCAGCAAGCCATCGCTGGATGATATTGTGGAAGCTGCTTACAATATGATGAATGAAACGGATCCGCACAGGTTCCCGGCCATTTATTAGTTTTGAGTTAGTGTAGTGGCATGCGCTTAAAGTCGGGGTAATTGCTGGCAATGTCATTCGGTAAAGCACTGTCGCACTGTTTCATGCAAACATGAAACAGTTGAGACAAAGTGAAACAGATGAAACACCCTGTCGTTGATAATCAGTTACTTAACCCGTGCGCGTGAAACAACCTGAAACAGTATGAAACAAAAAATGGCAAATTTTGGCCTTTTTACTGTTTCACCTGAAACACTAAAAAACAATGTAATTAAGGCAGTGAGTGAGCGCACGGTGTGTGAGCTCTGAAGCTTTGACAAACCGATTATTTAAAAAATGATACTTTTGCGTCCTGGTTATTTTAACCGGGACGCTTTATTTTATACAAATATGGACACTACATTTTCAGCAATAGCAAATACGATAAAAACGCGCCGTACAGTTAAGGCTCAGGCCATGAACGGCAATAAAATACCAAACGGACACATCGCCGCCATACTTGAACTGGCCAACTGGGCGCCAACACATGGACTCACCGAGCCATGGCGCTTTATTGTTTATGAAAATCCCGCCGAGTTTTGTGCGCAGCATGCCGAAGTTTACAAGCAAAACAGCATGGGCGATAATTTTAACCCTACCGTTTATAACAACCTGATGCACCAGGGCGATAAGGCCTCGCATATTGTCGTTGCGGTTATGAAGCGCGGCGATCTGCCTAAAATTCCGGCGTTCGAGGAAATTGCAGCGGCATCGTGCGCCATTCAGAACATGCTGCTGGGTGCTACTGCGTTGAATATCGCATCGTTCTGGAGCACCGGCGGTATGGCGTTGAGACCGTTCTTTAAAGAATATATGGGCTTTGGAGAGGACGATAATATTATGGGGATCCTTTACTTCGGCTACGCTGATGAGTACCCCGAAGGCAAAAGAAATTCAGAGATTGAAGATAAAATTACCTGGGTGAAATAATAAATTTTTATTTCGTAAGTTAATTGTAAATGTTGTAGAAGTTAAGTTTTATGTGATTAGTTAACATGGAATTTAAGAATTATAATTTAAGATAATTTTTTAATTATTAAGTTATAATTCTACTTTTGCAACAATTTTTAAAAAGTGGCTTAAAAAGTATAACCCTTAGTGTGCTTTTTACGTAGAACAGGCCACTAATTAATTTATTGATTTAAATCCGGGTAAAGAATGAGAAAACCTCTGGGCGGGCTTGTATGTGTATTATTGATTCTCGCAATTACTACTATCAGCTGGAAAAGTGCTGATCACCACAAAAATTATTTCAAAAACGGCTTCACAGCAAAGGAGCTCCTTTCAAAATATATCGACAATATCTACCAATCGGCGCATTTGCAGCAGTCGGGTTTGGAGATGGATGTGTTTAAAAAGGCAGTTACAGGCTTTTTAAATTTAAAGGCAAGCAACAAGGTTCCGCAAACAGCGTCCATCCTTACCGTTGTTGACCTTGGAAAATCAAGTCATGAAAAACGCATGTGGATCATCGATGTGATCAATGACGAATTATTGATGAATACCTGGGTGGCCCATGGTCACGGCAGCGGCGATGATATGGCTACCTCGTTTTCAAACAAGATCGATTCGCACCAGAGCAGTCTTGGTTTTTACGTTACCGGCGAGGTTTACTGGGGCGGTAACGGCCGTTCGTTAAAACTCGACGGTCTGGATGCCGGTTTTAATTCAAACGCCCGCGAACGTGCAATCGTTGTGCATGGCGCTCCTTATGTTGGTGAGGGCACAATTGGCGCTTTAGGCCGCTTAGGCCGCAGTTATGGCTGCCCTGCAGTGCCGCTGGCCGATGCCGAACAGGTGATCAATACCATTAAAGACAAAACAGTGATGTTCATCAACGGTAACGATAATCGTTATTTTTCAAAGTTCCTGGATGAAGACCAGGCGGCTGAATATGCGTTTCCAAAAACCGGCGGCGGTATGTTAGCCAGCATGTAAGCGCTCAAAAGAAATCTCCAATTCATTATAAAAACGAAACCGGATCTGTTCGAAAGAACGATCCGGTTTTCTTTTTTATCTCCTTTTTAGTTGTGAAGGAATTTTTGCAGGTGATCGTAAAGCACAATGTCCTGTCCGTAAACATCATTTCTGAATTGCAGCTTTCCGTCTGCATCGGCCCAGCAGGTTACGTAGGTAATATAAACGGGGATCTTTTTCGGCAGATTAATGTCTGAGGGATCGGGGTTGTTATCGTCCATATCTTTTGAGATCTCGTCGAACCGTTCACCAGGGCCAAACAGGTTTAATGCAAGCGCTTTCGGATCGCCCAGGCGTACACAGCCATGGCTTACAGCACGCATCTTCTTGTAGAATGCCGATTTTACAGGCGTATCGTGCAGGTAAACATTGCTGCGGTTCTTAAACAAAAATTTGATCTTCCCGAGAGAGTTAGCATCACCGGGGCGTTGTTTGAACTCGTAAGGCGAGTTTTCTTTCGTTATTGTCGACCAATCTATCGATTCCGGGTTTTGCACCAGTTTTCCGTCTTTGTACACATTAATTCCTTTGTTATCTAAATAGTACGGGTCGTCGGCAGCCTCCTTTATAATTTCCTTGCTGGCAATGCTCTGCGGAATGTTCCATACCGGGTTCACTTCCACGTAATTGATCACGCTGTTCAGCAAAGGGGTTTCGTGCTCGTTGGGCTTGTCAATTTTGCAGGTGTCGTTATATGATTCAAGCGTATTGGCATTGTCCATATTCCGGCCCTGCCCAACGCATACCTTCATCCCCAAAACAGATCTCCCGCTGTCTATCACGTTCAGATAAAAATCGGGGATGTTCACAATAACGTACCGGTCCTCGGCAGGCTTGTTACGCCATCTTAGCCGTTCAAGGTTTACCAGCAGCATCCGTTTGGTGAGCTCTCCTGAAAGGCCTGGTGCCTCGTATTTTTCGCTTAACGCTTTTTGAAGTGCAATATACTGCGGGTCTTTCGGCTGTATGCTATCCAGGTAAGCCTGCATGTTACCGATGTGGAATATCCTGAGCATGCTCAAACTATCCGGGCGTTTGGTAGCAAGGAAATAACGCTGGTAAATTGCTTTGGGGTTGATAACGCCGTATCCTAAAGCGTTTGAATAATTGATGAGCGTATTTGATGCCGCAAGCTCTATTTCGGCTATCTGGCGGTATGCATCGTTAATGTTTTTGATATTCCGTTTGTCCGAAAATTTGTACATCAGCTGGCGCAGCTTGTCGGCCTGAAACAATGAGGGGTTTAACCCATGTTCATCGGCGCGGTTGCAGTAATCGGTAATGGTAAAAAAATCGCCGTTGAACAGGTGACTCATTACCAATACCGGCTGGTAGTGATTTTTGCGGTAGTATTCGGCAATGAAATCAGCGTGTTTAAGATTGCCTTTCTCGCTGGCATAAACGCTTTTAAAAACGGCTGCAAAGCCCTCGGGCGTATATTCCTGAAAGACCTTATTGTGTGTTTTTTTGAAAAAGAAGGTAGCTTCTTCTGTACGCTTTTTCTTACAGCTTTGAAACGTGAGGATAAGGACGGAAAGAAGGATGAGGGGAACGGTAAACTTTTTTACCGGCGTTATTTTGATCATAGTTATTAATGGCCTCAAATATAAGGCTTTGTTGGTAAACGATGTTTACCGGTTGCTATTAGATTTTTGTTAATTTTGAACAACCGGTTATTTTTCAATTATAATACCCTATAAAAGCATGCCAATAAAAAGAATCCTGACTGTAATTTTAATATTGTTTTCGGTGGCGAAAGCAAGGGCACAAAGGTATCCGCCGGTTAATGAAAACGCCACCCGCGAGGTAAAGAAAGTACTTAACCTGCTGTATGATATCAAGGGAAAATACATTTTATCGGGCCAGCAGAATTATAACAGCGACCGGAATCTTTTTTCCGACAGTGCGCACAATATCACCGGAAAATATCCCGCCGTATGGGGAAGCGATTTTATTAATTGGGGTGATAAAGACCTCGGACCGGACATTGTTGCCGAGTCGGTAAAAAAATGGAAGGAGGGTTATATCGTAACCCTGATGTGGCACGAAGGCAAGCCTACCGACGACCCGCCGTATGATTTCTCGAAGAACGTAATCGCTAAAATGACCGATGCCGAGTGGAACGAACTGATCACGCCGGGCTCTGCCTTAAATAAAAAATGGCTGGCGCAGATTGATGTCGTTGCCGGTTATTTAAAGCAATTGCGCGATGCCGATGTGCCGGTGCTGTGGCGGCCCTATCATGAAATGAACGGCGTTTGGTTTTGGTGGGGCAACCGCAAAGGCGAAAATGGCATAGCCAAATTGTGGAGGATGATGTACGACAGGTTTACCAACTATCATCACCTGAATAACCTGCTTTGGGTTTGGGGAGCGAATGCGCCGAGAGATATTCCCTTCGATGAGGCCTATGATTATAAAGATTATTACCCCGGCAATAAATACGTAGATATTTTAGGCGCTGATGTATACCATTTCGATTACGAGCAGAAGGATTATGAAGACCTGGTAAAACTGGCCAATGGCAGGCCCATAGCCCTTACAGAAACCGGCGAACTGCCTAAGCCCAATATTTTGAAGGTACAGCCACAATGGGTTTGGTTTATGGTATGGACAAGCTGGCTGTGGACCGACAACACCCATAGCCGCGTGCAGGAAGTGTATAACCTGCCGCAAACGCTTAGCCATGATGAAGTGAAGGCGAAGTTGGACAGCATGAAATAAAGCATATATGAATAAACCGGAAGTATGGCTGCGCGGTCCGTTAGATGAGGTTCCTACATTGCTGCAGCCTGTAGCGCACGCATTGTTACAAGCCCGTGAAGAGATCGCAGAAATGACTAAAGAATTCCCGGAAGCTTTGTTGTGGGAACGGGTGGCCGGCGTGGCATCGCCCGGATTCCATTTGCAGCATCTCAGGGGTGTGCTTGACCGATTGTTTACTTATGCTCGCGCGGAGCAGCTAAATGAGCAGCAATTAGGTTCCCTTAAAGCAGAAGGCCAGCCTTTGTATGAAGAAAGTATATTGAGAAAATTGGTTGAGGCTTTTAATAAACAGGTAGACAATTGTATCGATCAATTAAAAACCGCAGACCCAGCAACGCTAACTGAAAGGCGGGGAGTAGGCAGGTCAAATTTACCGTCGACCGTAATAGGATTGTACACACATGCAGCCGAACATACCATGCGGCATACAGGGCAATTGCTGATTACCTTAAAGGTGCTTGCGGAGCGCTACGCCGATGACGTTGATTCCCGGCTCATCACTTAGCTGCTTTGCCAACTCTTGCCGGCTGAAGTGCAGGTACGAATTTCAAGCGGTGTCCGAACTTTCTGTACAAAAACGTCACAAGTAAAAGGATCATAAATTTGATTTTAGTTAGCCGACAGGTTTAGTATTTTGCTGCTTTTGTACGTTATCTTTATAAATAAGATGCGTTTTATCCTATAAAAATTATCACAATGAGCAAAGACCAGGTAGCCGATCTGATGAAGTTTATCCTTCCCTTTCCCGATAGCGTTAAAGCAGCGGCCTTGTGGCTGCGCGATTTTGTATGGGACCTTTACCCCGATACCAACGAGCTTATTTATGATAACTACAATGCGCTTGCATTCGGCTGGTCGCCTACGGATAAGGCGGGCGATGTGTTTTGCAGCATAGCTATTTACGGCACACATCTTAACTTCGGTTTCAACCGGGGATCTGAAATCCCGGATAAGAAAAATATACTGGTAGGCGATGGCAGCCTGTACCGTTACATAAGGATAAAAGATAAAGATGATTTCCCGGAGGAGGATATCAAGCAGTTGTTGTTTTATGCCTACGAAAACTCGATGTCACGACTAAAGCCCGTGAAGAAAGAAATAAAGGGGCAAACGATTGTGAAGGCGATAGCGCCCGTGAAAAGAAGACCAATGTGAATCGGGCTAAAAAAGCGTGTCATTTCGAGCGACAGCGAGAAATCTTTGAAAAGCGACATTAGCGCTTATGTA
>DATCQV010000055.1:0-50286 GCA_036569325.1 Mucilaginibacter sp. | reverse complement strand
GCATGGAACTTTATAGCGTATCTCAATGTCCGATTTCAGCGCTTCGAGCTGCGCAGGGGTACGGGCGGCCAGTTGAATGCCGTAACCGGCACCGGCGAATTTCTTTGCTATCGCGATGCCGATGTCGGAGGTTGCGCCCAGTACAAGTACAGTTTCCATAGGTGTTTATTTGTTGTCCGTCAGATGTAACCGGTCAGACTGCGCCGACCTGATCTTTCCCTCGGGGTTATATTTTTTTATTATCTCTTTAAATCTATCCAGTTGCGGGTAGTTGGCCAGCATTTCAGGCCTCATGCGGGCATCCTTCGTAATGTAAAGCCTTCCGCCATGTTTTAATACGATAGGATCGAGCTCGTCCAGAAATTCCAGCACGCCCTTTCTCAGCGGAAAATCGAGCGCCAGGGTATAGCCTTCCCGGCAAAACGAGATCATACTCTCCTGCTTGCCCAATACTTTTAGTACGGTAAGGAATGAGCCCATGCCCTTATCTCCTATCCGGTTCAATATCTCTGCCAGCCCTTGCTTCGATTCCAGCGGCAATACAAACTGATACTGCACAAACCCTGCCTTTCCATACATGCGATTCCATTTGTCAATGGCATCCAACGGGTAAAAGAACGGATCATACAAAACAACCGAGTCGATCTGCTTTCTAAAATTCTTGGTGTAATATAAAAAGTTGAACGCTTTTACGGTCAGTTTATTCAGCGCCCACGAAGGCAGGTTGACCGGGAAGGTCAATTTCTTTTTAGCCGGCAGTTTTAACGGGATTTTCTTTTGATCTTCGTTAAGCTCACTAAGCATCGCATGCTCACCTACGGTTAATATACTTCTGCCAAAATGCTCGCCCTTTTTCAAACAATCTATCCACGCTACCGAATAACTATAATTATGGTATTTGTCGAAAAGCTCCAGCAGTTCATTCAGGTTCGACGCTTTTACCTGCTTTTGCTTCATGAAAGAGGTTTCGATCTTTTTCAGCCTGAATTTCACCCGCGTAACCATGCCGGTAAGGCCCATACCGCCGCAGGTGGCCTCAAACAGATCAGCATGTTGTTCGGTTGAGCAGGTAAGCGTTTCGTTGGACGCCAGCCTGACGTCCATATCTATAATATGATTGAAAAAGGACCCCGCTGACCGGTGATTCTTCCCATGTACATTGCTTGCCACCGCGCCGCCAACTGTTATCAGTTTCGTGCCCGGTGTAACCGGCAAAAACCAGCCCTCAGGAACTATCACTTCCAACAGATCGCTCAACGTAATTCCGGGCTGGCACTCTATAATGCCGTTCACAGTATCGAATTGTAAGATCTTATCGTATTTTAAGGTAGAGATGGCCCGCTTACCCAATGCCGAATCGCCATAGCTGCGGCCATTACCCCGGGGGATAAAAGCATCCTCCTTCGCCACCAGCGGACTTAACTGCTCGTCAAAAACAAAACTCTCCAGGTCGCTTTCAATAACCGGGTACTGGCCCCAACTGGTAAGCTTTGTATTCATTAATTAAAAATTGGGGTATGGGGCAACAGGTACAAAATTACGTAAACGCTGAGTATCCATGAAATTATGGTTACCTGTATAAAACGGTCTTTCCATAAAATATTGGTGGGCGATCCGGCCGTTCCCTTTACAAACACCAGTTGTAGATAGCGCATCATACCAGCTATTACAAACAGAGTCGAATAATACAAGCGGTAAGTCCCCAACCGGTTGATGGTTTTAGGCGACTGTGTATAAGCAATATAAGCTACTATCAGAATTGCGGCGAATGTTGCAAGCATAATATTTAAAAAATCAATGTTATAGCCGCTTACCGATTTGCGCATATCGGTGCCCGATGCCTCTTTCAGCAACAGGTCGTCCCTGCGTTTGCCTATGGCCATGAATAGTGCCAGCAGGAAGGTCATGATGATAAGCCATTCCGAGCAATCAACGTGCGTGATAATTGCTCCTGCCTTTACCCTGAACACAAAACCTGAGGCCAGGATCAGCATATCCAGTATCCCGATGTTCTTCAGCCCGAATGAGTAAGCGAGGTTCACAAAAAAATAAACACCTAAAACAAGTAAGAACTCGAAGTTTGGATTAGCCATATAAGCCAGTCCGCATCCAATTATTATCAGCACAATAAGAATGACGATAGCCTGCGCCGGTTTAACCATGCCCGATGCCAGCGGACGCTTTGATTTAACCGGATGTTTCCGGTCGTCCTCGATGTCGCGGTAATCGTTTATAATGTAAATACTGCTTGCTATGCAACAGAAAGCCGCAAATCCGGCGGCCATCATTCCGATATTTCCAGCCGTGAAAATATGTTTGGCAAAAAAAGAGGGAACGAACAAAAAGAAGTTTTTTGCCCAATCCTTTGGTCGCAGCAGCTTTATATAAGGGTTCATTTTTATAAGTTATTCCTATTACGATTGGCGGGGGTTTAGAGTTGCGAATGTGATGTATTTAGGTGCCGCAATTTAATAAAAGATGTGTTGCATAATTGCAGAACCATTCACAATATTGGATAATGATTTATAAATTTGCTGTACAACCAAGCGCTGCAAATGAAAATAGCACTCTTCCCCGGCTCGTTCGATCCGGTTACAAAGGCCCATGTGGATATTGTTAAACGTTCAGTAAGCCTTTTCGATAAGCTGTATATCGGCGTTGGCGTTAACAGCACCAAAACCGGCCTCCTCAGCGTAGCCAAAAGAGAGCAAATGCTGCGCGCGGTTTTCCAATCCGATCCGCGTATACACATCATAGCCTACGAAGGCCTCACCGTTAATTTTTGCAAAAGCATCGGTGCCAGTTATATGATCAGGGGCATCCGTACCGTATCCGATTTTGAGTACGAAAAGGCCATCGCCCAGATGAACCACTCGCTCGACCCTGAGATAGAAAGTATATTTATCGTAAGCAAGCCGGGCTATTCATCCATCAGCTCAAGCATCGTGCGCGAGGTAATGCGCTATAACGGCGATGTAAGCCAATTCATACCGAAGGAAGCTTTGGAGTTTCTTTAAAGATCAGAGGCTGAAGTTAGAAGTCAGGAAGAAAAAAGGGCGCCGGTAAAGGCCCTGTCACACTGTCTCACATAAACACGGTACAGTGTGAAACAGTTGAGACAGATGAAACACACATCAACTGATAATCAATAACTTAACACATCCATGTGAGACAACCTGAAACAGTTTGAAACAAAAAAAGCCGATTTTTAGGCATTTTGCTGTTCCACCTGAAACACCAAAAACCCAATTTTAACGCAAGACAATAATATTGAATGTCCAAAACCGAAGTATTTTTACTTCATCGTTCTACATTGGTTATTCAAAATTTGATATTTCCTATCCCATCTTGATTCTTGTATCTTGACTTCTTGTATCTCGATTCTTGTATCCTGACTTCTTGATTCTCTTCCCCTAATGTGTTTTCTCCGGGTTAATCAATCTTTCCTTCACCAGCACATCCATAATGGAAGGGAAAGTATTTTCAACTATGGTGTGAACATCCTCCTTTTTAAACCAGCGCACATCGGTTATGCCTTCTTCTTTTTGCGGCTTCAGGTTGTTCTGCCCCTTACTGCGCATTGCGTACCAATAGGTTTTTTTTAGCACTACCTCGCCTTTATATATATAGGAGTGATAAGTTTTACAGATGCGCTCTTCCAGTTTGTTTACCTTTATACCGCATTCCTCTTCAACCTCGCGCACAGCCGCTTCTTTCACACCTTCCAGCTTCTCTATCTTACCTTTTGGGATATCCCATTTATCGTTGCGGTAAATAAAAAGGTATTCATTATGTTCATTTTTAACCAGTCCGCCGGCAGCTCTTATCAGGGGCACGCTTTTCTTCACAACCTTTAAATAGGCCTTTGCATCGTCACACAGCACATAGAAGTATTTTTGCGGATAATTCAGTATCCAGGTATAAAGTATTTTTAGCTCAAACGAATCGGCGTCGATCTGTTTGTACTCGTCCACGTGCTTCGGTGTCGATTCAGTTAGCAGAATAACCTTTTCGTTAATATAAATTCTGTATTTTTGGGCCATGTTTAATGAAACTGAAATAGCGCAGCAAGTTGCTGAATTTTTGCTGCAAATTAAAGCAATAAAATTACAACCTACCAACCCTTTTACATGGGCAAGCGGCTGGAAATCGCCAATTTACTGCGATAACCGCGTTACACTGTCGCACCCCACTATACGCACTTATATCAGGCAGCAACTGACCAAAGTAATACAGGAGGTATTCGGCTCTGCCGGCTGTATTGCCGGTGTAGCAACCGCGGGCATACCGCAAGGTGTGTTGGTTGCACAGGATCTGGGGCTGCCTTTTATCTATGTCCGTTCGAAACCTAAAGAGCATGGCACCGGCAGCCAGATAGAGGGCGATTCCTCATTAACCGGCCAAAGAGTTGTTGTTATAGAGGATCTGATCTCTACCGGAAAGAGCAGTTTGCAGGCCGTTGAAGCCTTACGTAATGCCGGTTACGACGTTGCAGGCCTTGCCGCCATATTCACTTACGGCTTCGACGAAGCTGTCGAGAATTTCAAACAGGCAAATTGCCCATTTGTAACATTATCTAACTACAATGCCCTGATCAGCTATGCCGGGCAAAATCAATACATTACCGAAGCAGACGCTGAGCTGTTAAAAACGTGGCGCGAGAATCCGTCTGTCTGGGGACGTTAAATTAGTTGGCAGTTTTCAGTAGGCAGTCTAAAAAGGTTCTTCGTTGTCTATTTCAATTGCCAACTGTAAATTCTGAACTTTTACTGTTTACTCCAAACGGTTAACTTAAAAATTCATAAATACCTGCCAACTGAAAAACCGGTACTGAAAACTAAAAAGACATGACCTTTGAAAGCAAAGTAACCATACAACAGCCTGTAAATAAAATATTCGGTTTTCTGGCCGATATGAATAACCATCAGCAATTAATGCCTGCCGACGATATCAGTGATTGGAAATCGACGACAGACGGCGCAAGCTTCGTGATCAAAAACACGATAAATCTTAGTCTTAAGATCGACAGCAGGATTGAAAATAAAGAGATCAGGATTATTCCGGCCGAGAAGGCTCCGTTTGAACTTGAATTAAAGTGGAAATTAACTCCGGCAGGAGATACAACGGATGTTGTTTTTACGATAGAGGCTGAACTGAATTTGATGATGAAAATGGTTGTGTCCGGCCAATTAAAGAAACTTGCCGAACACGAAACCAATAGTTTAAACTTTCTGTTTAGTTAAAAACACACACCTGGCTATCCTGCTCCTTTGAGGAGCCGGATCAGTACTCCCTCTTTGCCTGTAAGTGGAGAACTACCGCGAGCACATTAATAACAAATAATAATGTTACTACAATTACCATATCAGTTTTTAATTAGGGATTAAAAAACAGTACAATATAATTACGTAATATTTAATTTCAAAGCATGTGCCAGAATTATTTGCCGATTTTTTCAACAAATGTTCTAACAGACTTTTTGTATCGCATATTCGCAAATATTACCTGTGAAACGCTAAGAATAACAAGTTTGTTACACTGCCAGATCTTTTTTAAATCATTATTATTTAACATACTGTTAATAAGTTTTGGGGATTTCGGCGTACTTTTGCGCCAAAATAAAAGAGCAGAATGATTACAGTATCCAATTTATCTTTACGCTATGGTAAACGTACTTTGTTTGAAGACGTGAACCTTAAGTTTACCCAGGGCAATTGTTATGGCATTATAGGTGCCAACGGCGCGGGTAAATCAACTTTTTTAAAGATACTTTCGGGCGATATAGATCCAACAAGCGGTTCGGTAAGTTTTACACCCGGCGAGCGCATGGCCGTTTTAAGCCAGAACCACTACGCATTCGATGAGTTCACCGTTATCGAGACCGTGATGATGGGGCATAAGGAAATGTATGCCGTAATGAAAGAGAAAGACGCCATTTACCTGAAAGAGGATTTCAGCGATGCCGATGGCGAACGCGCCGGCGAACTGGAAAACCTTTTTGCAGAAATGGATGGCTGGAATGCCGAAAGCAACGCCGCCACGCTGCTGAGCAATCTGGGGATAAAAGAGGAATTTCATTACCAGTTGGTTAAAGATTTGGACAATACCCAAAAGGTACGCGTATTGCTTGCACAGGCCCTTTTTGGCAAACCAGATATCCTGCTGCTGGATGAGCCTACCAACGACCTTGATATCCATACCATTGGCTGGCTGGAAGACTTCCTGGCAAGCTACGAAGCCATAGTGCTGGTAGTATCGCACGACAGGCACTTCCTCGATACCGTGTGTACCCACGTGGTTGACATAGACTTTGGTAAGATGACCATCTACACCGGCAACTATACTTTCTGGTACGAATCGAGTCAGTTAGCTTTGAAACAGCGCGCCGAGCAAAATAAAAAGGCTGAAGATAAGGTGAAGGAATTGCAGGAATTCATCCGCCGCTTCAGCGCCAACGCTTCGAAATCGAAACAGGCAACCAGCCGTAAAAAGGCTTTAGACAAGATCAACCTCGACGAGATCCAGCCTTCCAACCGTAAATACCCCGGCATTATATTCAATAACCAGGGGCGTGAAGCCGGCGACCAGATCCTTCAGATAGAAAACCTGAGCAAATCGCTGAACGGCGAAGTGCTGTTCGGTAATATCCGCCTGATGGTGAACAAAGGCGATAAAATTGCCATCCTTTCGCAAAACAGTTTGGCAACAACCGCTTTCTACAACATCTTAACCGGCCGGGATAAAGATTATAAAGGCGAATTTAAATGGGGCGTTACCATTAACCCGGCCGACATTCCTATCGACAATAGCGAGTATTTCGCAGGTAAAGATGAAAACCTGATCGACTGGCTGCGTGAATATTCTCCAGGTGAGAAGGACGATCAGTTTATCCGGGGTTTCCTGGGCCGTATGTTATTTTCGGGCGAGGAAGTGATGAAAAAGGCAACTGTACTTTCGGGCGGCGAAAAAATGCGCTGCATGTTCAGCCGCATGATGCTGCAATCGGCCAACCTGCTGATGTTCGATGAGCCTACCAACCACCTCGACCTGGAATCGATCACCGCCCTCAACAACGGCATGAAAGATTTCCGTGGCACAATGCTGTTCACCTCACGAGATCACGAGCTGGTACAAACCGTGGCCAACCGCATCATCGAGCTTACCCCCGGCGGCACCATCGACAAACTAATGACCTACGACGAATACATCAACAGCGAAGCTATCCAAAAACAACGCGACGAACTGTATGCTGTGGCGTAGTTAATAAGAGATCGGAGGCTGAAAATCATAGATTACGAAAAGGCATAAACCACCTTTAAATCTCAAATCGAATTTCCGGCTTCCGAAATCGAAAATTATTTCGTTTATTTGCAGCCCTCCCAAAAAGGGAGCCCGACTCCGTAGCTCAGCTGGTAGAGCAAATGACTCTTAATCATTGGGTCGACGGTTCGAATCCGTCCGGGGTCACGAAATTGACCATGTGGTCAACTTATTCGTAAATTTTATTAACGAAAATCACTTATAAGGCAGGCCTTCAAAAACAATCTGAAGGCCTTTTCTTATTCCCCGGAAGCTTAATAATACGACATCAGGAATAATACCCGTAATGCTCCATCTTTTAACGATGGACTGAAACTAATGGAATTGATTCACCAAATCGAAATGGCAGCCTTTTAAACAAAGTAAATTGCGCCTTTTAAACAAAACGCCGCGTTAGCTTAACACCGAATTTTGGATCATCAAAACATCAAATGATGAACACAAATTCAAATACTGACAAATTAGTACTCGTAACAGGCGGCGCAGGCTTTATTGCGGTACATTGCATCTTGCAATTATTAAATAATGGGTATAGGGTAAGAGCCACGCTGCGCGATTTAAACCGGGCAGCGGTTGTAAGATCAATGCTGCTTGAAGGCGGTGCGGAAGCCGATGAGCGCCTGACTTTCATAAAAGCGGACCTGTCGAACGATACGAATTGGGATGAGGCGGTAAAAGATTGCACTTACGTACTACATGTAGCTTCGCCAACACCAAAGCTGAATTTTAAACATGAGGACGAAATGATCATCCCTGCCAGGGATGGCGTGCTGTGGGTGTTGCGCGCTTCCAGGGATGCGGGTGTAAAGCGGGTAGTGTTCACCTCGGCCATCGGCGCCATCGTATATGGTCACCCCAGGCAAACTGCACCTTATGATGAAACCGTTTGGACAGACACTAGCCATGCACCGGCCTACCAGAAATCGAAAACGCTGGCAGAAAGAGCAGCTTGGGAATTTATAGCACGCGAGGGCGGCAGCTTGGAACTTGCAGTGGTGAACCCGGCAGCAGTAATGGGGCCGGTTTTAGGGCCGGATTACTCACATTCCATTTACCTGGTTAAAAACCTGCTGACAGGTAAAATGGCGGGGTGTCCGAAGATCAACGCGTGTTTTGTCGACGTTCGGGATGTTGCCGATCTGCATCTGCGGGCCATGCTTGATCCTAAGGCGAAGGGCGAGCGCTTTATTGCTACCGGCGGCGAAAGTATCTGGCTGGTAGAGGTGGCAAAGATCCTGAAAGCCAACCTGGGTGATAAGGCTGACAAGGTGAAGGCCATGCAGCTACCGAATACTCTGCTGCGCATTGCCGCACTGAAAGACCCGATGGTCAAAAGCATGGTGCCTTTACTGGGCATCCCGATGAACCTGACCAGCGCCAAAGCGATTGAGTTGCTGGGATGGTCGCCGCGTTCGCCGAAAGATGCGATATTAGGCGCAGCAGAAAGCTTAATACGCTTAAATTTGTTGTAAATTGAATCATGCAGGAAGTCGCTGAAGTCTTTATATCCTGTAAAAAGGAAGTCCATTATAGTCGGGAGCTGATACTTCCGCAACCTGCACTGGTACGCGTGATCTCGGGCGAGGTGCGAATTGCAGCGGCCGACCGCAGCTATCGTTTCTTTGCCGGTGATACGGTCCTGTTCCCCCGTGACCAACTGGGGCGAATGAGCAAGCTGCCGCTGAATGGCGAGCCTTGCGTGGCTATCTCGGTAATCTTCTGCAAGGATCGGCTGGAGCAATACTATAAGGGTGTCAAACCTGCGACAGAACGCAACCATGAGCCGTTGATCTTCGCCGATCATCTCTTGCTTCAAAGTTTGTTTAATTCTTTACAGCCTTATTTTAATTTGGCAGATGCGTTGCCTGCCGATATCGCAGCTTTTAAGGTTGAAGAAGCTATTCGTATTTTAAGAACGATCAATCCTGCGGCGGATGGCTTGTTAGGATATTTTGAAACGCCTGGGAAGCTTGATCTGGTCACCTTTATGGAACGAAACTTCCGTTTTAACCTACCGCTTGAAAAGTTTGGTTACCTGACCAGCAGAAGCTTGACAACGTTCAAAAAGGATTTTAAAAACGCATTCAACACTTCGCCCGGCCGTTGGCTCACGCATAAACGGCTGGAACTGGCGCACTATCAGATTGTTGAGCAAAGACGAAAACCTTCAGAGGTTTACCTGGATACCGGCTTTGAGGACCTTTCTCATTTTTCATTTGCCTTTAAAAAGCAATATGGTTATCCGCCAAGCCAGTTTTCGGGATCGTAATTATGGTTGGCTCCGCCTATTCAAAGCTTTAACGGGCCTGCTATGTTTAGTACTTAAAGTTCAGTAAATTTTATCTTCTTTAGATTGTTTACCCTCCCTTAAAGCTATAATCAGCTTACAATCCGATATAAATTTGTTCGTTAACCGAACTTCATCGGTCACCGAACAAAAGCACAGTAGTATTAACATTACTGTGCTTTTTTTATTCATCAACCGGGTAACTACTTTCCGAAAACGAACAATATAATTCTGGTCGTTATTCAATTTACCTGTTCCATAGCGTTAATTATCGGCACGATCGTCATTTATCAGCAAATCAGCCATCTTAAAAACAGACCGCCTGGCTATAATGCCGACCGCCTGGTAATGACAACCGCTACCTCCGATCTCAACCGCAATTATACCGCGCTTAAAAATGACTTATTGCAAAGTGGATTTTTAGCAAATGTTACCAGGGCATCCAGCCCCGTCCCGGTGATTGATTTCCAGGCCGGTTGTAACCTGTTAAACTGGCCTGGTAAAAACGCCGGGGGTTCCCTCGGTATCTCCTATGCCGCAATTTCAGAAGATTTCTTCAAAACCGCAGGTATGAAAATGGCAGAAGGGCGGGAATTTGCAGGAACGCCAAATGATACACTCCATGTTATTCTCAACGAAGCCGCCGTCGGGCGATTACAGCTGAAAACTCCTGTGGGCCAAATGCTGACCACCGAATTGTCAAAAGAACCCGTCCGGATCATCGGCGTGGTTAAAAACGCAATCATCGGCTCGCCGTTTTCGACTATCATACCCGCCTTATTTGTTTATAAGCCGGATATTGCCGGCACCGTGATCTACCGCCTTAAGCCTGATGTGAATGTGCACGATGCGATTGACAAACTCGCGGCAATCTTTAACAAATATAATCCTGCTTATCCCTACGATTATTTTTTTGCCGATGCAGCTTATGACAGTAATTTCAAACAGGCGCAACTGGTCGGTAAGCTGGCTGCCGTTTTCGCAGCCTTAACGATCCTGATCTCCTGCCTGGGCCTGTTCGGCCTGGCAGCCTATAAGCCCATACGAACGGCCCGGTAAGCGTCACTCAACGGCAGCATGTACCGGCTGAGCGACGATGCAAAAGATCAGTACATACATTTGCGGCAAAATAGTGCCGGGCTTATTTACGATCTTAAGCTTACTGCGCGATGGAAATTTAACATGATCGCTGGTCATACATTTTCACAAAGACTGGAAACATTTGATCTTGATCAAAAAGTACCTTTCGACGGTTTTAATAAACTCAACGACCGCGTAGCTAACATCTTTTATCGTCAAAATTCATTCATTTTCCAGTGTGGGATCAATTATGAATTTTAAGACAGCCGCCTTCATTCTCCGGAATCACAAAAGGAAACACGATTTTTACACATTTCCTTTTTATATACTCCCTGAAATAATGAGATATCAAATGCAGGTTTAAAGTAGTAAATAAGGTCTTCTTTTATAATTTAGAGCTTTAAACTATTAACCTGAATTTAATGACGACCAATATTGCCAAACGCCATTTCGGTTTTGATATCCTCAGGGTACTTGCCTGTTACATGGTTATGCAGATCCATACCGGTGAGTTTTATTACATCGGCATCAACGGCACGGTGATCGACTCGCCCGACGCGCATATTGTAGGCTGGTATAATTCCTTTTTGAGGACCTGCGTGCCGCTGTTCGTCATGTTATCGGGTTATTTCCTATTCCCAATTACCGATACAAGCTCATTTTTCAAGAAACGCATGAGCCGCGTAGCCATTCCGTTTCTTTTATGGTGCGTAATTTATGCCTGTTATTATTATGTTACCGGGCAGGCCGATATACAGACAACACTTATTAATATCGGTAAGATAGCGGTCAACTATGGGGTTGATGTTGGCCATTTGTGGTTTGTTTATATGCTGCTGGGGATTTACCTGTTCGCCCCGTTAATTTCCAATTGGATACAAACCTGTACCCGCAGAAATATGGAGTTTTATTTACTGCTTTGGGCAATCGCACTAAGCCTGCCTTACATTCACCTGATCTTTCCTGCCGTTTGGGGTGAGTGTTACTGGAACAAAACACCTATGTTGTATTATTTTTCAGGTTTTTTAGGATACGTCATCCTTGCAAACTACATTAAACGCTTTCATCTGGAACCCAAAGCATGGAATTATTATATCGGCGCTATATTAATAATTATCGGCTATGCCGTTACCGCCTACGGTTTTTTACACCTGCTGCCGATAGAAAAATATACCAGCGCAGCAGAACTCACTTGGAGCTTTGAGATCATCAACGTAGCGATGATGACAGCCGGGGTTTTCCTGATCCTCAAAAACGTCTCGATAAAAAACACAAACTCACTATTCGCGAGGGTTATTACCGATATTTCGGCAAAAAGTTATGGTGTTTACCTTGCCCATATCATTGTGCTGAACACGGTTTTCCCTTTACTTAATCCTCATTTTCAAAGCGCAGCCATCAAGTTGCCGCTGATAGCATTTACAACATTCGTAATCACCAACATAATTATTAAGCTGCTTTCTTACCTGCCTAAAGGTAAGTGGCTGGCTGGATGATTAAAAACAGGAGCTACAAATTGCAGTTTCCGGGTTGTCTTTATGAAAAAGAGCCCTTAAATCAGGATCAATTAATTGAACAAGTCGGCGCCCGTGCGTTTAAATTACAAGTTTAGCTATATTAAATAATCACACCGCTACATTACGTCTTCATTAAGCAAACCCTCACCTTTCGCCCTTAAAATTAAGCGGCTATTATCCTTAGATTAAACCTTATTACATTGCCTTAAAATTCAGAATTCCGCCAATTTCGTGGCGGTTTTTTGGCCATATATCCCGATTAATATGGCTAAAAAGCTCTACTTTTTTGCAGTCTTTCTATTTTCTACCGCAAACCTTTTAGCCCAGAACGCGACCCTGAAAGGTGTTATAACCGACGCCAAAACCAACCAGCCGCTGCCCGGCGCCGTTGTCCATTTTGACGACCATAAAAACGAAGTCCCGGCAAATGAAAAGGGCGAATACTCGATAGCTGTCGCTGCCGGCGAGTACAAGGTGAAGGTTAAATACCTCGGCTATTCAGGTTTTGAAAAAAAGATCAGATTAACGCCAGGTCAGCTTTATTCGCTTAACATCACCCTTACGCCAAAAGATAACGAACTGCAAACGGTCAACGTGTTTGGTACCATCAACAAGGAAACCAACTCCGCATCACGGTCTACCGAGAAAAACGCCAATAATATTGTAAACGTGGTTGGTGCGCAGGCCATTTTGAAATCGCCGGATATTAATGCGGCCAATGTGCTGCAGCGCGTTTCGGGCGTTACCATTCAGCGAAACAGCGGCGGCGACGATGCCTATGCTGTGATCAGGGGTGTTGAACCGAGGTACAACAACACCTTGATTAATGGTGTAAAAATTGCCAGCCCCGATGATAAATCGAGATTCGTATCCTTAAATGTGGTTCCTTCAGAACTATTGCAGCGCATTGAGGTCAGTAAATCGCTTACGCCCGATATGGAGGGCGATGCCATTGGCGGCACAGTAAACCTGGTATTTAAAGATGCGCCCGACTCGTTATTACTAAACGCCAGTGCATCCGTAGGCTACAGTGCCATTTTCTTCGACCGAAAATATACCACGTTTTCCAAAAAAGACATTCAGCAGCAAAGCGTTTACGACCGGATCAGCCCTACCTACGCAGCAACCTCAAACGATTTCAGCAAATCGAACCTCGACTTTAAACAGGTTACCGCACCGCCAACGTCACTGTTCAATGTTACTTATGGCAACCGGTTTTTACATAACAAACTGGGCATCCTCATTGCCGATAACTTTCAGAATCAATACTACGGTAATAACTCGCAGCTGAATCAAACGGTCGCAAATCCTCAAAACAATTACCTGCCGGTTGAGACCGACATCAGCAACCGTTTCTTTTCCAATCAGCAGCTCAATAACGGTTTAGTAGTACATGCCGATTATACCATCAATCAAAAGAACAAGATCTCGGTCGACAACGTCGTGCTATATACCTATTTCGCGCAATCTTATCTCAGTATTGATACCACCCTGGTTGGCGGTGATGCCGGCAGGACCTTATACCACGGTAAACCCGTACCGGGAACAGGGTCTATTCACGAAGCTAACACTTCGTCTACAAACCACCAGTTACTGGAGAATTTTAAACTGGAAGGCAAGCACATTATAACCGATCATTTATTATTGGATTGGACGGGCGTATTTTCCGATGCATCAAAAAAAGCACCAGACAGGGCCGATTACACAACCAACAAAAGGATCTCGTACGATTCGGTAGCCAATAAATTTATCAGCACGCCTTATTATTACGATGGCGGTAACCGGGTGTGGCAGCGCAACGAAGACAAGGATTATGACGGAGCTATCAACGTGACCTATAAAACCAGGATAGGCGATGCCGTCGGCGAGTTTAAACTTGGCGGCTTATACAGGCATAAGGAGCGCAATAACCATCAGAACGAATATGTTGAATTTGCCGTTGGCGGCGATAATGATATTGGCAGCAGGCAGCAGTTCAGCACCATTTATAATGCCCGCGATTCTATTATCAACCCTAATGGCTCTGCGGGATACGATCTGAACAACTATTACGCATTTGAAAATATTGCGGCAGGCTTCGGTCAATTCAAGATAACATCTAAAAATTTAGATGTAGTGGGTGGTGTGCGATTGGAAAACACAAGCCAGGGATATCATTTCCTCGAATTTGAACTGGACGCGCCCGATCACGTATCAAAAACTTATTCAGACATTTTGCCAAGCGTACAGGTAAAATACAAACTGAACGATAAAACTAATCTGCGTGCTTCTTATTTCAAATCATTATCAAGGCCCGGTTATTATGAGATTCTGCCTATTTCGCAACCGGCAGATGCAGGCGGCAACAGCGGAAAGGGTAACCCTAACCTGCAGCACACCACTGCCGATAACTTCGACCTGCGTTATGAGTTCTTTCCGAAATCGGACGAGCAATTATTTATAGGCGGATCCTATAAAAAGCTGCAAAACCCTATCGAGAACGCGTTCATCAGCACAACAACCTACGAACCCGAAAATTCAAAAGACGCAACCATATACGGGGGCGAGATAATTTATAACCGCTACTTCGGGAATTTTGGCATCAACGCCAATTATGCCTATACGCATTCATCTGTTAACGGCCGCAAGCTCGATCCACGCACCGGCGACACCGCCTACCAGACAAGACCATTACAGGGGCAGCCTGAACACGAATTTAATGCAGCCCTTGAATACAAAAACGCCAAAGCCCAGTTCTTCATCCAATTGGCTTACCAATATAACGGCCGTACGCTGTACAGGGTTAATCCTGATATTGGCTACGATTATTACCAGCAGCCACAGTCGTTTCTTTCGCTTTCTGCTGATAAGGGACTTGGCAGGCACCTCACCATTTTCGGCAAGTTCAACAACCTGCTGAACACGGCAACCGTCATCAAAACTTACAATCTCACCACGGGCAATGATATCACTAAAGCCAGTGGCTTAATCGGCATACGCTATTCACACTAAATACCAAGATCGAAAAAAATGAAAACCAAACAGCTATTATCAATTGCAGCCGCTTTTGCGGTAGCGCTTATCATTTCTTCTTGTTCGAAGAAGGAAAACACATCGGTAACAACGCCTGTTATCCCGCCATCGCACCCTATTGCGGCAGGTAACATCAGCGGTTTTGTTAAAGGCACGCTGCTTACCGGCGCAACCTACACCGTAACCGGCGATGTAGTGGTAAAAAAAGGCGACACGCTGGCTGCTCAGCCGGGCGCAATCGTGATTGTTAAAAACAATGCGCAATTCACCATCGAGGGCGTTTTAGCGCTGGCAGGCTCACAGGCAAGTCCGGTTAGCTTTAACTCAGACAAAAACACCCCGGGAACATGGGGCGGCTTTCAGTGCGATACTGCCCAGTCTGTTACCATTAAATGGACCCGTATCGATAACACCGGTGGTTTAGATCCTTCCGGAGATCCAAGAAAATCGATATCGGTAGCTGCACCCATCAATGTTGATGTGGAGGATTCATGGCTTTCTGGCGGCGAAGATGATATTGTTGGAGTAAAAGCCGGAGCAAAAGTAACGATATTGAGAAACACCTTCACCTCTAACGGCAGCACCGACGGCGAGTGCATTAACCTTAAAGCAGGCGTTACCGGTGTTGTAGCTTACAACGTGATCTTTGGCCAGTCCGGAACTGCCATTAAACTGGAAACCAGTGCTACCGCGCCAAACCCGCAAACAAGTGTTGATGTTTACAACAATACCGCAGTATCATGCGGTTGGAGAAGAGGGGCCGGCGAACCTGGCCGTGGTGTTTCTGTCGGCGTGAACGCAAAGGCCAACATCTACAACAACATCTTTGTAAACAACTACGAAGGCCTGGAAATTTTCCCTGATGCCGACGTTACCAATACCAAATACGGCAACAACCTGTTCTACGCTTCGGTTGACGCATTTAATGATAATACTGTAACGCCTGCCGTACCTGTAAACATCAGAGCTAACTTTTTCCCTAACGACGGCGTTGGCAAGGCAACAGCAACAGACCTGATCTCTACCGCAATCGGCAACAATGACCCCAAATTCAAAACTTTCGATGGTACTGTGGTAGGTACTGCAACAGGCCAGGGCAGCAGCAACGACTACCATTTGCAATCAGGCTCGCCTGCAATTGGTAAGGGCAACCCAACTTACAACGCCGATATGGGTGCTTACACAACAGACGGCAAAGGAAACAAACACTAAACAATTATATAACAAAAAAAACATGGGAAGGGTCGGTTTCGATCCTTTCTATGTTTAAAGCAAAAACTAATTTAGCAACATGAAAATTTTATCAATTTTCGCAGCAGCACTAATGCTGCTTTCAATCAGTATTACCTCTTCTGCACAAAAATATGTAATAGATAAAACCATTGCACTTCCCGGAAACGGCGGTTATGATTATGCATTTATCGATCAGCCTAACAGCACGTTATACGTTTCGCATGGTACGGCGGTAAACGTGGTCGACCTGAAAACCGAAATGGTTAAAGGCACTATTTCGGGCATGCAGGGCGTTCATGGTATTGCAGTAGACAATGAGTTGAACAGAGGTTTTATCAGCGATGGCAAAGCCGACCAGGTGATTGTATTCGATCTGAAAACATTGGCCATTGTCAGCCGCGTAACATTAGATCATAAAGGTGCTGACGGGATTATTTTTGATCCATTTTCAAAAAAGATCTTCACGTTTAACGGTCACAGCAGCAGTGCCTGCGTGGTTGATCCGCAAACGATGAAACAGGTGGCATTTATTGATCTGGGCGGCGCACCAGAATTTGCTGTAGCCGATGGCAAAGGCTTGATCTATAATAACCTTGAAGACAAAAGCAGCCTCAACGTTATCGACACCAAAACGCTGAAGGTTACCAAAAACTATTCGCTAAGCCCTTGCGGTGGCCCTACCGGTTTGGGTACAGATAAAGAAAATCAAAAATTATTTTCTGTTTGCCGCGAGAACAAAGGATTAAGCGTAGTTGATATTGCCACCGGCAAGGTAATCCAGACCCTGCCTATCGGTGCCGGCGTTGATGCAGTAGTTTATGACCCTGCCATCAAACTGCTTATTGCATCGAATGGTGACGGTACGGCAACGATCTTTAAACAGGATGCTCCCGATCATTACAGCCTGTTGCAAACCTTAAAAACGCAGAACCGTGCTAAAACCATGGCGCTCGACCTTTCCACTCATAAAATTTACTTCCCCGTTGCTGATTACCAGGGCAGCAGCAAAAACCAGGTGCCTGATTCCTTTAAGGTTTTAGTTTATAGTCTCAAATAAAACATCATATATGAAACGCAGAGATTTTGTTAAAAATACAGCGCTTACCGCTGTCGGTGCTTCGCTGATCCAGCCCCTCAGCACGTTTGCAACGCCGCGGGAAACGCATCTGGAAAGCGAGGATCTTACTTTATTGCCTAAATTCAAGGACGATTACTCGCTCCATTTTATGGCGCTGGGCGATTGGGGCCGCAACGGCGAATACGACCAAACAGAAGTGGCTAAACAAATGGGCATCTGGGGTGCAGAGCATCCTAATAACTTCGTGATCTCATGCGGCGATAATTTTTACCCATCAGGTGTAGTGAGTGAGTTTGACCCGCTGTGGCATTATTCGTTCGAGAATATTTATACCGCTCATTCCCTGCAATGCGACTGGTACCCTGTTTTCGGCAATCACGATTATCATACCGATGTTGATGCACAGCTCAGGTACAGCAAGATCAGCCGTCGCTGGGATATGCCTGCAAGGTATTATTATAAAGAAATAAACCTGGGTAAAGGAAAAAGCAATGAGGACGAGGCTACAAAGAAAGGGATCAAAACCGCTCCGGCAAGCAGGGATAAAGCTTTACTGGTATTTATGGACACCGACCCTTTTTTGCACGAAAACAAAGCCGGGTATGTAGCCACGCAAATGAAATGGCTCAACGAAACCCTTTCAAAAGCTAATGAAGATGTAAAATGGAAAATAGTGATTGGCCATCACCCATTTTACACCGTTGGCCCGCGTATAGAAAATTTCGACACGCTGACCATGAGGAAGGTACTCACCAAAACGTTTGAAGAGCACAAGGTTGATGTTTACCTGTCTGGTCACGAGCATTCATTACAGCACCTTAAACCTCAAGGCTATACCCATCAATTCATCTCAGGCGCCGGTTCAGAGCTTACAAAAGTTACTGCCGGAATTCCATACAGCAAGTTCGAAGCATCAGAACATGGCTTCATGTATTTTGCGATAGATGGAAAAAGGCTGAACGTACAGGCAATAAATATGGCGGGCAAAGTTCTGTATCAAACCGAGCTGACGAAGTAGCATTTTTTTTCATAAAATAAAAACAGCACCTGTTAAACATGGGTGCTGTTTTATGTTATCAGAATATTCATCCCGGTAAGCTGCGGCAACTATACAAAACAAAAAGCCCATCTTTCGATGGGCTTAAAGTATATTATTGAACGCAGTTATCAGTCTTATATCAAGCTTCTGCTGCCAGTGATTTGTTGTTCTTGTTAACGCTGATGATCTTATCCTGAATGCTGATCTCATTCACTTTTTTTAAATCTTCAGAAGAAACGCCATATTTTTTCTGCCAGTACTCATCGTTATAAGCATCCAACAGCTGTTTTTTCGCATGATCTTGGGTTAGTGGCTGGTTGTTTTTCATAGCAGATTAACTTTAAAGGGTTTCGAAAAAGTATGTTACAAACATACCCCGGCAATGTTAAGTTAATACCCTTTTAATGTTAACAAAATGTTAAGTATATTAACATTACATAAACACTACAATCTTGCAAGCGCGTTTATTACTCTGAAAACTATCTAAAAATCAGGCAAAACACTAAACGCTGCGTCACCATAATACGATAAGCCGGACCCAATTAAGGCCCGGCTATCCCCATAAAGTACTCAATACAGCGGCAATGGCTGATTGTGTATTTTCAGAAATGATGCTATCCTTGTACAGAACATATTTTTTATAAGCAGTAAGAGCCGCTGCATAATTGTTGTTTGCCAAGTAATAATTATAAATATTCACATAATAATCTCTCATGCTGGCCTTGTCTTTTGCAAGCCGGAGGAAATTCAGCGCTTTGTTAAAATATCCCAGCGTTGTATTGGTGTCCATTTTCAATTCACGGCTGATAACGCCTGCGCTCAGATAGCGGCGTGCCAGCATAGCCGGGTCGCCGGTTTTGCTTTTTTCAAGTAACGCAATGGCTTTTTGTTCGTAATCAAATGCCTGGGGATATTTCTTTTCGGTACTGTAAAGAAACGAAGCCGTAACGTATGAATGAATGATCCGTGCCTCCTGCCCGCTTTGAACCGCATATTTTTCGCAAAGGTTCAGGTATTTTTCGGCCTCTTCATTATCAACCCCGATATAAAACTGGCTCATGTTACAGCAGCTTAACGACAATTTCGATTTATCACCGTCCTTTTCGCGATAGGCTAACGCTTTTTTAGCATACTCGATAGCCAGCTTTTTTTGATTGATGCTGTAGTAAAGGGCAGAAAGGTTGCTTAGTGCTATACCTATCTCGCCATATTTATCAGGAAAATATTTTTCGTAGATGCTCACCGACCTGATCAGGTTATCTGCCTGCTTACTATACTCGCCTTTGCGCCCCCAGGTGTAGCCAAGATCGTTGTAAGCTAATGCCGTATAAATGGTAGGACGTTTTGACAGATATTGCAGGCTCTCATTAAATAAAGGTATGGCAGCATCGAAGTTATTACCGTACATCTTTATCTGCGCCATTTGCATTTTTGAGACGGCAGTTATCAAAGAGTCTTTTAACTGTATACCAAGCTTGTTTACCGCATCGGCCGATGATTGCGCTTTGCCCAGTTCATCCTTATCGATATAAATATCTCCTAACTCTATGAGCGCATAGGCCTGGCCTTTTTTAAAGTTTTTTTGCTTGCTCATAGCTTGCGCCTTATTGCTATAGGCTATAGCCTGGTCGTAATTGCTTTGATTGAAAAAAGACTCTGCTTTGCTGATGAGCGAGAAAACAGCTGCTGAGTCGGCGCTGGCAGTTTGCGCCGATACTGTTGCCGGTAACAGGATTACTGCAATTATTATTATAATGTGCAAGGTCCGTTTCATTGGAAGTATTAACCAATGGTAAAATACGATTTTTTTTAACGGCAATTCAAAAAAGTCGTCGCACATTTAAAGTCTTTGTCACAATAGAACAGCAGCTTACGTTAATTATAATAGAACGCTTTAAACTGTTAATAACTGCTACGATCAAGTCAGGCGAAGCTGCATTTGCATGTAATTCAAAAGTTACTATTGTTTTTTTTTCGATTGCTGTATATTTAAGCAAATAGCGTATTATTAAAAATTCTATTCGTTTAAGAAATCTTATTCCTGGTTTTCTATTTTTTATTTAATGATTCAACTGTTTATGAGGCTCTTAGTGTCGTTTTTATTTCTCGTGTTCATTAGCTTCACTGCGCTGGGTTCGCCAAAAACTGATAGCCTGCTGAATGTTTTGAAGAAAGAAATACAAAGGACCAAGACTTACGACGATCAAAAAGAGGCGCGGATACAAAAGATCAGGGAAAAATTACAAGCCGTGCCACCGGCAAATTACAATGCGCAGTATCAATTATGCAGCAGTCTTTACGAAGAATATAAATCTTACAAATTCGATTCGGCTTACGTGTACACCAAAAAGATGCTCGACTTGAGCCATCTCTTAAAAGATAAGCCTAAAGAATACAAGGCCAAGCTAAACCTCGGATTTATATTATGCTCGGCCGGAATGTTCAAGCAAACTTTTGATTGTTTGAATAATATAAACGCCTTGGCTTTAAACAACGATTCCCGGTTCGAATATTATTCGCTGAAGGCAAGGGCCTATATCGATCTGGCCGATTATGACAGCGAGACTTATTACAACCAATACGAGAATTCCGAATCGGTAAAGTACATCGATTCGGCTATTATGTTTGCCAAACCGGGCTCGATTGAACAATTGATGGAGATGGGGCGAAGGCAACTCAGGGTAGGCCCTGTAAACCAACCTGCACCCTGCCTGATCAAGCTGCTAAAAAGCTATCCGATCAGCGAACATCAGCGGGCCATGATAGCAACCAATCTGAGTTTCTTTTATAGAGACAGCACACAAACCGACCAACGGCTTGAATTGTTGATTACCGCTTCAATTAACGACATCAGGTCGTCGACCAAAGAAACGCTGGCCGGGCTTGTTCTTGGAGAAGTCTTGTATCATAATGGCGACATGGCCGACGCTTATGCCTTTATCCAAAAATCGATGAATGATGCGGAATACTATGGCGCCAGGCTGCGCAAAATTAAAATCGGAGCCATATTGCCCACACTTGCCGCACAAAAGCTGATCCAGGTGGAGAAAGAAAAAAACCGCGTACAGTTTTATCTTTTGTCAATTGCCGGAGTATCGGTATCAGTATTGTTGATATCCTTTATTGTTTTTATTCAATTAAAGCGGGTTAAAGCCAAGGAAAAGATCATTGAAGAAAAAAACGCCCTGCTGGAAAAGATCAACCAGCAACTCCATGAGGACGCCAGGATCAAGGAAGAATATATAGGTTATTTTTTTAATGTGATATCGGGATATATTTTAAAACTGGAAAAATTAAAAAGAAACATTGACCGGAAACTGGTCACCAAAAAGTACGACGACATCCAGCTGGCCATCGATGAAATAAACATTAAAAAGGAACGGGAAACGCTATTCTATACATTCGACCATACCTTCCTCAAGATATTCCCGAACTTTATCTCCACATTTAATTCATTATTTAAAGAAGAAGACCAGATATGGCCGAAGGATAATGAAGTTTTAAATACCGACCTCCGCATATTTGCGCTGAAGCGTATTGGAATAAGCGACAATGAAACCATAGCAAGCATCCTGGAATACTCTGCCAAAACCATATACGTTTATAAAATGAGGATCAAGGCCAAATCTATTTATCCGTCTGATCAGTTTGATCAGATCCTCATGTCAACCAAGGTATTTGACGTTCCAAAGGAATCTTTACAACCTCCCACCAGGGGTTAATTTTTGCGTTCTCAACTAAAATACAGCTAAAAAAGGTTTAAATTTATTGATGTAAAATCAATAAATTTTTTTTACAAATACTTAATATACAGTAGTTTGTAAAAAAAATAATTTAAATTTTTCAAAAAAATGTAGGTTTTACACTTCTCAACTTCTTACTTTGTTATGTCCGCGTTAAAGGTGTTGAAACCGGGATTTAGCCTCAATCTGCTTTAATCGCATAAGACGTATAAACCAATTAGAATTTTTCTTGAAACAGTATTTAGTTACTGTTGTTAGCTCTTTGTATCAGCAATTTGTTTTGTTTAAAATGGTGCATCTTGTGCTTTTGTATGCATGAGGTATGTAACATTTGTACCTATAAAATAACGCCGAACCCTACGCCTATGGAAAAAAAGTACGAATCACTGCAAAATCCTCCTTAAGTAACTACTTTCTCAACTGTTAACCCAGATTATTATTAAACGAAAAATAAGTCCAACATTATTGCTCTGTTTAATTAATAGTTATATTTAATCAACCAATTATCTATTCAAACTAAAATTATGAAGCTAAGAAATTTACTTACCTTAATTTGTTTCGTGCTGTCAAGTTTTTTGGTTTTGCCTGCAATGGCACAAAACAAAACAGTTACCGGTAAAGTTACCGACGCGAAAGATGGGTCGCCCCTGCCGGGTGTAACCATCACCCTTAAAGGCACCACAACCGGTACCAATACGGATGCCAACGGCGCCTTTAGTTTATCTGTGCCTCCGGCAAGCACATTAGTAATTACCTTTTTGGGCTATACAACCCAGGAAGTTTCGGGCGACAATTCTCCCTTAAACATTAAATTGCAGCCAACAGCAACCGCGCTGAACGAAGTTGTGGTAGTTGGCGTAGGTTACGGTACCCAACGGAAAAAAGACGTTACCGGTGCTGTTGAAAGCATCAGTTCCAAAGACTTTAATCAGGGCGCTATCGTAAACCCGCTGGATCAGATCCAGGGCAAAGTTGCCGGTTTAACCATCACCAAACAAGGCGGCGACCCTAACGATCAGAGTGCCCACATCGCTATCCGCGGTCAAACGTCGATCAGCGGTGATCAGTCGCCGTTATTCGTGATCGATGGTGTGGCTACTTCAGGAGGCTCGCAGTTCCAGAACCTTTCACCAAGCGATATAGAATCATACGACGTTTTGAAAGATGCATCTGCAACAGCTATTTACGGTTCACGCGGCGCGAATGGTGTGATCATCGTTACCACTAAAAAAGGCCGCGCAGGCAGAGCACAGATCGACTATAACGCCTATGTTGGCTTTTCAGAACAAGCTAAATACTTCGATCTGTTAAATGCTTCGGAATATTCGAAAGCGATTGAGGCTATTCCGGGCGTAACCCCAAGCACTTATGAACTTGGCGGCAATACCGACTGGCAAAAAGCCGTAACACGCAAGGCGCTTCAGCACAGCAATAACGTGGCTATCTCGGGCGGAGCCGAAGGGTTTAACTATCGGGCATCTATCAACTATGAAGATCAGCAAGGTATTGTTTTAAACACAGGTAAAAAACAACTCGGCCTGCGTTTCAACGGTGAGCAGAAAGCGCTTGATAATAAATTAGATATAACCTTAAACGTATCGAATACAACGGTTTACCGCGATCAGTTAACCGACCAAAACGTGTTCAACTACTTTATATTCAACGCACCGCCAACCTACCCGGTTTATAATCCCGATGGTACATATTACAATTTTACCGATTATAACCTGGCCAACCCGGTTGCACACTTAAATGAGATCACCAACAAAGCCACCAGTTATCAAACTCTGGCCAACGCAACAGCTAACTACACGCTATTGCCAAGTTTGAAAGTCGGTGTAACAGGTATAATGATTCATGATAATACGTTAACACACTATTTCTATCCATCATTCCCATTGGAAGGAAATATCAATAATGCCAGCCAAAATAGCTACAACGTTAACACTTACGAGGCGAACGCACACATTAACTTTGATAAATCATGGGGCAAACATACAGTTTCGGCCACCGGTGTTTACGAGTATAACCAATTTGACAACGAAAGTTTCAGTGCGGCAGGAGCGGATTATTTAGTTCCTCCATTGGAGGACAATGTATTAGGTTCAGGTGACCCTATCAGAAATTCTATAAACTCTTCGAAAGATCAGTATAAGATCATCTCGTTCCTGGCCAGGATAAACTATAATTACAATAATAGATTTTATGTAACTGCATCAGTACGACGTGACGGATCGGATAAGTTCGGCGCTGATCACCAATGGGGTACTTTCCCGTCTTTTGACATAGCTTATCGTTTTAAAAACGACTTACTAAAAAACGTCGATTGGATAAATGATATCAAGCTGCGCGTAGGATACGGCGTTGTGGGTAACTCAAGTGCATTAAATGTTTACCAGAACATCGCATTGTTCGGACCAGACATCAAATATTTTGATGGATCTACCGGTACTTATCCATCGAGCTATACGTATAAACAAAATGCGAACCCTGACCTTCAATGGGAAGAGCGTCGCGGTAAGAACATCGGCATCGACTTCTCGCTGTTTAACAGCCGCTTAACAGGAGATATCAACTATTATAATGATAAAACAGACCATATGCTTTATCAATATGCCGTACCTACTCCTCCTTATTTTGTTGGTAATATTTTCGCCAACGTAGGATCATTGACAAACAAGGGTTTGGAAGTGTCATTAACCGGGCAGGTATTGAGAGGCGATGCTTTAAACTGGAGTGTTAATGGGCAGATCACATTTAACAAAACAAGGATTGTTAGTCTTTCGGGTACCTATCAGGGATATCCCGTGGTAGCAGATCAGATAACTACACAATCGGCCTCGGGCAGGGGATTGAGCTCATATCCTATTACATTTATCAAGCCTGGTCAGCCGCTCGATGTGTTCTATATACCACATTTTACAGGTGTTGACGCTAACGGCAATGAGCTGTTTGATGGTAAAACTATTGAACAGAATGCCAATCCTCAAAGATACTATATCGATCCTAACCCTAAATTCAACTATGGTATTAACAACAGTTTTACGTACAAAAACTGGAGTCTTAATTTCTTCCTGAGAGGGGTTTATGGTGGCAAGGCATTTAACAACGCACTGCTCGATTTCGAAACCGCTACCAGGCTGCCAAGCGCCAACACCACGAGAGAGGCGCTCACCAATGGTATAAAAGATGGCTTGCATGTATCTGACCACTGGTTGGAAAGCACTTCATTCCTGCGCCTGGATAACGCGTCGCTGGGTTATAATTTCAAAAATGTTAAGGGCTTTTCAAACTTGCGCGTTTATATAGCAGGCAATAATTTATTTGTGATCACTAAATACAGAGGCTTAGATCCGGAGATCAATCCGTCTAATCATTACACGGACACTAACACCTATCCGGTAATAAGATCTTTTGTGTTTGGAACTAACGTATCATTTAAATAAGAAATTTAATTATCATAAAGATGAAAAAGAATTTATTAAATATTATCCCGGTTCTGGTGCTGGCGGGAACGATCATGTCGGGATGTACAAAACTGGACAGCAAGGTTTACAACCAGGTTACTCCAGACAATTTCTTCAAAACACCTGCCCAGGTAAATGCATTCCTGGCACAAGCTTATACACCTATGACGGCTATTCCGTTTGGGGCAACCTTTAACCTTAACGAGGTTTCAAGTGACGAAATTGTTGTACCGACACGCGGAAACGACTGGTTCGATGGTGGCAAATGGCAAAATCTTTGGACGCATAACTTTAATTACGACATGGATGATATAAATAATTCATGGAATGACCTAAGCAAGGGCATTGGCAGATGTAATTTCGTTTTGAGCTCTGTGGCAACAATTCCAGCGGCAAATAAACCTGCCAACCTCGATCAGATTATAGCGGAAATTAAGGTATTACGAGCGTTCTATTACATGAAGTTAATGGATATTTATGGTAATGTTCCGCTGGTAACAGACTACAACACTGACCCGACAAAAATCGGCACCACCGCACGGAAGGATGTCTACGCGTTCCTCGAAACCGACTTAAATACCAATATTCCTTTGCTTGCAGATAAATCTACTGCCAACTACGGCCACATGACAAAATGGGGCGGTTATATGGTATTGGCGCACCTTTATTTGAATGCACAGGTTTATACCGGCACGCCGCAATGGCAAAAAGCCGCTGATGCTGCCAACCAGGTAATCAAATCAGGTAAATACAACCTGCAGGCCAATTTCTTTGACAACTTTGCTGTAGAAAACTTAGGTTCGGGGGAAAACATCTTCGTGGTACCGTTTGACTATATCCAAATACCAGGTAACGGCTTCCAGATGAACACGCTGAATTACAACAATATTTATACCTATAACCTTACCTCGCAGCCTTACAACGGTTTTTCAGCGCCTGAAGCGTTCTACCGTTCGTTTACTGCCGATGATAAAAGAACAGCCATGTGGGCAATAGGACAACAATATAGTTCGGCCGGTGCACCTTTGACCGACGTTGCAACTCACCTGCCGGTTATCCTTAGCCCTTACATCAACGAGTTAAGTAACCCCGCCGATTCATTCAAATTTGCAGGTGCACGAAGCATTAAATATCATCCTCAATCCGGTACCGCGGGTCAGATGAGTAATGACGGTGTTATATATCGTCTTGGTGACGCTTATTTGATTAAAGCTGAAGCCGAGATAAGAGCAGGGAACCCAGGCGATGCACTCGATCTGGTAAATGCTTTGAGAACACGTGCAGGCGTTCCTCTTTGGACTGCTGCCGATTTGACCCTGCCTAACCTATTAGCTGAACGCGGCCGCGAAATGGCCTGGGAAGGCTTCCGCCGTACCGACTTGATCCGATTTGAGGTGGCAGATGGCATTAAATATTTTGGAGCTGCACGTAAACCAGGTAAATCGGTCGATGCAGATACTCATGCTTACCTGTTCCCTGTTCCGCAAGCACAGCTGATCAGTAACCCAAAGCTGACTCAAAACCCGGGTTATCCTGCCAAGTAATCAGCTTTAATAACATAACTTTACGCATTGTGAAATCAAAATATTCGGTTTCACAATGCGTTTTTGATTAAATAAAACATTGTATTTGCATTGATGAGGAAATGGGTAGTTGCCGCATTATCGGTATTGTTTTTTGCCGGGTTTATTCCGGTAACCAAAACCGTCAGTTTTAAAATTAATGCTTCCTTCTTTAACGTTTACAACCAGATCTCCTTGCCCAAAAAATGGATGCATTGGCAATCTGATCTGAAAGGCATTACAAACCTTAATGATATTAAAACAGACAGCGCTGCGGAAAACCTCACGATAAAAGCGCCGTCCATTAGTTTCAAAATTATTAAAGGTGGTTTAGGCAATTTTGTAATAGAACAAAATCAAAGCAAGAAATACAGCTATGTTTTAATGCCAGACGAAAAATCGGGCAAAACAATAGTGGTGGTCTCTGAAAGTATCAGCATTTGGCGATACTTATTGACATCTATTGCGGGTGATGCTACCCATAGAACGCCCCTGGGCGATCTGAAAACATTCATGGAAACGCCAGCCCTTTATTACGGTTTCAACATACAAAAGAAATTCACCGCAGAAAAACTGATCGTAGTAGAAAAAGCTTCGTTATCAAGAGTTGGTTTTAGTGAGCAAAGCCGCCGGATGCTGCTTGATTTAAATGATTTTATAGCTAAAAACGATCTAAAGATCACGTCGCCCCTGCAACTTCAATATGTATCTGAAAAACCCGATTCATTGCAGATCATGATGGGTTTTCCCGTTGATAAAAAAGTAGCATCTGGCAACAAAGTTGAGTACATGACGATGCCCAAAGGGAAAATATTGATTGGCGATTTCAATGGTATTTATAAAGACAGGAGAAAGCTTTACGATGCCATGCGCCGGTATATGAATGATAATTATATTCGTCCGATGATTTTGCCTTTTGAGGTATTTGGAAACAATAAACTACCCGAAAGTGATACCGCAAAAGTATCGATGCAATTGGCAATTCCCTATATGTAAACCGGCCCACGAAATGACAAGAGCAGATAAATAATGACAAGAGCAGATAAATACTATAAACTTATTTTATTGGCGATCATTTTATGTGCGGCTGCCTCTTGCAAAAAAACCAAGCCTTCGCCCCCTCCCCTGTTTCAGTCACTGCCATCTTCACAAACCAATGTCCATTTTGTAAACCGCATAAGCGATAACGACCGGCCCGGCATTTTAGATTACCTGTATTATTACAACGGCGGCGGCGTAGCTGTCGGTGATATCAATAATGATGGCCTGCCCGATCTGTTCTTCACCGCTAATCAGAAAGGCGGCAATAAACTCTATCTGAACAAGGGCAACTACCAATTTGAAGATATCACCCAAAAAGCAGGCGTTGCCGGCACCAACGATTGGAGCACCGGCGTTACCATGGCCGATGTAAACAACGATGGCTACCTCGATATTTACGTGTGCGCCGTAGCAGGAAAACTAAATTTAAAAGGGCATAACCTGTTATATATCAATAACCACAATGGCACCTTTACCGAAGAATCAGCCAAATATGGTCTTGATTTTTCGGGTTATTCTACCCAGGCGGCCTTTTTTGATTACAACCATGACGGATTACTGGATTGTTTCCTGCTGAATCAGTCGGATCACTCCGTTGCCATGTACGGCGATACGTCCTTGCGGCACACCGTTCACCCACAGGCCGGAAGCAAGTTGTTTTTAAATCAGGGTGGTCATTTTAGCGATGTCACCACCAAATCAGGCATTTACAGCAGCGCCCTGGGCTATGGATTGGGGCTTGCCGTAGGCGATATCAATAACGATGGATGGGAAGATATTTATGTAGGCAACGATTTCCATGAGAACGACTATTACTACATCAATAACCATAATGGCACCTTTACCGAAAGCGGGGCGAAACACTTTAACCACTACAGCCGGTTCAGTATGGGTAACGACCTGGCCGATTTCAATAATGATGGTCAGTTGGATCTGGTGACTGTTGATATGCTGCCTGCGGATGAAAAAACGTTGAAAAGCTATGGAGCGGACGAGTCCTACGACCAATACCAGTTCAAGATAGCGAGAAATGGTTTTCAAAATCAATACTCGCGCAACAGCCTTCAAAAGAACCTTGGTAATGGCGAGGCCTTCAGCGAAACTGGCCTGATGAACGGCATTGCTGCTACCGACTGGAGTTGGAGTCCGCTATTAGCCGATTTTGATAATGACGGCATCAAAGATCTCTTTATCGCCAATGGCATTAAACGCCGGGCATTGGACATGGATTACGTCTCCTTTGTCTCTAACGACCAGATCCAGGGCTTGCTTAACAGCAACCACGGCGTTGATAGCGCTGTGCTGGAAAAGATGCCCCCGGGAGCTGTTCACAGCTACATCTATAAAGGCTCAAAAAATGAGCAGTTTATTGACAAAAGTGCCGATTGGGGTTTCACCGAGCCTGGCATGGCCAACGGCGCAGTGTATGCTGATCTGAATAACGACGGCAAGCTCGATCTCATTGTTAACAACGTAAACCATGAGGCAGGGATTTATAAAAACAATTCGCCTAAAAGCAATTATATCACTGTCGATTTTAAGGGTAAGCAGGATAATCATTTTGGTATTGGCGCCAAAGCTTATGTATTTTCTAACGGAGGGATGCAATATGAGCAGTTGATGCTAACGCGGGGTTTTCAATCTTCTGTTGATACGCGATTGCATTTTGGCTTGAACAGCCATAATATCGACAGCATCCTGGTAGTGTGGCCAAATCAAACTTATCAGGTGTTGAAGGCCGTAAAAGATAATCAGGTTTTACATATCGATCAGGCTAACGCTAAAGGGAAATTTTCGTATTCGGCGTTCTTCCCTCCTTCCAAACCGCTGTTTAAGGATATCACGGCCGATATGCATTTAAACTGGAAGCATAAGGAAGATCGCCTTGTCGACTTTAACCAGCAGCCGTTGATTCCCCACATGCTGTCGGCCGAAGGTCCGCGTTTGGCTGTGGCCGATGTAAACCACGATGGCCTGGAAGATTTTTACGTTTGCGGCGCCAAAGACCAACCCGGCGCTTTATTTCTGCAAACCAGGAACGGTGGCTTTAAACCATCGCCCCAGGCTGCTTTCCGTATCGATAGTTTAAGTGAGGACGTTGATGCGGTTTTTGCCGACGCAAATGGTGACGGCGCACCAGACTTGTATGTGGCAAGCGGCGGCAATGAAGCCCCGAATGGCGCAAATGAGTTAGCCGACAGACTTTATCTGAACGATGGCAAAGGGAATTTCACCCGGTCGGCCAATATCCCTGAGCTTAAGTTTAACAAGGCAGCGGTTGCAGTTGCCGATGTCAACCACGATAGCTATCCTGACTTCTTTGTAGCAAGCGCACCCGAAGCCGGGAATTTCGGCAGCATACCGGAATCTTATTTACTGATGAATGACGGCAAGGGGCATTTCCAAAAAGTCGCTATTCCGGAAGAATTGAAACATGCAGGCATGATTCGTTCTGCCGCTTTTGCTGACCTGGATGGTGATGGCTGGCCCGACCTGGTTGTTGCCGGGGAATGGATGCCGGTAAAGATCTTTATGAATAAAAAGGGCAAGCTGGTACAAAGTCAACAGCCTGAAATAGATAAACTGAGCGGTTGGTGGCAAAAAGTTGTGCTGACCGATGTTAATGGCGATGGCAAAATTGATATTCTCGCCGGCAACTATGGTCTCAATTCCAAACTAAAACCAAGCGCCGAAAACCCGGTGAAGCTCTTCCTTTCTGACATTGACAGAAATGGCACCATCGACCCTATTCTTACCCACAGCATCGATGGGAAGGATTATACTTTTTTAGGAAAGGGTGAAATAGAACGGCAGGTTCCCATCATTAAAAAGAAATATCTTTATTATCATGACTTTGCCGGAAAGACTGTTACAGAAATCTTTGGAGATTCACTTAACAAAGACAAATTCATAAAAGTACAATCATTCGCATCCGGTGTATTTTTGAATAAAGGGAATGGGAAATTTGAATTTAAGGTCTTCCCCGAAAGCGCGCAGGTCTCGCCATTGTTTGGATTCGCCACATTTGACACCAACGGCATCTTGGCTGGCGGCAACTTTAGCGGCGTTTTGCCTTATGAGGGGAATTATGACGCAGATTACGGTGATATTTTAACCTTTGATAAGCAAGGCGCTTTCAAGAGCACTTCCGCTGTATCCGGCGGCTTTTTCCTGCGCGGAGAAGTACGCGATATCAAATCGATTAAAACGTCCACTGGAAAAATATACGTTGTGGCATTTAACAACAAGGAGCTCAAATTCTTTAAACAGACCAATTAGCGGTAACATGAAGAAGATATTTATAGTTTTAACTGTGGCCTGTGCGCTGTGCGGCAACAAGGCAAAGGCGCAGGATCCATGGATAATTAAAGCGGACAAGATCGATCCGGCTAATTATTACGGGATTACCGTGGCCAATGGAATGATCGGCATTGTATCATCGCCCGAGCCGTTCAAGGTAAAGAATGTAGTGCTTGCCGGGGCTTATGACCTGTATGGCCGCGGCAGAGTGAGCAACTTTCTGAATAGCTTCAACTTGTTGAACATGTACCTCGAGATCAATGGTAAACGCATTGCCTCGGGCAACATTAGTAATTTTAAGCAGGAACTGGATATGCAGCATGCCGCCTTCACCTCTACCTTTGATTATGGCGACGAGGCATCCATTAAATACACTTATTACTCGCTACGCCAGTTACCATTTACGGTATTGATGGACGTTTCGATTACCGCTAAAAAGCAGCTCAATATCACCGCCGCCAGCGTTATGGAAGCGCCTGATGCTTTGAAGGATGTACAGAACTATTACAACGAGATTGATCGACCGCATGTGACGATCAGCCTGCTTACCTCAACCGCCAAAAGCCCGACAGGCAAATTACAGCTTTGCGCATCCAACACGTTTTTATTCAACGAAGCGCATGGCCAGGAACCCCGCGTTATCCACGAGATGTGGGACAATAACATGCACCTGATGAAATTCAGCAAAAGTATAGCGCCGGGGCAAACTTACAAATATGCGTTGGCGGGTTCGTCAATCACTTCAGCCCATAATGCCGACCCGCTGAATGAAGCGGAACGCCTTACTATGTTTGCCAAGTTGGAAGGCGTGGATCGTTTAAAACAATACCATGCCAACGCCTGGGACGAACTTTGGAAAAGCGATATCAAAATTGATGGCGATGCCCAGGCTCAGCAGGATGTACATAGCATGTTGTATCACCTTTACTCGTTTTCGCGGGCGGGCACCAGTTATTCGCCGTCGCCAATGGGTTTATCGGGCTTGGGTTATAATGGCCATGTTTTCTGGGACGCTGATCTGTGGATGTTTCCCGCCCTGTTGGTGCTGCACCCTGAAATTGCCCATTCGCTGGTTGAATATCGTTTTGAAAGACTGACAGAAGCCAAGCGCAATGCCTTTGCTCACGGTTACAAAGGCGCCATGTTCCCATGGGAAAGCGCCGATAGCGGTGTTGAAGAAACGCCGGTATGGGCCTTGAGCGGTCCGTTTGAGCATCATATTACTGCCGATGTTGCCCTTGCTGCCTGGAACTACTATTGCGTTACGCAGGATAAAGACTGGCTGCGCGAAAAAGGCTGGCCTATCCTGTCGGCCACTGCCGATTTTTGGGCGAGCCGTGTAGAACGTAACGGTCCCGGTCATTATGATATTAAGGACGTGGTGGCTGCTGATGAATGGGCGGAAAACGTAGACAATAATGCCTATACCAATGCCTCGGCAAGTGCAAATTTGCGGGTGGCCACCGCCGCTGCAAAAATATTAGGCCTTAAAGCCGATCCGGATTGGGAAAACGTGGCGCAGAACATCCCGATCCTGAAATTCCCTGACGGTGTAACGCGCGAGTTTGCAACTTACAACGGCGAAGGCATTAAACAAGCCGATGTTAACCTGCTGGCTTATCCGCTGAAAACAATTACCGATGCCGCACAGATCAAAAAAGACCTGGAGTATTACGATACCCGCGTACCGAATGAAGGCACTCCGGCTATGACACAGGCCGTATTCGCGCTGCTTTATTCGCGTTTGGGCGATGGCACGAAGGCTTATCATTTTTTTAAAGATGCTTATGAGCCGAACCTCAACCCACCATTCAGGGTTATTGCGGAGACAAAAGGCGGCACCAACCCCTACTTTGCCACGGGCGCAGGTGGAATTATCCAATCGGTGCTAATGGGTTTCGGTGGACTGGATATAACACCAACCGGCATCGTTCAAATAAAAAGCAAATTACCACCAAACTGGAAATCATTAACGATAACCGGCGTTGGCGTGGAGAAGAAAACTTTTGTGGTGAAGTGAAAATAAGAGCCAAGAAGTCAAGAGTCAAGAACCAAGAATCAAGATAAGAAATGATACATTATGAAGTCAAGGTTCTTGGTTCTTGACTCTTGAATTCTTGATTCTTGACTCTTGACTTCTTGCTTCTGAAAAAAATATGAAACGACTAACATACCTCAGCATTATCCTCCTCGTCGCTGCCTCGTGCAAGAAACCCGGCTATGAAAAACTGACGAATGATCCGGCCTTATTCAGCAATACCGTGCATGAACTTAACCGTGTGGTGATGGGTAACAATTTTTCGCCGGTGGTGGCATCGCGAAACTATGCTTACGCGGCTGTAACTGCTTATGAGGTAATAGCAGCAGGCGATTCGGCGCATTACCGTTCATTAGCCGGGCAGCTAAACGGACTAACAACCGTAGCCAAACCTGAAAAAGACGCAAAGATCGACTACCATCTTGCGGCCGTTCTGGCCTTTTGCAAAGTTGGTGAAGCGGTAACCTTTCCTGCCGGCAGCATGCAAAATTACGTGGATAGCATCAAAACCAAAGTCGCTAACGCCGGAATGCCGGATGACGTGCTGCAAGGTTCGGAAAAATTTGCAGATGCCATATTTAAATCCATCATGAAGTGGAGTAAATCAGACAATTACGCTAAAACACGCAGCGCGCCAAAATTCGCGTTAAGCGATGAGGAAGGCCGCTGGGTGCCTACCCCACCCATGTATGCCGAAGCAGTTGAACCGCATTGGGCCGATATCCGGACAATGGCGATGAAAGATGGTAAGCAGTACAGCGTTGTCCCTCCCCCAACATTCGACGTAAAAAATAAAAACAGCAAGTATTACCAGGAAGTGATCGCCATAAAAAATCGTGGCGACAGCCTCACGAGTGAACAGGCACATATTGCCGATTTCTGGGACGATAACCCTACCAAACTGAATGTAAATGGCCATTTGATGTTTATCAAAAAGAAGTTCTCGCCCGCTGGCCATTGGATGAGCGTTGTTGGCATTGCCTCCAAAACTACCAAAGCCGATTTTAATAAAACTGTTTGCGGATATGCCAAAACGGGGATTGCGTTATTCGATGCTTTTGTGGAATGCTGGGCCGCCAAATACACTTATAACACCGCAAGGCCTGAAACCATTATCGATAAATACATTGACCCGGCATGGCGCCCGCACCTGCAAACACCACCGTTTCCGGAGTACACCTGCGGGCATTGCACCATCTCTGCAGCGGCGGCAAAATCGCTGACCAGCGTCTTTGGCGACAACGTTGCTTACACCGATACCACCGAACTGGAATTCGGCATCAAAAGCCGGCGCTTTAAATCATTTAACCAGGCTGCGGAAGAAACGGCCATGTCGCGCTTTTATGGTGGCATCCATTTTCATAACTCTTGCATCGTCTCCAGTGGATATGGCAAAAAGGTAGGCGACGAGGTGGTTAATAAATTGGTTATGAAGAAATAATGAAGCTGTCTGAAACCTAAATTATAGTTATATTTTTTCGAGACGCAATTTTTACAACTATTTGATATAAAACTATTTATATTTTAAAAACATTGTTTTTGTTGAAATTTTTATGCTACAAATAGGTTTTATATTACTCTGTAGATTAATTTTATAACGACTTAAATTGTGAAGCGCATCTACCTGACTCAACGCTGCGCCAGCCAAATTATATTGCCGATTACGCCTTTTAATAAACAAACTATACACACTAACTATGTCCAAAGAGAAACAAGTGACAGCTAATCCGTCGAGGCGGGATTTTATAAAAACTACATCTATTGCCGCGGCAAGCTTTATGATCGTTCCGCGCCATGTTTTAGGTGGAAAGGGTTTTATTGCGCCAAGCGATAAGTTGATGATTGCCGGTGTTGGAGCAGGTGGTAAGGGCGAAGATGATATCGCTCATTTCGCCAGAACAGGCAAAGCAGAGATTGCTTACCTGTGCGATGTTGACGATGTACAGGCTGCCAATTCTGTTAAAGCTTTTCCCAAAGCCAAATACTATAAAGACTGGCGCGAACTGTTCGACAAAGAAGCCAAGAACATCGATGCCGTTTCTGTATCTACGCCCGATCATAACCACGCGATAATTGCCTACTCTGCTATGCAATTAGGCAAACACGTTTATGTTCAGAAACCGTTAACACACGATATCGCCGAAGTGCGAATGCTGACCGACGCAGCGAAAAAATATAAGGTGGTTACGCAAATGGGTAACCAGGGTGCGTCGAACGATGGTACCCGCCAGTTAAAAGAATGGTACGATGCCGGCCTGATTGGTGATGTGCACACCGTTTACTGCTGGACTGACCGCCCCGTTTGGCCACAGGGTGTTGCATGGCCTGCTACTAAAGCCGCTGTTCCAAAAACATTAGATTGGGATCTTTGGCTGGGCACGGCTCCAAAAAAAGATTTTGTTGAGAACCTGGTACCGTTCAACTGGCGCGGCTGGTGGGACTATGGCACCGGAGCCCTGGGCGATATGGGCTGTCACCTGGTTGAAGCGCCATTCAACGTGCTCGGTCTGCAATATGCCAAAGATGTACAGGCAAGCGTGGGCACCGTTTACGTAGGTGAGTTCAAAAAAGGTGAATTCCCTGAAAGCTGCCCGCCATCAAGCCATATCACACTAACCTTCCCTAAAACAGCAAAAACCAAAGGTGATATCACATTGCACTGGATGGACGGCGGGATCCAACCTGAAAGACCTGAAGAGCTTGGCCCGAATGAACGTTTCGGCGATGACGGTAACGGTACTTTATTTATTGGTACCAAAGGCAAAATGATGGCCAGCACTTATTCGGAGAATCCTTTGCTGCTACCCACCTCACGCACAACGCAGGTACATACTCCAAAAACCATCAAACGTGTTCCGGGCGGTGCTGAAGGGCACTACGGACAGTGGGTGGAAGGTTGTATAGCCGGTTACGGTAAAACGGAGTTAAGCTCGTCATTTGATAAAGCCGGTCCGCTTACAGAGGCATTATTGATGGCCAACCTTGCCGTGCGCAGCCATGACCTGAAAGGCGGCCACATTAAAATGCAGTGGGACAATGCCCAGATGCGCATCACCAATTTCGACGAAGCAAATCAATTTGTTAAACGTCAGTACAGAGAAGGATTTACCTTAAAAGCATAATATATACGATGAAAAAAATAGCACTAACATTCCTTTTAGCAGGCGGCTTTTTTATAGCCAATGCACAAAACGCAAAACCCGAAGACACTGAAATATGGGAGCCTGTTCCTAAAGTAGTTACCCCTGGAAAAAATTTAGGCGATGCTCCGTCTGATGCGATCATCCTTTTCGACGGTAAGAATCTTGACGAATGGGTTCAGAATAACGACAAGTCTCCGGCTAAGTGGGATGTGAAAGACGGCGTGTTAACCGTTAACAAACATTACGGCAACATAGAAACCAAGCGTAAATTCACCAATTACCAGTTGCACATCGAATGGAAAGAACCTACAACCTTGGAAGGTACAGGACAAGCACGTGGTAATAGCGGTGTGTTCCTGGCGTCGATAGGCCCTGGTGATGCAGGTTACGAATTGCAGGTGCTCGACTCATACAACAATAAAACTTACGTGAACGGTATGGCAGGCAGTTTGTACAAACAAGCTATTCCGCTGGCAAACCCTGGCCGCAAAAATGGCGAATGGCAGGTTTATGACGTGATCTGGACTGCGCCGACCTTTAACGAAGACGGCACTGTTAAAACCAAAGCTTACGCCACAGTATTCTTCAACGGCGTATTGGTTGAAAACCATTTCGAACTATTAGGCCCAACATTGTATATAGGCAAACCTGCTTACAAACAACACGGCCCTTCTCCAATAAAGTTACAGGCCCACGGTGATAAAAGCGAGCCGCTTAGCTTCCGTAACATCTGGGTAAGAGAATTATAATTGAGGTTATAAAGTTGGTTGATTGAGGTAGCCGGGGAGTCGGCTGCCTTTTTTATTAACTATATTTGTGTTGCCAATAAAACGCCGGACCCGGCTTTAACTGTCTGTTATGAGATTTAGAGTATTACTACCGACCCTCTTCCTTGCCGCGGCTCTGGTCACCGGCTGTAAAAACAAACCGAATAGCAGTGCGGCAATTACCGCAACTGATACCACCGCCAATTGGGCTTTGGTTCCCTTTAACAAGGTTGACAGTCTTAACCCGATCATGCGTCCCGGCACCGGCAGCTTTGTTGATCCTGTATCGAAAAAGAAAGTTTTATGGGAGGAAAAGGATGTATTTAACCCGGCCATTGTAAACAAGGATGGTAAGATCTATATGCTTTACCGTGCGCAGGACAAAAGCGGAACCTCACGCGTTGGGCTTGCGGTAAGTACCGATGCGCTCCACTTTACCCGTATGCCCGACCCGATAGTATATCCCGATAACGATGCCTTTAAGAAACTGGAATGGCCCGGTGGCTGCGAAGATCCGCGCGTAGTTGCCGACAGCGCCGGGACTTATTACATGACCTACACCGCGTACGACGGAACAACTGCGCGGCTACTGGTAGCCACCTCAACCGATCTGAGACATTGGAAAAAATACGGCAGCGTATTCGCTAAAGCATATAACGGCAAGTATGCCGGTAAATGGAGCAAGTCGGGTTCTATCGTATCAACTTATAAGAACGGACAGCCGGTTGCAACTAAAATAAATGGCAAATACTGGATGTATTGGGGCGATACCCAAGTTTGGAGCGCCACCTCCGATGATCTCATCAACTGGACTCCCATAGAAATGAAGCCCAGAGAACAGCCGCCGGTGAAATTACGTTCGCAAGCGCTCAATATGCCGCAGCTTAAAGTTGTGTTGCCTACCCGCGAAGGCAAGTTCGACAGCGATCTGGTAGAATCCGGTCCACCGGCAATGCTGACAGATAAAGGAATTGTGTTACTTTATAATAGCCGCAACGTGCCCTCTTTTGGCGATAAAAAACTGGCAGAGGGTACTTACACTCCGTCGCAGGTGTTATTTGATAAAAACGATCCCACAAAGATCATTAAACGCCTCGATACCTATTTTATGAAACCCGAAAAGCTTTATGAAATAACCGGGCAGGTAAACCAGGTGTGTTTTATAGAGGGCCTCACGCAGTTTAAAGACAATTGGTATTTGTATTATGGTACGGCCGATTCAAAAATTGCAGTAGCTGTTAACGCAAAAAAATAGCTGATAGAAAATCAAAACTCCAATGAAAATAGTGCCCGTTTTTAAAGTTCGCGATATGCACGTGGCGTTAAAGCATTACACAGAAGTCCTGGATTTTAAAATGACCGATCCTGACGACACGGTGGATTCATTGGTAGTTGATCTGGCAAACGGAGAGGCTGCGTTTCAATTGACGACCATTGAAGGTGATTACCTTTTTGGTTCGGTAGCTAATGTTTGGGTTGATGATGTTGATGCGCTGTTTCTGAAATATAAGAGCCGTGGGTTAGATACTTCCGGCAAAAAGAATTCTCCCGTTCATCAGGGCCCGGTTGATCAAACCTGGGGCAGACGTGAATTTTATGTAACCGATGCTGATGGAAATACGTTGCGGTTTTGTATGCCGATTCCTGATTAACTAAGTAGCCTGTTGCCTATCCCTTTGCAAACCAATCATTCGCAACTGCCGATGCATCCTTTGGCAGATCGTTGGTATCAAGTCTCGGTAAAGTAAACCTATTGCTATTTGTTGGCTGTGCAATATTTACTTCGGTAGTAAAACCGGCCTTGAAATTATATTGAGAAAGGAGGCTCAGCGTATCAGAATTATAGGATCCAAACGGATAACATATCGATAAGTAGTTCTGATCAACGCCTATTTTCTTCAAAAAATCTACTGAAGCTTCGATCTCGGCTTTTTGTTTTGGCGCTTCTGTTTTACCCAGCCAGCAATGCGTCAACCCGTGTGAACCAATATGCATACCGTTCATCAGCATACATTTCAATTGATCTTCGTTCATATATAATTCCTTGCTGAAGCTCTCTTCGTCGGTTTTAAGGATCTCGGTAAATAAAAGATCAGTGATTTTATTTCTCAGCTGCTCATCCAGTTCATATTGCAGCATTCGTTTAATAAACATTACCTCGGCAGTATCCATGCGGGTTGGGATGGCAAGCCTCTTCAGATATTCGTCGTCTGGCAGTAATTCGTAGTCTTTTCTGAAAGTATTAAGGTATTTAAACAATGTTGTTATGATCTGCTTTTTATCGGCAACTGCCGCCAGAATAAAATGGATCTTATTTACATCAAGTACTTTGTGCGAGGTAACCGCTTCGATTGGCGGGAAGAACGCCCCCTGGATTTTATATTTGTTTAATATGGGAAAAACATTTGTAAAATGATCGATATAGCCATCGTCAAAGGTTAAAAGGCACGATTTGGGAGGCAGGGCGGTGTTATTATTATTTGAATCGATAAGTTGCTCAACGGTAATAAAATTATAGTGCTTCATTAAAAAGGCCACCTGCTCTTTGAACAAAGATGCATCCAGTCCCTTTATTTCAGGGAACCGGCTATATTTCAGCTCCCTTACATAATGATACATTACTACCGTAACCTTATTGCTCATCTGCCAGATATCAGTTAATGGTTAAAGCCTTGCTCGGCCGGTCCTGATCGCCATCGCCCTTGTAAAAACGCAGGTTTCTTTTTTTAGTTGAGAAGAAATAGATCTCGATGTTCTTTAAGGTAAGCGGCTCAAAATAATTAGGAATTATAACTTTTGATTTCTCCGCCCTGCGGGTAAAACCGGAATCTGCCATGATAGATTTGGGGATCCCGTAAAAATAAAAGTCGATATACTCCGCTTTTTCCCGTTGCAAGAGTTCCTGGAACCATGCTCCGGCGCCAATCAGCGATTTATCGTCGCCCAAAAGATCAACTATCCTTAATACCTTATAGGTATCTGTTTTGATCCCCCTTACCACAAATATCGATTTTGCAATACCATTCTCTTTGGCAACAAAGAAACGGTACTTATAATAAGGATGCTTTAAGTATCTCTTTTCAAAATACCAGGTAGATTTGGATGGAGTAGTTTTTATTGCAGGAAGTGAATTATATAAAGCCAATACCTCTTTATCTGTCACAACCTCAACCAATTTGTCTTTAGCAGCAGGGGTATTATCCCTTTTCAATTTCCCGGCAGAATAGTTACCAACTACCTGAAATTCCTTCAAGTCACTGTTTACCACATAGTAATGTTCCATCCTGCCTGTTTTATAACCCAGGAAATTGTATATGGGAAGTGTATTAATATTAGCTCCAACAGTAGAAACGCTCCGTGCACCGGATTGCTCTTTCAGGAACAACAATAACCTTATGCCCAACTGCGGCTCGCCATTTTTCGGTAACACCTTCCACATCGCGCAAAAAAGATCACTTCCCTTTAACGCTTCGTTATACTGAAAGCAGCCAAGCATCCCCTGGATCTCTCCGTCTTTGTTCAGCGCAATAACGATATTCAGCTTATCGCCATAATTAAAATCGTACAGGAAGAAGGCGGTGTCATTAACATAGATATGATCTTCCTTCCAGTAATTTTTTATGAACGCCTGGATCTTCCCGGCTTCCTCCTTTTTCGCAAATCGTATCTCGTGCAATTCGTTTTTCATATCAATGTCGCCGTCGCCCGGCATTATTTCAGCAACTTCTGTACGTCAGCACATAAATCGCCAATATTTTTCCAGGTAAATATCTGTGTTGATGTAAACTTTATTTTGAAATGCTTTTCAATTGCCACCACTAGTTGTATATGGTGCAATGAATCCCAATCGTCCACTTCTTCTGCCGTAGTTTCAGCGCCTATCACCAACTCCTCCTGATCTAAAACATCTCTGAAAATATTCTGTACTTCAGCCAGTATTTGTTCTTCGTTTATCATTATGCTTCTGCAGTATTTATGTATAATTTATTTGCCGGGGCATAGCCATCAACTGCCAATTCCCATTTGCCTTCACCCGTGGCCGAAAAACCTAATTTTTCATAGTGGTCTTTCACCATACCATTTTTGGGTGTCGGGAGGTATTCACCTTCTAATATTTTAAAACCATTTTTTTGGGCAAGATCAACAATTGTCGTCAACGTAAGCAATTCCATGCCTCTTTTCAATACCCGGCAGCTCATTATCCAGCTATCAATAAACAAAGTACCGGCATTCTTTTTTTTGAGGATGACAAAGGCGATCAACCCATAATCACCAAACTTATCCGTCAGGTTAAAACTAAACGTAAAATATTCGTCAGAAGCTGCAATTGCCCTGATGCCGTCTTCTGTATAACGGATTGTCCTGAGATTAAACTGGTTAGAACGCTGCGACAGCTGTGCAATGCGGGGGATAGTAAATTTATCAAATGGCTTTATCACAGCCTTCATTTCAAGGCTCTGTAAAAACTCAGCTTCATTGGTAAAGCTCTTTTGTAAACTGCTGCGCTGCGCTTCCTCCTGATATTGAAGCGTGCGCTGCCCATCTTCTGCAGTAAAAGAAACCGTTTCGAACAAATTCAATGAACGAAGATACGGAAGGTATTCGGCCGGGTCTTCAGGCAACGACGGCACCGTCAATTCAGGAATGGCCGATTTAACCATCTCTCTTTCAAACGGATTATCATCCAGGAACACCATCGAATCGAAACTGATATTCAGCACGCTTTGGATATGCCTGAGGTTATCCACCTTGTTTTCCCAGTTCGCCATAAATACGGCAATGTCGGTTAACCGCAGCTTCATATCCGGATGCTTTTCAAAGGGCTCCTTTGCAATTTCTTCGGTATTCTTACTGCTTACGGCCAAAATAATTCCGCGTTTCTTGAGTTCAAGCGCCCAAAGCTGTAATTCAGAAAAGGCCTTTCCTATGCCCAGATCGCCTATTTGAATACCTTCTATCCCATCGTCGCCAATAATACCGCCCCAGGTTGTGTTGTCAAGATCAAGGATCAGGCATTTTTTAAACGTGCCGCTCGCCGCCTGGATAATGTCTTGTACGTTTTTAGCCAGTGCGGGTAACAGGTCAAGACTGTACACCATGTCGCCATTGATATACATCTTGGCATCGAAACCCGCCGCATAACCCGAATAGGCTAACAAGCTATCTAACTGTAGTAAAAATAGATTCCTTTGCTCCTGCGAGAGATCCATTAAACCAAGGTTCAGCCTCTTTATCTGGTAAGGAAACGACAAATTGGTTTTACCGCTGAAATTCCCAAAAACAGAATCGTTGTGCTCGGGATAGGTATTGATGATGACCTTAGCGTTTAGCTTATCGGTTATTTGCCGGTAAAGGTCGGCAGTGCCAGCAGCCTGATCAAGGGCAAAGTTAGCTCTGGCATTACCCGGCAAGTGATAAAATTGTTTGATCAATTTCTCGGTGCTGCGAAGGATCAACACATATTCCGGCTCAAATTCATATAATTCTGATGTCGGGTCGAATACCTGCCGGTCTATTTGATTATAATCCGCTTCAAAAACATCGTACTTAATGCCATGCTCAATCCCTGTTGCCTTTATTGCCTTCACCGCAAATTGCGATGCACTATCGGCCAGAACCGCCAGCTTTATGGTTTTAAATCCGTCTGTATTTTTCTTAAGGTTTTTAAGCAGCGTGGTAAAATCTTTCAGATCGATTTCAGGCATAGTAATTCAAAAAAATCCGGTATAGAATAGCGCTAAAAATGCTTTAAAACAATTTTAATGATGCAGTAATAAAAACATCAACCATTAAAATGTTTAGGGCAATATTCAATTTACCATTTCCCGCAAAGTAAAAGAAATAAAACCAATCGCGGAAAATCCATCGTCAGAAAAATAGGGTTAAGACCGATTATGAGGCTAAATCCGCCTAACCTTCATCCATCGATTTTTCTTCTTTCAGGAATTCTTTGCGTACACCATCAACCAGGTCGGCGTGAAGTAATATGCCGTCTTCGCGGGCGTAGCTCTGCAGGGCAGCAAAATGTACGGCATTAAGAATGGAGGCGCCGCTAAGCTCGTAAGCTTCCGCCAGTTCCCTGAGGTTAATAGAAGTATCGTGTGCCAATCCGGCTGGGAGGCTCTTTTTCCAAAGATTCTGCCGCTCAAAAGCATTCGGCATAGGAAAATGTACTACGGCATGGAAGCGGCGTAAAAACGCCTCATCGAGGTTATTCTTAAAATTGGAGGCCAGGATCATTAACCCTGCATAATCTTCTACGCGCTGCAAAAGGTAGCTTACTTCCTGGTTGGCGTATTTGTCGTGCGCACTTTGCACATTGGTACGCTTCCCGAACAACGCGTCGGCCTCGTCAAAAAACAAGATCCAGTCTTTAGTTTCAGCCTTCCGGAATACGCTTTCGAGATTCTTTTCCGTTTCACCGATATATTTACTTACGATCTGCGACAAGTCGATGCGGTAAACATCTTTCCCAAACTCTTTGCCCATTAATGCAGCAGTCAAAGTTTTACCCGTTCCCGGCGGACCGTAAAACAAAACCCGGTATCCCGGTTTAATTTTAACACCCAGATTAGCGTCGGCAGTTAATTTCTCCTGGTGTCGCAACCATGTCCTGATATCCTCTATCTGACTCATCGTACGCGGATGCAGCACCACATCAGCCCAGCCAATGCCTGTTTCCACCCTTTTTGCCGGAAATTCCGCACTGAAGCGTGGAGGGCTTTCCTTACCCAACAATATTTTATCTACCCATTCCTGACTTAAAATTATCCGGCCGCTCATTAAGGGTTCGCCTTCCCTCACTCCCTCAAGGCGCAAAATACCCTGCCGATAAAAGAAATGATCTTCGCTAAATAACTCCTGTAGTTTTATCCTCGCAGGGATATTTGTGCCGGCCAATATAAATTGCAATGTTTCGCCGGTAGGTAACATACCCCGGTGATTGGTAGCCTTCACTCCCCCTATTTCAGAAAAATCGCCGCCGTTGGGCAGATGCTCTAAAATGATCGATTCAAAAAAATTAGGCTGTACATGCGGCATCAGCGCCATCATAACAGCTATCCAGGTTTTGTGATCATCTATGGCAGGGATGCAATCCAGGGGGTTAGGCTTTATAAAATCACCATCGGTTTGCTCATTGAACCATCCGGATACATCAAAGGAAACGCCGCCAAAATGCGCCTCAACACGCGCTGAAACCAAATCGCGGCATAATTTGATGGCATCTTCGAGGCCTGTTGATGTATTCTTTTTTAGCTGGTAGATCATTAAATAAAGATATCGTTTTTAAAGGAATAATGTAGAACTGGTTAATGGTGCGGCGGCGGCGTGGCATGGTGAACAACCGGCGGTGTGTACTTCTCCTTATCACAAGCCTCGGTATCGATATGGGCCACAAACGGATCGAGCTTTTTGCTGAGCGCGTCGGCGGCATCCCGGCGGTCTCTATCAATCTTATCATGTATCGGCGTCAGATAATCGTTCAGGGCCTCACTGCTGTAGCAGCCAGTGTAATTAAATTCAGTGCGCACAACACCGGTGTAAGTGTTAAACGCCGCAACGTGCTGATTTTCATGCCGGGTGAGTGTGGTATCTATAAACTCCCGCACCTTTTTCTGCTGGCAGGCGTTTAGTCCCTCCGGCATATTAGGCAGTGTTACGGTGGGCCTCGCTTCAAATACCGATACCATAACCCCCTTCACATTTGCACAAGGCACTTTGTTGCAATTTTTGCAGCCCTTTGCGGGTGTACCCATAACGGGCTCTACGGAAAATGAACTCGGCTGATAGTTAGACTCGGTTTTGCCTTCCACGCTTATCCCCTCTGCACCGCCGTGAACCGTTACATTTTGAGGCGCCGGGCGTTGCCTGCCAATACCTGAAAGCATATTTTCAAATTCGTCGCCTGCATGTTCGGCTGCATGAGCAACTTGATTGGTATGAGGATGCGCAGCAGGCTTCCGGTTGATCTCGTCCGACTGCTGCATTACGTGGGTTAATTCGTGTGCCAGTAGTTTCCGGCCTTCGTTAGTTTCAGTATTGAACTGATTTTTACCGAATATAATGTGATTATCAACTGTATACGCCTTAGCATTGATGGCCGCCGCCGATTCTTCAGCCTGTGTACCTGTATGAATTTTTACATCCTTAAAATCGGCACCCATCCTGTCCTGGAAGAACTTCCTCGGTGATGCAGGCAATTCGCTGCCTTTGCCGTTTAACGATGATATGTAAGACGATGCATTTGCCGCAGCCGGAGTGCTTGCAGCCTCAGCCTTGCGGTGCACGTCCTTATCCTCCTTCTTTTCTTCCTTTCGGTGCACTTCTTTTTCTTCTTTTTTATCCGTCATACGATGCACCTCTTTTTCCTCTTTCTTATCTTCTTTACGATGGACTTCCTTTTCCTCCTTCTTGTCTTCTATGCGGTGCACAGCTTTTTCATCTTTCTTATCCTCCGCACGGTGTACTGCCTTGTCTTCCTTTTTATCCTCCATACGATGCGCAGTCTTTTCCTCCTGCTCGCAATTATCACATTTGCGATGCACAACATGATCTCCCCCGAAGAATGTTGCATGCTGCGGGTTGCCGAAGAAACTCTGCTCCATTCCGTTGTCCTTCTTAAAGAACTTGGAATCGTGAGCCGCAGGGGCCTGCCTGCGACGACGGCGATACATTACTTTGTTTGCCATGGCTTATATCTATTTGAATTTACTAAAATCTTACCATTTATGTATTACGCTTTTATTTTATGGCGACGGCGGTCCTGAAGGCGCTGGTGCTACCGGGGCAGCGGGTGCCGGTGGCGGTGATTTCAGGTTCTTTATCCAAGGGTCAAACTCGTTTGTTTTGAATTTCTGAGCGTCATCATCGGTAAGAACTCCTTCGCGGGCACGCAGGTTCGCCACATTTCTAAACTCGCCCCAGGTATCTGACGGTTTGATTACTGCCTTAAGTAAATCTGTTGCTTCTTTGAATAGTGCCGCCTTTACCTTCACCATTTTAGCGAAGAAATCAGTTTGCAATGCCGTTAAATCAGCAGGATCAACCAAATTATTCTTATACCGGTCACGGTCGGCAAACGCTTTCCAGGTTTGAATCTGATCGCCCTTTTCCGGTATTCCTTTTATTTTCGCCTTTTCATCAAGGAAAAATTTCTTCTTTCTGAAAATTTCCTTCAATAGTTCCTGGTCAGTATTTATTAAACTATTTATATTCGGTTTATTCAGAGGGTCCTTATAAAAATCATCCCATATCATTGGCGAAGTACCGGCTACTGCCGCATTTGCTTTCGTGGTAAGCTGCGCTAAGTTTAAAGGAGGAACTGCACTCACACCATCAACAAAGTATTTATCAAGATCGGTTTCAACCTGATCATTTTTCACAGTGTGGGAGAAATTATATTGTGAAATAGGATTTTGAATGGCTGTACCATCGGCGTTAACTTGTTTCACTGTACATATCATACTGTCTGGCATTTTTGCTTCTGCCTCAATTATCCTATGTTTCAATACAAGTGGGTTAGTCGGGTCCGTCGCTGCACCACCAGCAGGCCAGGCAGGATCACTTGTTACCTTCGTCGCCGTTGCCGCATTCGGATCCCTGTTATAAGTAGGCACTACAGTATAGTCCATTATTAAATTAACACCGATTGCCGTTTTAATTTTTGACTCAACATTTGCTTCATGGTCTTGCGTATTAACTGTGTTGGCAAGAGGTGTTAAGTTTGTCCAGACACCGCCGTCACCAAACAACTCCCTGCTTAATAAGTGCCCCCTTACATAGAAGGTATTTACTCCTCCGGCCGCACGCTTTCTTAGTTTTAAAGCATCCCAAACAGGATTACCCTCTGCAGTAGCCGGTGTACCGGCAGGCGTACCCTTGTTAGATAACTTGGTAACATGCATACGTGTGGCAAATCCGCCACCACTAAGCCCGCTTGGCGGGTCAAGTTCGAAATTTGGTAAAGTGTCGGGTTTGTTCATTGCGTCTCCGGTAATCATGAAGCCCTTAATTTTATCCACTTCACCATCTATTTGTTTTTGCAGCGCATCTGCAGCGGGGCCGCCCGCAGCTGCTACTGCTTTATTGGTTTTAATAAAGGTTATCAAGGCGCTATAAAGGCCTGATGCAGTATTGAGCGCGGTTGTTTGATCCGCGGTCAGTGCCTTTGCAGTCTGACCTGCAGGTGGAGTTGTAGCTAAAGCTTTTCTGTGCTCAATTAATATCAACAGCTCGGTCGGTTCGCTTTCTACAATAACCTTAGGCGCATCTTCAGTTCCGTCAACCGATATATGATGCATTTCACCGTTTGGCAATGGCATTTCTTTCTTAACCTTCCACCAGCCCATTACAGCACCTACCGCATTCTTGCCCATCTCCAGCAACTTACTTCCCAATTCAACGGCCTTGTTTATCAGCCAGGTTATCGCCTCATCAACCATTGCGCGGGCTTCTTTAATCAGTTCGCCTATCTGATGACCAATACCGCCCAGCCCTACCTGGTTGGCCAGGAAGCCGATCACCACCGGCATGGCGCGGTGCAGCGAGTTTTCCAGGAAGTCGGCTGCGCGCTGGGTATTGCCACTGGCTATTTCCACCACGCCCTCCACAAACGAGTTCACCACCTGCAGCATTTCGCGCAGGTATTTGACGAACGACTGGATGGCTTTGTACAATGCAATGGCACTGTTAATTACGGCCATAATACCGGTTGGGTCGAGCATGGAGAGCAGCTTAGCCGTTACCTTATTCACTATCTGCTCCATTACCCAGGTTTTCACGCTGTTCAACACAGTATCCCACAGGTTGGTGAGCTGCTCTTTGATCTTATCCCAAATGGCCGCCATACCCCGTTCCTGTACGTCTTTAATAAATGTCCAGATACCTTCCAGCGTGTTGATGGCACTCCTGATCTTAGCCACTTTCTGCGGACCGATTTTCGGATGCTCAGCCAGTTTGCGCCAGATGGTTTCCATCGAAATATCGAGCACAGCCAATACCCAGGTGATTACGCCTTTCAGTGAAGTATCCTTCAATTCCGGCACGCCGGCATCCTTCAGCTCGCTCATCAGCCAGCCCGTGAGCCCGAACAACAGGTGATTCAGGATATTGTTGAAGAACTGTACAAATCCTTGTTTAATAGCCTTCAGCAGATTTTTGAGGAAGCCTATCGGATCCTTCTTGATCAGATCTACCGCCAGCATAGCCTTGGCGATGATATTCTTAATTAGGTCGATCGGGAAGTTCATCACCTGCATAATGATATCCAGCACAATTTTGATGATCTCGATCACGAAAGCGATCAGACGACCTATAGGTTCACCGAACGTATGCATTATGCGGTGGAATGCATCTATCGGATGGATCAGATCATTCAGGCTCATTGAATGCCACAGGTCGGTAAACAGCTGAATGATCGATTCCGGCGTCATATTCAGCCTCTCCACGGCGGCGTTGATGCGCTGCGTTGCCCGGTCAATAGCGCCGGTTTCCTTCATCTGGTTGAACTGCTCTTCGCCGCCATCCATCAGGCTCATAAAGCCATGAATAATATTTTCCACGTTGCGCGGCACATTAGCCTGCGTAAACGGATCTTCGCCGATGATTACCGTAACGAGGAAGTACCCTCTCACCGTTTTAGCCCAGTTAGAAAGGCGCACCAGCAATACTTCCTTAATGAATTTGAGAATTGCCGTGCCTACCTCCTTTACAAAATCCCAAACCTGGCGTACCGGCGCCGAGAAGGTTTCATAGATCTCATTGAATGTATCTATCGGATGCATCAGGTGCTCGATGGTCACGTAATCCCAGATGTGGGCAATGCCTTGTTTGATCTGATCATAGGCGCTGCCGAACACGTGTATACCGCGATCGATATAATTGGCAACTTTCTGGAAGCTGCCTGTATCCTGCATCTGCCGGCGTTGTTCGCGGCCTTCATCGCCGCCCAGTTCAAGCAGCGCGTTTAAGATATTGGTACCGTTCCGGTCTACTTTCTCATCCGTTACCGGGTCTTTTCCTAAGATCACACATAGCAGCGGGTAAGCAGGTGTTTGCTCTTTAATGAACGATACCAGCTGCGTTAGCAAGTAATGTTTCACTTTCGCCAGCAGCTCGGTTGCGGCATTCACCGCAAAGGTGATCACGCTGTTTATCGTATTGTGAATGATGTTACCTATCCGTTCGAATACGGCGGTAGGATGTGCAAGGTCAGTTAACGACAATCTGTTCCAGAATTGTTCAACGTCGTTTTCGATACCGTGAACAACCGATACAAAATTATTGATCTGCGTATCAACCCATTGCTCGGCTTCGGTCAATGCACCGAGTTCTTCCAGTTTATCATGCAGCATCTGGCCGCCCGGCATAATATCGAAAGCGGCTTCGATGAAGTTATGACCATTGCGTTCGATCACTTCATTGGTGATCGGATCTTCTCCCAGCACAACCCGCAGGGCCTTGTATCCTGGAATAGCCATTGCAAAATCACGGGCCTGACCAAGCAGCAGGCGTTTGCCGGCTTCAAGCCCCTGACTCACATAATCAACCGCTGAGTTGATCACCGATAGCGCGCTATCGAACCATGAGCATTGGATCTTTTTATCGACCCTAAGCTGTACACCTGGCAATTCAGCATCGGTGCTGCTATCGGCATGTTC
>DATCQV010000054.1:0-8070 GCA_036569325.1 Mucilaginibacter sp. | reverse complement strand
ATAGTTGGTTGGCTAAAAATTCTGACGTTTGGGGTTCTGCCGGTTATCGATGAAAGCGATCAATTCGATGATATTACTTTTAGGTTTGACTCGATATACCAACGACACTTGTTTAATAATCACGCCGATATGAGTGTCTCTCTGTTTAGCAGATTTTCGAAACATTTCCGGCTGACTAATCAACGTTTCCAAATACTCATTCACTCTGTTCGTAAAATTGAATATCTCGCGATCTGTCCAGTGTTTCTCCAAATAGGCTATCCCTTTTTCAAATGTCCGAACAGCCCTTTTTGGTCCATACTATTTCAATCCCCATTTCCCGAACAGTTTTACTACTTCGGCGTGTGGTATAGTTTCTCCCCTGTCGGCTTCCGCCAAACCTTCTAAAACATCTTTTTGCTGTTCTTCTCCCAATTCATCAAACCAATCGCCGCTTCTGTTAAATAAAAGCGCCTTCACATCCATAATCAAACCCTCATCATTAGTGTTGATGATGGCCTGAAGAATGCTATTTTTTTCCAATTGTAAATCCATAATATTGAATTCAATGCTAAATTAATCAATTAAATCAGCAACCTGCAATATTACCTTCATTCATTATGCTTCACTTCGGGATCATTTTCCAGGCGTAAACTTTCCCGGTGAATAGCATTCATCAGTTCCTCGATAAACTCCGCCGAAAGGCCTTCTTTTTTACCGGCAACTTTTGCCTTTTCAACCACCTGTTTAAACCGGGCTTCATCTAACGGAGGAATATTATTTTTCGCCTTGTAAACGCCAATTGCGGTAGCAATCCGTTCACGCTCGCCGATGGTTTTGAGCAGCTGTTTATCCAGTGAATCTATTTTTACACGGGCGGCGTTAAAATCAGCCTGAGTGTTTACCGGTTTGGTTTGGGCCGAGGCGATTATACAGGTTAAAAGCAAAGCGGAAATTAAAGGATATATGATTTTCATATTGAGATTATTAAAAAGAGAATAAAGTAGAGTGGATAGGTATTTACCATTGGTGCTTCGCCATCCATTTAGTAACTTCAGCTTTGAGATGCTCTATAGAATGAAATGGACCATTTTCAGCCTTTTTTATGATTTCTTCAAATTCCTTCTGCGACATTGGCTTTCCCGGAATCGCGTAATTAATCTTATCTGATTTCACTTTACCCATGGTCAAATTTACAATTTTGTAGCGATAAATAACAACTACAATTGTTGGTGAAGACGCGATGAACCAACAACCAAAAGCCAATTCTCTGCTATAACCTGCCAATTTATAGTTAGTAAACCTGCAGCGGCCCGCTTATTTTTATCCTGCTTTAATCCTATATTTCACGGAATTTAATTTACGCACCATGCGCTTCAGCAACCTTCCCTCCCGCTTATTAAAAACAGCATGCCTGTTTGTTTTATTTTTTGGTTCGATAGCAACAGTCCGGGCGCAAACTGCACCGGCAAAATCAGCCCTTTATGAGCAGGCAAGCGAGGTATCCGGACTCATCATCCAATACGGACAGGATATCAACGCCATCCGCGATTTTTATTCGCCCTATACTTCTATCGACGGGTACGAAAACCAATCGGTACAAACCTCGCCCGAGGAATGCAAACGCCTGACCGATATCTGTAACGACTACCTCGAAAAACTGAAACAGACCGATTTCGACAGTATGAGCATTTACGGCAAAGTGGATTATACCCTGCTGAAAAAACAGATCGTGTTCGAATTGGGCGCAATCAAAAATGATGAGGATGATTACAATAAAATAACTGCCTATATCCCTTTTGCCAACGAGCTATACCTACTGGAAGCCAAGCGCCGTCGTGGTATCACTGTTGATGGTCAGGAAGTTGCCATGCAGCTGAATAATATTCTTACAGAATTGAATACAGCCAAAGCATCGTTTGCTTCGTTAAAATCTATCGATATGCCGCTGGCACGTAAAGGAAAATCGGCGGTATTAGGTTTGAAGGCACGTCTGAAAAGCTTCTACGATTTCTATACCGGCTACGACCCCAACTTTACCTGGTGGACACCCAAACCCTATAAAAACCTCGATTCTGCATTGACCTCCTATGCCACCCTCATTATGAGCAAGGGCAAGATCAACACCACCCAAAAACCCGATAGCAGCGGCATCAAGGGCGTGCCTGTTGGTCATGATGAACTGGTGCGCGAGTTGAAAGCCGAAATGATTCCTTACTCGCCCGAAGAACTCATCAAACTGGCTAACAAGGAGTTTGAGTTTTGCGACAGGGAAATGCTGAAAGCCAGCAACGAAATGGGTTTCGGCAACGATTGGCATAAGGCGCTCGAAAAAGTAAAGAACAGCTACGTACCTGCCGGTCGCCAGCCGGAAGCGATCTTGAAATTATATAACGATGCACTATCGTTCATTAAAGCGCGCGACCTGATCACCATTCCGCCGCTGGCCGAGGAAACCTGGGGCATGACCATGATGACACCCGAACGCCAGCTGGTTAACCCCTTCTTTCTGGGTGGCAGCGAGATCATCATCAGCTATCCCACCAACACCATGAACGAAGCCGATAAGCTAATGAGTATGCGCGGCAACAATCCCTACTTTTCACGCGGCACCGTGCAGCACGAGCTGATCCCCGGCCACAACCTGCAATACTTTATGAACAGCCGTTACAAGAGCTACCGCAATATGTTCTACACGCCGTTCTGGATTGAGGGCTGGTCGTTATACTGGGAGTTGCTGCTGTATGATCAGGGCTTTGCCAAAACGCCTGAGGAACGCATCGGCATGCTGTTCTGGCGTATGCATCGCTGCGCGCGTATCATTTTCTCGCTCAATTACCACCTCGGCAACTGGACGCCGCAGCAATGCATCGATTTCCTGGTCGACCGCGTAGGCCACGAACGCGCCAATGCCGAAGGCGAAGTACGCCGCTCGTTCACCGGCGGCTATGGCCCGTTATACCAGGTGGCTTACCTTACAGGCGGCCTGCAACTCATGAGCCTGAAACGCGAATTGGTAGATGGCGGTAAAATGACCTACAAACAATTTCACGATGCCATAATGAAGGAAAACACCATGCCGATTGAAATGGTAAGGGCAACCCTGATCAACCAGCCATTGACACGGGATTTTACCACGCAGTGGAAGTTTTATGATTTTGGGAAGTAGAGATTTCGCACGCGCGTCATTGCGAGGAACGAAGCAATCTCTACATAGGATATTCCGACTATAGCATTATCAATATGGTTTTTGAACGAGGCGGCTGTGTTTACATCATGGCAAATAAGCTACATTCCGTTTTGTACGTAGGCGTTACGTCCGATCTTATCAGCAGGGCGTGGCAACATAAGAATCACGTTTTTCCAAACAGCTTCACAGCAAAGTATAAATGTGAAAAGCTCGTTTATTATTGTTTCTATCCCCACATTGAAGAAGCAATTGTAGTTGAAAAAGTTATTAAGGGCGGAAATAGAAATGCGAAGATCCAATTAGTTAATTCCATCAATCCCGATTGGATTGATTTGTATGAAGAATTAATCAAGGAGTGATTTGATCATATTATCATGCACACCAAAAACGCGTCATTGCGAGGTACGAAGCAATCTCTACATAGGACATTACCGCCAATGCATAGTCCAGAGATTGCTTCGTACCTCGCAATGACGCGCGGGGATAGACGCCAGTTCAACGTTAATATGCATTAACCGGAATATCCTGTGCAGAGATTGCTTCGTTCCTCGCAATGACGCGCGGGGATAGAAATTGCGAGGTTATTTCACCGCCCACTCATGTATCCCCGCCGAGTTATCCTTCGGCAATTGCACCTCCAGTTTCAAAGCGGTAGTTTCAACCGGCTCAAAGTTTAGTGTATCGTAAGCGTCTTTGGTAACGGTATAGGCCGAAGTATTTTTCACCGGCACCCATTCCTCTCCTTTTTTGTAGTAAAGCTTATAACCGGCCGGGATAGCACAGCCGCCGAATGGTTTATCATCATACCAATAAACTTTTGATTGCGATACGGTATGCGGCGCATCGAAATCGTACTGCACGTATTCGGTACTGTTTTGCTTGGGCCACCAGTGCAGATAAGGCATGCTGGCGTCTTTGCTGTCCTGCGGATCGTACTGGTCGTTCAGGGCCTTGAGCATGCGTTTGTTTTTGATGGAGCCGCTCACTTTGCTTGTACTGGCAATGGTAGGTGCAGGTTTGGGCATGGCGGCAGAGGCATTGTAGGGAATCCAAACCGTCATCTCACTCGGACCGCGATTGGCCCAGGCATAATATGGAATAGCTGTAACGTTTTGATCGGTCAGCAAAAGCTGATCGCTGTTGAGCTGGCGTTTGGCGCTTTGTCCTTCGGTGGTGATCACCTCTACCCCATTCAGCATTTGCGGTTTGTAAACGGCGTTGGTAACAGCCATTTTGTTAATGGTGATATTATTTACAGTGCTGTCACGATTATCCGGACCTTCCAGACAATACACTATCGGGCCGCGCTCAAAGGCAAAGCGGTTCACGTCGGCCTTTACCATTCCGTTGGCTACCACTTTCTGGGTTTCCATCGGCAGGTTCATGGTTACCACGTCACCTTTTTTCCATTTGCGGTTAATCACGGCATAACCTTTTTCGGTCGTATAATTCAATACCTTTCCATTAAGGCTAATCACCACCGGCTGTGAAGTCGGATTCATAAAGGTGTAAAGTCCGCCCGGGATCGGTTTATTCAAAGCCCAGCCCGGGATGCGTACGCGCAGCGTGAAATTGCTGCTTTTTTCGGGATTCACCGCAATATCAACCTTGCCTTCCCAGGGATAATTGGTGGTTTGCACCAGGTTAACCTTGCCGGCATCGAGGGTAATATCGCTGCTGTTGCTCATGAACAGGTTCACATACAGATCGTTCTTATCATGCGCATAAACATAGCCCGGCACCGAGGGTAAAAAGCGGGTCATGTTGCTGATACAGCAGGCACAGCTAAACCAAGCGCTGCGCTGGTTTTGCCCCATCGACTGCAATACGTTCGGGTAAAAAAACCGGTCGCCGCTCAGCGAAACACCCGACAGTAATCCATTATATAAAGTGCGTTCCAAAATATCCACATATTTCGAATCGCCATGCAGCAGGAACATGCGGCTGTTCCAGTAAACATTGGCGATGGCCGCGCAGGTTTCCGCATAAGCCGACATGTTGGGTAGTTGGTAAGCATCGCCAAAAGCCTCGCCGTTATTGGTTGCGCCGATGCCGCCGGTGAGGTAGATCTTTTTATCAACGGCATCGTTCCAGATGTCATCGATGGCATGCAGGTATTGCTGATTACCGGTCAGCGCGGCAACGTCGGCCATACCGGTATACATATAGGCTGCACGTACGGCATGCCCTTCCGCCTCGTGCTGATCCACCACTAATTTATCAGCCTGGTTATATGACTCGCCCTTAGGGCCGCGTACATCGAGGAAGAATTTAGCCAGATCGAGATATTTCTTATTTCCCGTAACCCGGTACATTTTGGTAAGACCGGTCTCCACGATCTGGTGACCGGGATATTTCACCTCTTTGCCATAACCAAAGGTGCGCACCAGCAAGTCGGCGTTTTTAATGGCGATGTTGAGCAGCGTACGCTTGCCCGTAGCCTGGTAATGGGCAACGGCAGCTTCGTATAAATGCCCGGCGTTGTACAACTCGTGACTTAACACCTCTTCATTTTGCCAGCGTTTTTCGCCAATCCATTCGTGCGGCTTTTTGGCATTCACAGTGCGGAAGGTGTATAGGTAACCGTCCGGCTCCTGTGCCTTGCCAATGATAGTGATCAGCGTATCGATATACTTATCCAGTTGCGGATTGCTTTTCACCTGCATGGCGTATGAGGCACCTTCTATTACCTTGTAAATGTCGGTATCATCAAAAGGATACTCACTCATTTTATCGCCCGGTTCCAGTTTTGCGGCACGCAAAAAGTTGTCCACGCGACCATTAGCCTTGCATTGCTGCAGCACATACGGGATGGTCACATTGGCGTTCACCTCCATTTTAGGTTCCCAAAAGTTATCATTCACATGCACATGTGTGAAGGGAACAGGTTGAATGGGGTAATCTTTTTGTTGTGCGTTTGAAGCTCCCGCAAAGCTTACCATTATCCCCAAAGTCAATAAAGTGATCTTAATTATACCGCTATTAGCTGCCATCGTATTTCAATTGAAATTTAAAATTACGGAAGCTGAGTTGGTTTTACTAACAATAAATTGACAGGTTATAGCGGGATTTTGGCAGAGGCGGGAATACACCAAGTTGTCATTCCGAACGATAGCGAGAAATCTTAAGCAAGCGAGGTGACCGCCGTGTATTAGCGTCAATGCATAGTCCGGATGCAAAGTGTATAAGATTTCTCGCTATCGCTCGAAATGACAAGAAAGAATAGAAAAGACTTACCAAGTTTTTAAAACTTCGTAAGTCTTCGGCTGATTAAAGATATTACTTAATGCAAAGCCGTTTTACTATACAAGTGATACTCACCTGGTGCAAGCGTCATATTGTACGGCAAAGCGCTAACATTAATGGTCGTCCCTGTAAAATTATCTACCCAGGTGCCGGTTGAAGGAAACGCTATGGCAGCAGTATTATTCACCACGCCAAAGTTACCTACCACTTCGATACTGTTTGATGGATCAGTCATCTGGATGGTTTTAACAGCACCGTTCAGGCTGTATTTAAACGTAGTGCTGGTAAATACCGGGTTGGCTATTTTCCATTTGATCATCTGCGAATAAACCTTAAATAAATGCTTACGGTTGGGGTCGCTCATATACTCCCAATGCGGCGGTTTATCGCTCAAACGGTCGGTGGTATTGATGCTGATATCGTATCCGCGCTCGCCGAATTGCCACAGCATTTTAGGGCCGGGCGATGAGAACATAAAGGCAGCCCCCATTTCGTCACGTTTGAGGCCGGTAGCCAGGTCTTTGATGTTATAACTACCGTTCGAATTGCCATAGGCGCCATTCTTAAACTGCAGGCGTTCCTCGTCATGGCTTTCAAAATAGGCCACCAGCGCATACGGATTGTTAAAGCCGTACCCGTCATAAAATAAACCCGACAGGTCCCATGAGCCGCCGGCATCGTTATAACTCATTAAAGCCTGCTCGCCGGGGGTGGCCAGGTTTGTCCAGGTCATCATGCCCTCGTCGGCCAGTTCGCTTTCCTCCTGGTTGCTGGCAAAATCTTCAAGAATTACATAAAGTTTGGGGTCGAGGCTCTTCATATAATTGTTATAATCCTTCCAGATGGCTACACGACTGGCGTCATATTGCCCCCAAAGATTTACGTCGTTGCCGCTATTCTTTTGCGTAAACCCTTTTGCCAGATCGAAACGGAAGCCATCGATATGATATTCCGTTATCCAATGCTTCAGTACATTCTTCACAAAATATTTGGTCGCAGAACTTTCATGGTTAAACTGGTAGCCTACGTTGTAAGGATGGGTCGGTACTGTATTATACCATGGGTTATTGCTTGTAGGCACCCCACCGCTCGAATACAATTGCACCATCGGCGACGAACCAAACGAGTGGTTTAACACAATATCCTGGATCACGGCAATGCCTTTTGCATGGCAGGCATCGATCAGCGCCTTCAGATCGTTCTTGGTACCATAATATTTATCAGGCGCAAAATAGTAGTTCGGATTATAACCCCAGGAATCATTTCCCTCAAACTCGCTTACCGGCATCAGTTCTAATGCATTAACACCAAGACGCGCGATATAATTCAGCGTATCTTTAATGGTTTTATAGCTGTGTGTCTGCACAAAATCGCGTACCAGCATTTCATAGATCACCAGGTTCTTAGGTTCGGGGCGAACAAAATTGGTAGTCGTCCACGAGTAAGCGGGCTGGTTGGCCTGCATAACGCTTACGATACCGCTTGTTTTACCTGTTGGATAAGCCTTCAGGCCGGGATAAATGCTGGCATCGATATACTTGTCATTATCCGGGTCGAGTACTTTTTCAGTGTACGGGTCACCGATCTTGAAAGAACCATCTACATAATACTGATAGGCATATTCTGTATTCGGGTCGAGGTTATCGATCTGGATC
>DATCQV010000053.1:0-6142 GCA_036569325.1 Mucilaginibacter sp. | reverse complement strand
CGGTGCGTTTGCGTACTTTTTTGTAACAGTCGGCAATATCCATTGCGTTTAATTGGTATCTAAATATCGTTTAAGGTTAGAAATTGTTTTAATATTCAATTCTTTCGCCTGTTTCCTTCTCATCATTAATGCATACGCATTGTTGAATCCAATTGGTTTTAGCCACCTGATATTATATTTCTCTTCAAATCCGCGCTGCACATAATTATAGGTAGCCTCTTTGCTCACCGTTACCGAGTCTATCACCTTCGGCGACGGCTGCAAAATAGCCAGCAAACCCGTGCCCGTGTACTCCGGGTAAAAGTCAATCTGGTTATTCGTTAATGCGTCAAAACAAATTTTGGTACCCCCCAGGCCGGTTTTAGTAGTAGCGTCATAATCGGTATAACCTTTAATCAGCATACTATAAATACTTGCCAGGATGTATTGCTCTCCAAATATCTTCGACCCGATGCGCACTATGCCCGCGTTTCCGCTGCGGGCCGGTTTATACAGTTTTTGAGCGTCGAGAAAGTCTCGCGCTACGCGCTCAGGGCTTTGGTGAAGATAGTCGGTTCGGTAATTAAGTGCGGTCATAATGCTGTCATTAATTCGCCCCGACAGGAGATTTAATGCCTTTTCCAGATCAGGGAATTTTTTCAGCGCATCTTCCCTCACAATCGGCGCCGCATAATACGGCGGAAAAATATGCTTGTCGTCATCCAGAACCACCAGGTCATAAGCCTTCAGCCGCCCATCTGTCGAATACCCGCTGATCACGTCCAGCTGCTTTTCAAAGGCAGCTTTATACATCACCGCATCGTTAATCACCAGCGTTTGTATTTTAAGTCCGTATTTGCCGACGAGGCCCAGATTTCCATCGCGCCGCCCCATAAATTCAGGTGTAAAACCGGCTTTCAGTTTACTGCCATAAGCTGATGGGAGAAGATAGAACGACGATAAAAGTATCAGCAGCACCGGTAAAGTAGCAGTAACTACTCTTAACTTCTTCACATTTAGCTTCTGCAATCGCGCCAGCAAAAAATCGAAAAGAATAGCCAGTAGCGCCGCGGGAATAGCCCCTGCCAGTATCATATTGGTATTATTTAAACTGATGCCGCCGAAAATAAATTCGCCCAATCCGCCCGCAGCAATATACGATGCCAGCGTAGCCACCCCCACCGTTATCACCGTAGCTGTGCGGATGCCTGCAAATATCACGGGCATGGCCAGCGGTAGTTCCACTTTGAATAATACCTGTTGTTTGCTCATGCCCATTGCTATAGCTGCTTCTTTAACCGCTGCATCAACCCCGGTAATGCCGGTAAACGTATTGCGGATAATAGGCAGCAAGGCATACAACAACAGCGCTGCAATGGCAGGTTTTGGGCCGATGCCCAACACAGGGATCATAAAACCCAATAAGGCAATGCTCGGCACTGTCTGCAAGATTCCGGCCACACCCAGCACCGGCCCTGAAAATTGCCGTCTGCGCGAAATAAAGATTCCCAGCGGCAGGCCTATCAGCACGGCAATCAGCAGCGACACAAACGTCAGCCCGATGTGCTGCAGGGTTTGTGTGAGCAGTTTATCGCTTTGCTGCTGCATAAAGCCCCATAAGGTTTGCTGCTGCTCGTTCATTTGGCCTGCTGTTTTTTGTATTGATAGAATGCCGACATCAAATCATCAAACCCCATCGAACCTACTTCTTTCCCGTCCTTATCCAATATAGAAATACTTTCCCCTTCGGTAAACTTCAGATGCTCAACCATCCACCACAAATTTGCACCCGTAGGCAGTCGAACCCCGCGCAACTCAAAAGCTCCCCCTTCAGGGGGCTGGGGGGCTATGGTTTTGAATTCCAGTTGCAGCCTTTGCTCCTTCAGAAAATCCCGTACAAAATCGTTTTTGGGATTGAACAGCAATTCGGCCGGTGTACCATCCTGTACGATCTCTCCTTTATCCATCAGGCAGATATGATCGCCCAGTTCAAAGGCTTCCTGCACGTCGTGCGTTACCATGATAATGGTTTTGCGCTTCAGTTCGTCCAGCGCCTTAAATTCTGCATGGATCTTTGAACGGGTTACGTTATCCAGCGCGCCGAAAGGTTCATCCATCAGCAATACCGCCGGGTCAGCCACCAGTGCACGCGCCAGGCCAATGCGCTGCTGCTGCCCGCCGCTCAATTCGCTGGGGTACGCATTCAGGTAATCTTTGGTAAGATGCAGTTTTTCAAGCAGTTCGGCGATGCGTTTATCGGTGCGTTTCTGATCCCATTTCAACAATTGCGGAACCACGGCGATATTCTGCGCCACCGTATAATGCGGAAACAGGCCGTTATTCTGCAGCACATAACCAATACCACGCCGCAGCAACTCGGGCGACTGCTCCATAATATTCTTGCCGTCAATAAAGATACTCCCGCCCGATGGCTCTATCAGCCGGTTAATCATCTTCAGCGTGGTAGTTTTACCGCAGCCGCTGGTGCCAAGCAATATCAGGTTCTCATGCTCCTTTACGTCGAATGAGATCCCGTCGACCGCCTTAACCACGCCAAAGTATTTACTCAGCTTTTCAACCCTGATCATAGGCTATGGTTCCAGTCCCAGGAAAAGATTATTCAGCGCTTCAGCATACAGCGGATGCGCAAAAACATAATAGCGTAGAGTATCGTAAGTAAGATCGCCCTCCATGGCCAGTTGCAGCATTGTCATGATCTCGCCCCCTTCCGGACCAAGCACCGTAGCGCCCAATATCTTTTTTGTATCCGGATCGACGATGGCCTTCATAAATCCGCGCGTATCACCGGTCTCAATGGCGCGGGCCACATGCGCCATTGGCAATTTGGCCACCTTATACTTGATACCTTGTTTCTTCGCTTCTGTTTCGCTCAAACCAATATGCCCCAATTGCGGATCGGTGAACATGGTATAAGGCACCGGCCGGTCTTTGATAGTAAGCTTTTGTTTTTCGATGAGATTGCGGTAAACGATGGTATAATCGTTATAACTGATATGTGTAAATGCCGGGCCGCCCTTTACATCGCCCAAAGCATAGATGCCTTTCACATTGGTTTCCAGTTTATCATCAACCAATATATTCCCCCGCTCATCAACCTTTACACCCGCCGCATCCAGGTTCAGCGCCTTCGATTGCGGTACACGGCCAACGGCCAGCAGCACATGCGAGCATTTGATCTTTTCCTCAGTACCATTTTTATTGATAGTTGCGGTGATCTTTCCGCCCTGTTTCTTTTTTAATTTGGTTACGCCGGCATTGGTATGAATGGCGATCTTTTCCATTTCCAGGATCTTAGTCAGTTCTGTTGAAACGTCTTCATCTTCCTTCGAAACTATCCTTGCAGATTTCTCGATCACCGTCACCTTGCTTCCAAACCTGCGGAACATCTGCCCAAACTCCAGCCCAATATAGTTGCCGCCTACCACCAGCAAATGCTCCGGCACTTCGGTCAGTTCCATAATAGAGGTTGAATCGAGGTAATCAATTTCGTTAAGCCCTTCTATCTCCGGTATCAGCGGCTTCGCACCGGTATTAATGAAGATCAGATCGGCCTGCAGCTCCTTTTCCCTGCCGCTGTTCAGTTTCACCAAAACGGTTTTTTTATCGATGAACGAGGCCTCGCCAAAAAGCAACTCCAGGTTCTGCGTTTTCTCTATAGATTTCTGCCCTCCCTCGCGCGAACGGTGAACGATCTCATCCTTCCGCCTCTTTATAGCAGCCAGATCAACCGTATATTTTTTAATATTGACCCCCAGCGGTGTGCTATTGGCAGCCATATAGGCCATCTTAGCCGAGGCCACCATGGTTTTGGTAGGCGTGCAGCCATCGTTAACGCAGGTGCCGCCCACCCAGCGTTTCTCAATTATGGCAGTTTTCATCCCGGCTTCGGCCAGCTTCCTCGCCAGCGGACTACCCGCCTGGCCCGCGCCAATTATAATGGCATCGTATTGCTTCATGGCTTATTCGGTTACTTTAACACCCTTCCAGAACGCCACATAATTGGTAATGTTTTCGGCAGCGGGCTTCGGCGTGGGATAAAACCAGGCCGCATCACGGTTCTCTTTGCCGTCAACATTCAGGGTATAATAAGAGGCCAGCCCTTTCCATGGGCAGGTTGTATGCGTATCGGTATTAACCAGGTATTCCTTGTTAACGCTCTCCAACGGGAAATAATGATTATTCTCAACCACAATAGTGTCATTGCTCTCGGCAATCACCTGGTTGTTCCAAATTGCTTTCATATCAGGTAAGTATAATTATTGATAAAGATAGGAGTTTTTTTGGTCGGAAGCCGGGAAAGTCAGTAAAGTCGGAAAGTTAATCATCAAAACCGATTTTATTAATTACACATTGATAATTAGGTCAACACCGACGCTTCTTCCGGACTTCCGGACTTTCCCGACTTCCGGACTAAAAAAAATTTCATTTTTTATTTTTAATTTCCCGCTAAACGCATATCTTTGCATTCCCAAAATAAGGGAAAACATTTAAGCGCCAGGCTTAATAAAATAACAAATGGCCCGTTCGTCTAGGGGTTAGGACGCAAGATTTTCATTCTTGAAACAGGGGTTCGATTCCCCTACGGGCTACGAAGCCGCTTTACGAAGGTAGAGCGGCTTTTTTCTTAGTTAAGCGAGTACTTTCCTCCCCTCAAATCGCACCCCGTTGAAATGATATTGACTTCTTCTGGCAACCGCGAAAAAATAGCATTATACAGTACAAATTTTTATATTGCTCAGTAGCTTTTACTTAATGAAAATGAAAAAGCCTGACACTGAATTTACATTAACTGAACTTACAACTCCCCGCCTAAGGTTACGAAAGATAGCGTTAGCTGATGCGGAGCAGTTGGTATTATTGCGGTCTGACGAGCGTGTTAATTGTTACCTCGACCGGCCTGCTGCTACGTCATACCCGCAGGCGGTTCAATTTGTAAACAACATTTTAGCTGGTCATGCTTATTACTGGGTTATCAATTTTAAAGATGAAGCCAAACTCATCGGAATTGTATGCTTGTGGAACCTGGACTTCAAAAATTCGGTCGTTGAAATCGGGTATGAATTACTTCCGGAATTTCAGGGAAAAGGAATAATGACGGAGGCGCTATCGGCAGTAATTGCCTATAATTCGGACCATTTGCAATTCCGCACGATTATCGGCACAACGCATCGTGAAAATATTTCTTCTATTAAATTATTGGAGAATAGTGGTTTTAAGCGGGATAGCATGTACGAAAAGCAGTTTTATGCCGAAGGAGGACACGTAAATGAAACGGTGTACTCCTTAAAAACATAACTGCCGGTGTTTTTGGTATAGGTTTTTTAATCACATCACGCACGGCTATCTTTTTAAATAATTGACCACCAGCGCTTTGTAGCTTTCCCCTATGGGCAGTTCGGTTTTACCGATCTCTACATCGCTTGCCGTAAAAGCAGAAAGGTGTTTTAAATTGATGATAAAAGACCTGTGTATCCGCAAAAAGCCTTTGTCGGCAAGTTTTGCTTCGATATCGGTGATGCGGTATTTGGCTGTCACCACATTTTCACGGCAAACTATCTTCACATAGTCTTTAACGCTTTCGATGTACAATATTTCATCTGTGCTTAATTTGATATTCCTATAACCGGATTTAATATAGATCGCGGCCGCGTCTGTTGGTGAAGCAGCGATTGCTCCAGTTGCAGGTTGATTATCCTGGCGCAGGTAGCGTTCTATAGATTTAAAAAAACGGTCGAAGGTAATTGGTTTCAGCAGATAGTCTACAATATCCAGATCGTACCCGTCAAGCGCATATTCCCGGTAAGCGGTGGTGATGATCACCTTGGGTGGATTTCTCAGCATCTTCAAAAAATCAATGCCATTCATAGCCGGCATTTGAATATCAAGGAACATGAGATCGGTCTCAGACTTTTTGAGTATTTCCAAAGCTTTTAAAACATTGGCACAGGTGCCTGTGATCTCCAGGAAGTCGAGTTGCGCCACATGCTTTTGAAGCAGGGCTATTGCCAAAGGTTCGTCGTCAACCAACAAGCACCTGGTTTTTTTCATGTTTCGATACAGGTTTTTGTTTAATGGCCAGCTCCACGTGGAAGCAATTATCGTCGCGTGTAACTCCGAGCTCGTATGCATCGCCATAGATCAG